>JAGSYW010000020.1 GCA_018262475.1 Burkholderiaceae bacterium | reverse complement strand
CAACCAACCATCGTTAGGAAACGACATGCGTCTCATCCTGTTAGGAGCACCTGGTGCCGGCAAGGGCACACAAGCATCTTTCATCCGGGAAAAATACAACATCCCGCAAATCTCGACCGGCGACATGCTGCGCGCCGCCGTCAAGGCCGGCACGCCGCTGGGCATCGAGGCGAAGAAGGTGATGGAATCTGGCGGTCTTGTGTCCGACGATCTGATCATCAATCTGGTCAAGGATCGACTGAAAAATCCTGATTGCACCAACGGCTACCTGTTCGACGGCTTTCCGCGCACGATTCCGCAAGCAGAGGCAATGAAAGAAGCCGGCATTGCAATCGATCGCGTGATTGAAATCGACGTGCCCGACGGAGACATCATCGAACGCATGGTTGGCCGCCGCGTACATCCTGCCTCAGGGCGCGTCTATCATGTCACGTTCAATCCGCCGAAAGTCGCAGGCAAGGATGACTTGACTGGCGAAGACCTGATCCAGCGCGACGACGATAACGAAACCACGGTAAAAAAACGTCTGTCCGTGTATCACGAGCAAACCGAAGTCCTGATCGGCTACTACAGCAAATGGGCGCAGTCGGGCGAACCGGGCGCGCCGCAGTATCGCAAGGTTGCTGGCGTCGGCTCGATCGACCAGATCCGCGCCAACACAATGTCGGCGCTGGAAAACTAATAAAACACTCTCGTGTGCGAACAAGCGCCGGCAACAGGCGCAAAACCGCCTGTTGCCCATCGAAGAGAAACGGCACAACTATTTTCAACATCAATGTCGTAGATATATAAGGAGTAAACATGACAGCAGGTTTGTGGTTCACCGTAGCTTGCGGCGTACTCGCCGTCATCTACGGCCTATGGGCGCGTGGCTGGATCCTGAAGCAGGACGCCGGCAACGAGCGGATGCAAGCGATTGCAACCGCCATTGAGCAAGGCGCTGGCGCCTATCTTTCGCGGCAATACCGCACCATCGGCATCGTCGGCGTCGTGCTGACCATTATCATTGCCGTCCTGCCGGGCTTGGGCCTCTGGACGGCCGCCGGTTTTGTCATCGGCGCAGTGCTGTCCGGCGCATGCGGTTTCATCGGCATGAATGTGTCGGTACGCGCGAACGTGCGCACGGCACAGGCCGCCACCAAAGGCATGAACGAAGCGCTGAATGTCGCGTTCAAAGGCGGCGCAATCACCGGCATGCTGGTCGCCGGCCTTGGCCTCCTGGGCGTTGCCATTTTCTACGTTGCGCTGGTCGCGCTGGCGCCTGCCGGCACCACGCTGTCGCAGCACGACATCATCAAGCCGCTGATCGGTCTGGCTTTCGGCGCATCGCTGATTTCGATCTTCGCCCGTCTTGGCGGCGGCATCTTCACCAAGGGCGCTGACGTTGGCGCTGACCTGGTTGGCAAGGTCGAAGCAGGCATTCCGGAAGACGACCCACGCAACCCGGCAGTGATTGCCGATAACGTTGGCGACAACGTCGGCGATTGCGCTGGCATGGCCGCCGACTTGTTTGAAACCTACGTCGTGACGCTAATCGCCACCATGCTGCTTGGCGCACTGCTGATCACCAACGCCACCACGCAAGCCATTGTCTATCCGCTGCTGCTGGGCGCCGTTTCGATCATCGCATCGATCATCGGCTGCTCGATGGTCAAGGCAAAACCGGGCAAGAAAATCATGTCGGCGCTGTATACCGGCCTGTGGTGGGCGGCCATCCTGTCGCTGATCGGCTTTGCCGTGGTCACCTATCTGGTGATGCCGGCCAGCATGCTGTGGCCGATGATCGGCTCGACTGTCGTCGGCATCGTGCTGACAGGCCTGATGGTGTACATCACCGAGTATTACACCGGCACCGAATTCAAGCCGGTGCAGCATATCGCTGAAGCCTCGACCACCGGCCACGGCACCAACATCATCGCCGGGCTGGGCGTGTCGATGAAATCGACTGCATATCCGGTTCTGGCCGTCTGCGCGGCCATCCTCATCACCTACAAGCTGGCCGGCCTGTACGGCGTTGCCATCGCCGCCACATCGATGCTGTCGATGGCCGGCATCATCGTTGCGCTCGACGCCTACGGCCCGATCACCGATAACGCAGGCGGCATCGCTGAAATGTCCGGCATGCCTGAGTCGGTGCGTGCCATTACCGACCCGCTGGACGCGGTTGGCAACACCACCAAGGCCGTGACCAAGGGCTATGCCATCGGTTCCGCCGGTCTGGCTGCGCTGGTGCTGTTCGCGGACTACACGCATGCGCTGGAATCGGTCGGCCAGAGCACCGCGTTCGACCTGTCCGATCCGAAAGTCATCGTTGGCCTGATCATCGGCGGCCTGATTCCGTATCTGTTCGGCGCGATGGCGATGGAAGCTGTTGGCCGCGCAGCCGGCGCCGTCGTGGTCGAAGTGCGTCGCCAGTTCAAGGAAATCCCCGGCATCATGGAAGGCACGGCCAAGCCGCAATACGACAAGGCGGTTGACATGCTGACCTCGGCCGCGATCAAGGAAATGATCCTGCCATCGCTGCTGCCGGTCATCGTGCCGATTCTGGTTGGCCTTATCCTCGGCGCTGCCGCGCTCGGCGGCCTGCTGATGGGCACGATCGTCACGGGCCTGTTCGTCGCGATTTCGATGACCACCGGCGGTGGCGCATGGGACAACGCGAAGAAATACATCGAGGATGGCCATTTCGGCGGTAAAGGTTCGGACGCACACAAGGCTGCTGTCACCGGCGATACCGTTGGCGATCCATACAAGGACACTGCTGGTCCGGCCGTGAACCCGCTGATCAAGATCATCAACATCGTAGCGCTGCTGATCGTGCCGCTGCTCCCAGCTTCCGGCGTTTCCGCGACCAGCGGCTCGCATGCTGCTGCACCTGCACCGACGGTTGTGGTTGTACCGGCACCGTCTGTGCCATCAGCACCTCCAGCCCTGCCGGCGAAAGCCAATGCATCATCGGCCTCCGCCGCTTCGGCCAAATAAGCTGACAGCAATTTTCACAAAAAGGCAGCTTCGGCTGCCTCAGATTGCTGATAAACCCTGCTTCCTTCGGAAAGCAGGGTTTTTTTACGTCAGCCCAACGGACGCTGGTGAGTATTGATTGCGGACGTAAAATTTTGCGCCTCGGAACTTGCTGAGCGCAGTAGTTCTTGAAATGGGGCTACGCGGAACTTTTTTGGGAGGGGAAATTAACGTCCATAATGCAAAAGTACAGATTTGCAAGTACTTTATTGGACCTTATCAGCCATTTAACGATGGCATACGTTGATTTTCACTTCTTGCCGAACGTCCTCTTCACCCGATCCTCGCGCGCCTGCTCCAGCGATTCATGCGCCCGCCGGCGGTCCAGGCCGAGCATCTTCTCGCCGAATTCAAACCACAGGAACGCCACCGCAAACACCCCGGCAACCCACCACCAGGACATATGGGCAAAGAACCCGACTTCGAAATAACGCAGTGCGCACAATACGACGATAAGAATGATCAAAACCATGCAAGCTCCCTGCAATGAAATGCGCACCGATGTACGTCCGCTGTTTTAAACCGGCATACGATAACACACAGCCTCTCGGCTTACAGCCAATTTTCAGACACCGCCTGCTCAGGCAAGAAAAAAATAACTGAACAAAATGAACATCCCGTCAGTTAGGTCAAAAAAATATACTCACCCCAGTATATAAAAATTACCCCGGAATATGTGGCCTAACGCACAAATTTATCCATATACCCCAGCGGTTTTATCAAAACAAGCAGGCTGCGCTACTTCCATTGCCGGAACGGACGCCGCACCAGGCTGGCATTCGCATAGCGTCCATCCTGCGTCACTTCGTCGCCGACCCATTCAGGTTTGGCGAATGGCTGCCCCTCGGATGCCAGTTCAATTTCCGCCACCACCAACCCGGCATTTTCGCCCAGAAATTCGTCCACTTCCCACATCATCCCCTGATGCTCGATCCGGTGACGGTATTTCTCGATCAGCGGCTGCTCGCACAAGCGGTCGAGCATTGCCTGTGCATCGGCCAGCGGGATCGGGTATTCCCACTCACTGCGCGTCGCGCCGACGGTGCGCCCCTTGATGGTCATCGTCGCCGCTTCACCTTCGATCCGGACGCGCACGACACGGTCTGGCTCAGAGGAAAGAAAGCCCTGCCGCAACAGCGTGCTCGTCCCCGACGATTTCCAGCCATCGCCGCGCACCAGAAACTTCCGCTCGATTTCCACTCCCATGCATCCCCCTGAATGATTGACCGCTCGCGCAATACGCTCGCCCAGAAAACCAGCGATTCGCCCCAATGCCAAGCGTAAAAAATTGCGCCAGCGAATTGTAATGCCGACGGCGGCAAATATAATTGTCAGTTCGTCGGGGCGTAGCGCAGCCTGGTAGCGCACCTGCATGGGGTGCAGGGGGTCGTGAGTTCGAATCCCACCGTCCCGACCAATAAATTCAACGGGTTAGCGAAATTTAACGCTACCCGTTTTTCTTTTTCAGGTGTTCGTGTCCGAATCCTGTCCGAAATATCAGCTTAACTTACACATCAAAACCAATTCTTCGCTTTGCATATTGGCATTAATCTCGCTTTGCGCGCGAGGCGGAGGATAGCCAAGCTCGGCCAGTTACGAATTACTCTTTCCCCATATTTTTGTAAACACCGACAGCAGCACCCTCGGCAGCACCAGCCATTGTCCCAACACCGGGTACAAATGAAGCAATGCCTGCGCCAACTATCGCCCCTGCAACTGCATCTTTGCCCATATTAGTTGCATGGCTTACCCCATTAAATCCGGTAGCCGAATTTCCGTCAGCTTCCAGGTTGCGAAACCGTATCGCTCGAATACCAGGCTAGGTTGTTCCTCTTTCTTTTTTGTCCGGTCAACAATAAACACCACGATTTGATTCACACCTTTACGCTCATAGTCCCACTCGGGCTTCTTCTCAGTGTTTTTTGCTTCAGGCGCCGCTTGTTGATTTGGGGCTTGTTGGCCATGCTTTTTAAGGCGCCCTTCCTTCAGAATGTTCATGACGAATTCCGGGCGCACCATCGCCTCAACCATAGAATTGGCCATTGCCATTCCTAATGCAGCGCCAAGATTTGCGCCAGCTTGGGCATACGGATTTCCTGATTCTGACTGCTTGGCAACTTGTTTGGCCAGCATGGCAGAGAACTGGCCCTTCAGGCTTTCGCGCAGCTTCGGAAAATCAACGGCTTCATTAAAGGCGCCGGCATCTCCTTTGATGACCGCGGTATGCATTTGTTTGAGCGCAAGAAAAGGAGACCAATACCAATAACCCGCGATAGCTAGCGCGATGATTACTACTATCGCCCCGATGGCCTTTCCGATTTTTGTGTTCATTTGGCTTCCTTTAAAAATGATGGGAATTATGACCGGTTCATCTATGCAGCAACGTTCAGGCCACAGCGCTTTGCCAGATATCCTCCAGCACCTTCACCAGTTGGTCCACCTTCGCTGACGGGAACACCCCATCCGGCCCCATCGAGCTGATATCGGTAAACGGCGATTCATACAGGCGCGCCGGCTCCATCACACCGTTCTCTGTCAGATGCTCCACAATAAGGTTGATGAACTCAATCTGATTGGGAGTTGCGGTTGTGCCGCTGATGAATTCGCCAAGTAGGTGCATGGCCGCTTCGCGTTCCAGGCCAACCAGCGAGCGGATGAACAAGCCCAGCCCCTTGTTTTTTTCCTTGACCTGACTAATCAGCTCCGGCGAGCCGCCAGCTTCGACCAGCATGTTTTCAAGTTCAGACAGGTCTGATGGCGTCAGTGGCTGATTGCGACGGAGGCGCTGCAACGAGAGGTGCGATTCGTGTTCCCGCAGGAATGCACGTGCCTTGTCCTTGAATCTCGCCATGTTCAAGCCAGCGGTGATTTGCGGCAGGTCGATGGTTGCGACCTCTCCTAATTCATCTTCGAAGTTGGTATAGACGATTTTTTTCTCGCCTTTGGGAAGCAGCTTGACCAAGGCGCGAAGCCTGCGCCGGACGGTTTCCAGCATCGGCACGGTGACGCCTTCCCACCACTCGTCGCTGCTCACGCTCTGGATAAGCACCATTTCTGCCTTGATGGCGGGAATGGCGGTTTGTTCTTCCAGCGCGCTGGCAATTGCCTGCATCCGCTCCTTCAGCCCAGTCCAGTCCGACTTCTTTTGCAGAATGGCAAGCTGAGTGCGCAACACCAGCATGTCAAACCGTTTGGCTTCTTCATCCTCATCAGTCAGTTCGGTCGGCAGGCCGGCGACATGGGTGGATAGCTCCTGAATATCGCCTTTGCCCAGTTTTTCCCACGTCGCGGCTTTCGCAAACTTCTCCACATGCCTGCGCTGAGGGCGCACGACAAAATTGTCGAGCTTCATGGCAGCAACGGTTTGGTGCAGCAGCGCGGCGGTATCATTCCGCACCTGGTTCATCGTGAGCTGTTCACCATAAGGAGGTGGCGGTGGTTCTTCCACTCCGGTGCCGGCAAACAGATTGGCATCCAGTCCGGCAATTATCTCAAGTCGTGCCTTGAACAGGCGGGTACTGAGCGATTCCGTGCTGGAACCCTCAGAAAAGTCCGGGTTCTGGCTGAAGAACTCCAGATTCTGGCAAAAATCGAAAATGTAGAAGTTCTGCTTATCCTCGCCGGGAGCGAACAGGTCTTTGCACAAACGTGTTCCACGCCCGAGCATCTGCCAGAATTTCGTACGGGAGCGCACCACCTTGAAGAAAACCAGATTGACCACCTCAGGTACATCGATGCCGGTGTCCAGCATGTCCACCGAAATGGCGATGTGCGGGGCACTCTCCTTTTTCGAGAATTCATCGATAAGGCTTTGCGCGTATTCGGTCTTATAGGTCACCACCCGGGCGAAGTGTCCCTTGTAGTGCGGGTAATTGGCATCAAAGCGCTTGGCAATGTAATCGGCGTGGTCATTGTTTTTCGCAAAAATGATGGTCTTGCCCAGCCGGTCGCCACCAGCCACCTTCTGGCCTTTGGTCATCAGGGTTTCTAATGCTTGGTCAACCGTATTTTCATTGAACAACCACTGGTTGATGGCGCCTGCCCCAACTTCATCCGGAACATCGCCATCTTCACCCCACTCCAGAGAATCCCACTCTTCCTTTTCTTCCTCGGACAGTTCATCGTACTTGATGCCTTCGCGCTGGAATTTCAGCGGCACCGAAATGGGGACTGGCGGCACCAGATGGCCATCCGCCACGGCTTCTTCCAGCCCGTAGGCATCGGTCGGCACGCCGGTTTCCAGGTCGAACAGGCCATAGGTGTTGTGGTCGATTTCGTCCTTGGGGGTGGCGGTCAGGCCGACCAGCAATGAATCAAAGTATTCGAAGATGGCGCGGTACTTCTGATAAACAGAACGGTGAGCCTCGTCGATGACGATGAGGTCGAAATGACCGACGCCAAAGCGGCGCTCGTCATTGCAGACGTCATCTATCAAGTTCATCATCGTCGGGTAGGTCGACACATACACGCGCCCTTCCGTGGCCTTGTCTGTGACGAGGTTGACGGGCGCTGCATCCGGCAAGTGCGTCTTGAAGGCGTTGACGGCTTGGTTCACCAGCGCCACGCGGTCGGCCAGGAACAGGATGCGCTTGGCCCAGTTGCAGCGCATCAGCAAATCCGCCATCGCGATAACCGTGCGCGTCTTGCCTGCGCCGGTTGCCATCACAACCAGTGCCTTGCGCTGGTGGTCATTCTCAAAGCTGGCGCCTACGCGGCGGATGGCTCGGGTCTGGTAATGGCGACCGACGATTTCCTTGTTGATGACGGCTTCTGCCAGCTTTCTTCGGCTGGTGCGGCGCTGAACCAGCAATTCGAGTTCGGGCTTCTTGTAAAACCCTTGAACGGCACGCGGCGGATAGGATGCGTCATCCCACATCCAGTGTTCGTAGCCATTCGAGTAGAAAATGATGGGCCGCTGGCCGTGCATGTTTTGCAGGCAGTCGGCATAAAGCTTCGCTTGCTGCTGACCTTCGTTCGGGTTGCGCGTTGTGCGCTTGGCTTCAATCACAGCCAGCGGTTTACCGTCGTCCCCCCAAAGAACGTAATCCGCGAACCCTTTCCCTTCATTGTTGGGCATGCCGGCGACCTCGACCTCGAAGTTCTTGGCAGGGTCCAAATTCCAGCCGGCCTCCTTGAGCAACAGGTCGATGAAGGCCTTGCGGGTTTCTGCTTCCGAATAGTCGTGGGTATCGGGAATGGCTGCGTTTGCCGTTTTTGCAGCGGCCACTTCGGCGCGGAGTTTTTGCAGTTCTTCATCCAGCGATGCCTTGTGCGCGAGCAGCACCGATAGCTGCTCGTCCCTGGCGTGGAGTTCACTTTCCAGTTTCTGCAACTGCACTTGCGACTGGACGGGGGCAGGAGGAACTTTGGCAACAAAGCTGGCGTTGAATCGTAAATCCGATGGCGGCCGCGATTGCCGGCCATAGGTGCGCGCCAGCCAGTAACAGAAATGGAACAGTTCCCGCGTGGCGCTGATGGCATCGCTGGCAAGAATTTTCTTGGTGCTGTGGACCGCCAGATTTCCCAGTTCACGGATGAGGCGTGCCTTGGTGAACAGCGCATCGCCGACGGTTTGCCTGAAAGTGGGTTCGTGTATCAGCGCGCTGAGGTTATCCTGATAAGGCAACTTCAGCATTGGGTCATGCTTGTACAGCCATGCCACCGCCATTTCCAGCGTGCGCCGCGCATAAAAGCAGGATGCCCGCGCGTCGTTATGAACCGCGCCTTCCGCCTTGCTGGCCGATTCGAACAGCAGTGTCCATTCGGACTGGAGGAAGGCGAAGTTGCTCATCTAGAGTTCTCCTCGGAAAGCGCTGTATTGGAGGGATGAAAAAAGGTCCTCAAGTTTTATTTGAGCTTGGTGTTGTATATTTTTCTGTTTCTCAATATTACGAAGCGTCTCTGCGAACTCTTGCTGAAGTTTGAGCGGGGGAATGAGTAATGGGAAGCCACGTAGTTGCGTCATGTTGATTGACGCGATTCCTGTTGTTTGCTTTGCAGAGCGAAGAAAGTAATTTTTTCCTCTTTGACTGCCAACAAGCCAGTTTAGAAAAAGTGGCTCAATATTTTCTGTTTTTAATCTCACTCGAAAAATATGATTTTGATGAATACATTCAGGCAGTTCATTATTCCATATTGTTCCACGCCCTAATTTATCAGGGTCACCTCCTTCAGTAAGGAGTAAATCATCTTTCTTTAGGAGGTAGCGTTGAATTTCATCATCAGTGACTTCAATTTCCTTAATGGCAGACAAGTTAAGTGCTTTATCTTGGACATTCGCTACTGCAAGATAGGGGACAATCCTTGTATTCTTCCCGTTCAGATTCCGTCCCTTTGTAACTCCTGAAACAATATCTGCTACATCCCCTAATGCGTAGGATTCAGACCATTTTTTGGGGTTTCCAACTGGGTCTCCAAACATCTCCATGAAAATCGCCTGCTGCAGTTCATCCAACTGCGCCAACGCTTCCCGGCGCTTGGCGCGCAGCGCATCTGCTTGGTCGAGAATGGCGGCGATGCGGCGTTGTTCGTTAAGAAGAGGGAGCGAAATCCTTAATTCTTTGAGGTGAGAAGGACCAAAGTTTTGTTGAGCGCTCCCTGTAACACGTTTGGTTATCTGCTCTCTAAATTCACGACTATCAATCCAATGCTTCAGAAATTTCAAATCAGAAATATTATCCTTGGCTTTAAAGCGAATTGTGCTTGTGTTCAGGCATAGGGGAAGATGTGCTTTTTCAACAAAAGCACCGCGGGTTTTGAGTAGATTATCTTGGTCAAATGAAATACCCGAACTCGCAATGACCAAATCCCCAACATCCAGAAGGAAGTGCTTGTATTTTGCTTCTACTTCATCTACAGATAGATGCCTGTCTGTTTTTGCAAGATTGAGTTTTCCGTCTTTTTCGATATTTGCGACATTCAACAGTTTGATGCCAGAGTTCATGAACTGCCACTTTCGAACTCCAGGTCCCTCTTGAAACCAAAAGCAATCGTCAAGCGCAATTGTCTGCCAACCGGTTGTTGGATGCATTACAACATCCTTTCGAGTATCTTCATTCCGTCTTGAATCTCGACTTCTAATGCAGCCAGCTTCGCCAGAATTTCTTTCGGCGGCAGATGCTCAATCACCACATGTACCACTTCCTTGTAGCGGTTGATGGACAGGTCATAGTTGTTGCCAGCGATGTCCGACTTTGGCACACAGAAGCTTTGCTCGGTACGCGCACGCTTTTTTTCGGAACCGTCATGCTGGCTCCAGCGGGTCAGCACATCCGGCAGGTTGTTCTTCGCGTGTTCGGCGTCTGTCAGCTTTTCGGCGGGTGTAACGCCGAGCTTGTCTTCATCCAATTGCGGCTGGCGTTTGTCATCCAGGCTCCATCCATCGGCTTGCATGTCGTAGAACCACACATGGTCAGTACCGCCAGAATTGGTTTTGGTGAAGAGCAATATCGCGGTCGATACGCCCGCATAGGGTTTGAACACGCCGGATGGCAAGGAGATGACGGCATCCAGCTTCTGGTTTTCGACCAGGTTTTTGCGCAGCTCGCGGTGCGCTTTGGAGGAACCGAACAGCACACCGTCCGGCACGATGACTGCAGCACGGCCGCCAGGCTTCAGCAGACGCAGGAACAGGGTCAGGAACAGCAGCTCGGTTTTCTTGGTTTTGACGATGGCCAGCAAATCCTTGGCGGTGTTTTCATAATCCAGCGACCCGGCAAACGGCGGATTGGCCAGAATGAGCGAGTAAGCTTCTTCATCGCCAGCATGGTCTTGCGCCAGAGAATCCTTGTAACGGATGTCCGGGTTTTCGACACCATGCAGCATCATGTTCATGCTGCCAATGCGTAGCATGGTGTTGTCGAAGTCGTAGCCGTGGAACATGCCGCTGTGGAAGTGTTCTCGGTTTTTGGCATCGCGAAGGATTTCCGGATGCTTTTCGCGCAGGTATTCGCCAGCGGCCACCAGGAAGCCGGCGGAACCACATGCCGGGTCGCAAATGGTGTCGCTCGCGGTCGGTGCTGTGAGTTCAACCATCAGCCGAATGATGTGCCGTGGCGTGCGGAACTGGCCATTCTGGCCGGCGGCCGCAATCTTGCCCAGCATGTACTCGTACAGGTCGCCGGTGGTGTCCCGGTTGTCCATCGGGAGGTGGTCCAGCAAGTCCACGACGCGTGACAATAAGGCAGCTGTCGGGATGGTAAAACGTGCATCCCTCATGTGTGTGGCGTAGGTCGAACCATCACTCCCCATCGTGCGCAGGAACGGAAACACGTGCTCACCGACGACAGCGTACATTTCCGATGCAGCGAAGTTCTTGAAGCGCGACCAGCGCAGGTCTTCGTAGCTGCGGCCTTTGGTGTCGTTCCCTTCCGGAAAAATGCGCCGCTCCATCGGCTTTTTCAGGCGGTTTGCCTTGTTTTCTTCGAGGGTGTGAAGGTCATCCAGCCGACGGATGAAAAGCAGGTAAGTGATTTGCTCAATGACTTCGAGCGGATTTGAAATTCCACCAGTCCAGAAGGAGTTCCAGACGGTATCGACCTTGGTGCGGAGTTCGCCGGTGAGCATTGCTTTTCCCAGTGCATTGACGCGGTCGCCATGACCTGTTTATTTAACAGGCTAATATATTGCAATTTGGGAGCCGGGACAATGTTATTGAACCGCTCGCTCAATTATTCTGAGCGTTAGTCCAGCAAATGGGGGGCTTTTCATCGCGTGATAGCATTCACCAACCCCTTTCTTTTTGCGCCAGATGAATTCGCCTTCAGCCGACACCACGCCGCTCATCCTGTTCGGCGCCTTCGACCGCCACAACTTCGGCGATCTGCTGTTTCCGCATATTGCCGCTGCGCTGCTGCCCGACAAGAATTTGCTGTTTGCCGGGCTGGCAGAGCGCGATTTGCGGGCTTATGGCGGGCATCGCGTGGCCGCGCTGCCAGGACTGCTGGACGAACTGGGAGGCCAGAAAGCTGACTTGATGCATGTCGGTGGAGAAATTCTGACCTGCAGCGCGTGGGAAGCCGCAGCGATGCTATTGCCGCCGGAAACGGCGCAGCGAACCATCGTGCGGCTTGATGCCAGACCGCAGGAAAGGCCGGCGTGGACACGCGAAGCACTGCGAACGGATGCGCTGGCACCGTATTGCGTTTCCCGCACACGGCGGAAGCAAATCAATCGGGTGATTTTCAATGCGGTCGGCGGCGTTGCGCTGGACGAGATACCGGCGTCAATGCGGGCCGAGGTTCTGGCCAACTTGCGCGCCGCCGATGCGATTGGCGTGCGTGAGCGGCACACGCTGGCGCATCTGTCATCCGCCGGCATCACCGCACACCTGATGCCCGATCCGGCCGTGATGGTAGCAGAACTGTTTGGCGATCGTATCCGGCAGCGGTGTATACAAGCTGAAGTTGCGCAGATTCGGCAACGATTTCCACACGGTTATCTCGCTGTGCAATTCAGCGCCAATTTCGGCGACGATGCCACGCTGTCTGCCATCGCAGCCAAACTCGATCAGGCATCGGCAGAAAATGGGCTTGGCATCGTATTCTTCCGCGCTGGCGCCGCCACCTGGCACGATGATCTGGACGTTTACCGGCGCTGCGCCGCCCGCATGACGACAACAGCGACGGCAATTTTCGAATCGCTGCACCTGTGGGACATTTGCGCGCTGATTGCCGCCAGCCGCGGTTTTTGCGGCAGCAGCCTGCACGGCCGCATCGTCGCGACCGCATTTGCGTTGCCGCACGTCAGTCTGCTGGCGGATGAATCTCTCCCCCACGCCAGCAAGCAGGCAGCATATGCCTCCGCCTGGGAACCGCTGGCGATGATTGGCATGACCGGAACACGCCATCTGGCAACACAACTGGCACAGGCTTTGGCGGCCAATCCGGAACTGTTGCGGCAGACAGCCGACCGGCTGGCCGCCGAATACCGGCAGGGATTCAGCGCTCAGTACGCGGTTCTGTCAGCCTGAATGCGGCAAACGCCGGAATGCAGCGTCATCTGCGCCTGATGGTCTGTACCTTCCCGCCCTGCTTGTTATGCATGCGCATTGGATTGCACTTGCGCATTGCAGCCGGATTGACGCGATAATGCCGTTTAACAAGCCATCGCGAGATTATCCCCATGAAGATCGGCACACGGCCAACATCATCCGGCAACGAACGGCGAGGTGCGTGTTGAAAACGGCAACCTTGAGCCGCCTGCTGGTCGCCGCCCAGTTCGCGCTGATCGGATTGATGCTTTTTGCCTGGCTGGCGGAATTGCGGCTGTCTGGCACGGCAGTGGCAGCGATGGTTGCCGGCATTGCGCTCGGCATCTGGACACTGTTTTTCAACCGCATCGGCAATTTCAATATTCGCCCGGAACCCAGGCCAGACGGCCATCTGGTGACCAGCGGCCCATACCGCGTTATCCGGCACCCGATGTACACCGCCGTTCTGCTGCTGTGCGCCGCGCCCGCATTGTCCGGATTCTCTTGGTACCAGACAACCTGCTGGCTGCTTCTGCTAGCAGTGCTGTGGAAAAAATCGTCGCTCGAGGAAGATTTGCTGCGGCAGCAATACCCGAACTACGCCACCTACGCGACCACGGCAGGCCGTTTTCTGCCGCGCCTGCCGTGGCCGCGCCGAACATAGGAACTCACCGGCCTACCAGAAGAGCGGCTGCTCGCGCAAATGGCCGCCAATGTAGTGCGTGACTTTCGGTGGCCGGTCGCCGATGTGAAATGCATGTGCCTTCTTGTAGATGTGCTTGTCTGAGGCGATTTCGCGCTCGTGCTGGCGCAAGTGTTCCAGCCAGGATTCGATCATGAAGCATTCGACCACCTTGCCCGGCTCTTCGGAATCGGTAAACATTTCCCACATGAATGCGCCATCTCGCCGGCGCAGGCGACGCACCTGATGCAGCGCGTGGGTGAACTCTTCCAGCTTGGCCGGTTCGATGATGTATTCAATCATCACCATTACCGGCCCGCGGTCCATCTCGCTATCGTCGCGGAAATGCGGCGTGGTCCAGTGTATCGTCGGCGTGAGATCGAGCACTTCCAGCTGACCAATGCGAAATTCCCAGGTCGCCACCATGCCTATCACCGCACACGCGGCCGCGAGCGTGAGCGACATCGAAATGCCGACCAGCGAAGCAACCTGCCCCCAGATTGCGCTGCCGACCGCCATCCCGCCCATGAACACGACCCAGAAAAATGCCAGCCCGCGCGCGCGCACCCAGGCCGGCAATGCCACCTGCGCCGCAGCCATCGACGATGAAATCACGCTGATCCACGCCATGCCGGAAAAGAACATGGCCGCGATGCCGGCGGCGATGCTGCCGCTGTGCGCCAGCACCAGCATGCAACCGGCAAACAGCAAGGTAGAACCTCGAAGGATCATGTCGCGCGACAGGCGCAAGCGCACATGCGGCAGCACGAAAGCGCCAGCAATCGCGCCAGTGCCAAGCGCAGCCAGGAACAGGCCATAAGTGTCCGCGCCGCCGCCCAGATTCTGCCGCACCAGCAGCGGGATCAGCGCCCAGGAAGCGCTGGCAAAGATGACAAAGGCACCGACGCGCACCAGTATCGTGCGCAACTCCGGCGAATGGCGCGCGTACCGCACGCCCGCGCGCAACGCGCCGACCAGACGCTCGGCCGGCAGCTCGCCATCGGTCGTCTTCCGGTGCCAGCCGTACAGCGCGATGATGACGGCGCCGAATGAAACCGCATTGAGCATGAACACGATGCCGGGGCCGGTCGCGGCAATGATCAATCCGGCCAGCGCCGGGCCGACCGCGCGCGAAACATTGACCCCGACCGAATTCAGGCTGACCGCCCCATGTATTTCCTCGCGCGGCACCAGTTCCGGGATGATCGCACCCCAGGCTGGCATCATCATGCCTGAACCGATGCCGAGCGCAAATGTGAACAGCAGCAAAATCGTGGCATTGGCCGCGCCCGTCAGCGTGAACAGGCCAAGAAACCCGGCCGCCAGCCCCATCCAGATCTGGGTTGCAATCAGATAGGTACGGCGGTCGAGAATGTCGGCCAGCGCGCCGGCCGGCAGTGCCAGCAAAAAGACCGGGAAGGTCGTTGCCGCCTGCACCAGCGCCACCATCAGCGGATCGGGCGCGAGCGAAGTCATCAGCCAGCCGGCGCCGACTTCATGCATCCAAGTGCCGATGTTCGAAAACAGCGACGCAATCCATATCTTGCGGAATATCGGGTGGCGCAGTGGCCACCAGAGTGCAGTGTTGGCGATTGTTCTCGGCTTCGTCATGCAGTCTGGCAAACGCGTAATTTGAATGCTTGCAAGTGGCTCGCGGCTTATAATGCGATGAGTTCCATTTTACCTTCCGGAGATGACAGAATGAACGCCGCCATGCAAGTTTTGCTCGCCCACCGCAGCTACCGCGATTTCACCGACCAGCCAGTCAGCGATGCCGACCTCGATGCGATCATCGAAGCAGCCCAGCGCGCGCCGTCGTCGATCCATGCGCAAGTCACGTCGCTGATTGTTGTGCGCGATCCGGCCAAGCGCGCAAAAATTGCCGAAATCGCCGGCAACCAGCCGTGGATTGCCAAAGCGCCGGTGTTCATCTGCCTGGTGGCGGATTTCGCAAAAACCAATGCGGCGGTCGAATTCGCCGGAGAACAACAGGTGATTCACGAAAGCCTCGAAGGCTTCGCCGTCGGCGCCATCGACGCCGGTCTGGTACTGATGACGCTCACCACCGCCGCGCGCGCGATGGGGCTGGGCGCGGTGATGATTGGCGGCATCAGGAATGACCCGCAAGCGATGATTGACCTGCTCGGCCTGCCGCCAATGACCTTCCCGTTCATCGGTTGCTGCATCGGCCACTTTGCATCCGAGCCGCCGCTGAAACCGCGCCTGCCGGTGAAGACGTTCCGCCACGACGAACAATGGCACGGCGTGCCGGACAAGGCGACGATTGAAGCCTACAACGCGGAACTGATGGAATACTGGAAATCGATCGGTCGGCCGGATGGCTTGCCGTGGACAGCCAATACGGCCAAGCGCTACAAACAGGTCTATTTCCCGAAAACCAAGCTTGTGGCAACCAAGCAGGGCTTCACGGTCGACAAATGAGTGCATGAACCGCGAGTGCAAGACGAAATAATACTGACGGGGGTATGTTAAAACAGCCTCGGCATATATGGCCAAACGGCATTGTTTGCTTACATACCCCCATCGCTTGTTGCCACCTTTTGCGCCTGCGCAAAGCATTTTCTAAAGAAAGCGGCCATGCTGCCGTTGAATCAACGGTGTCACTGCTCGTCCGCACACCCGGCACGAAGTGAAAAGCCGGCAGCGTCGTTCGTGCAGAATTGCTGTTCTTTATCCACTTCGCCCAATACCAACATGAAAAAAACTGCCGCGATCCTGATGAGTGCCTGCATTGTCGCTCTATCCGGCTGCCAGACAGCCGGCACTTCCGAATCCCCCACCAACAGCCAGGCCACCGCGCCGCGCATGGTCAAGATCACCGCCATCGGCCATGGCGCCACCAGCTCGTTCGACGGCTACACCCCAGGCCAGAAAAAGCTGATGGCGATGCGCGCATCGAAACTCGATGCCTACCGTTCGCTGGCAGAGCAGGTCTATGGTGTCCGTCTGACTGGAAACACCACAGTCGGTGCGATGATGGTGCAAAGCGACAGCTTCAGGGTGTATATCGACACCACGCTGCGCGGTGCGCGCGTCCAGTCGATCACGCCAATGGCCGATGGCAATTACGAAACCGTGGTCGAAATGGATTTCAACGAAGCAATGGCTAGGGAATTCGTTGCACGCCAACCACAGCCGGCAGCAAAATCTACGCCTCCCGTCAGCATGACTTCGGGAGAGTTCGTAAAGGGAATGAGCGGCCCTGGCCAAGCATACGGCAACACGTTCTATTATGCGGAATAAACTCGGTCGATTCCCAATCCTCGTTTATGCCATTGCAGCCGCTGCCACTTTGCTAATACTGCCAGCGGCTACCGCGACTGAACCGATTGAAATCGAAGGCACTGCGCAAATCTCGAATGCGGGCATTGAACAGGCACGGCAGGAAGCGATCGGCAAGGCGGTCAAACGCGCCACCGGACTCGGCGGCGTCGCGCTTGAGTCGTCCGAACGGCTGTCGCCATCCGGTGAACGGCTGGAAAGCAGCCGTTTGCGTGCGGCTGGCGCATCACCGGAATACGAGATAGTAGACGAACGAGTCGAAGGCCAGCGCGTGCATGTGCGGTTGCGTTTTGAAAAATTACCAACACAGGGTAAACGTGCTGCGATACCGTCATACAAGAAAAAACTGGTCGTAACTTCATTCGCGGCGCAAACGCCGGCACAAACCGATACCAGCTACCGCGATTTTTCCAACGAGCTGATGTTCCAGCTGGAGAAATCGAACCGCGTACTCGCGCGCTTTTCAGAATATGCGGTTCCTGCAGCCAACAGCGGCGAAACTGAGCGCGCCATCCGCATGGCCGTCCGGCGGATAGCCGCCAGATACGACAGCCAGTTCGTGGTTTCGGGCGAAGTGCTGGAAAGCCAGTCGCCGAGCAAATTCCTGTGGATTGGGAAACATGGGCGCGGCAAGCGCCAGTTCGAGGTTCGCATAGCTGTATATGACGGACTGACTGGCACGAAATTGATGCAGCACCGGATCGACCGTTTTGTCGATGGCTCGGCTGAAGTTGGCAGTGACAAACCGTTCGGCTCCAGCGATTTCTATGCCACCGAATATGGCGCAAAGGTTCGCGAAACCATCAATGAGGCCACCGCCTCGGTACTGAAAGCGATCGAAAATATCCCTTTTACGGCGCGGATCGTGCGCACAGCCGGTAGCCGCATCTACATCGACGCCGGTACCACCTCGCTGATTGCGCCCGGCGACAACCTGGTTTCGTACCGTGCGCAGAGCGAGTGGGAAGCGGCCGATGTGCACTCGCATTATGAACCGCCGATTGCCGAGTCACCGTTTTCGTCGCTCACCATCACGCAGGTCTATCCGCTGTTTTCCATTGGCGAACTGCGCGCGAACCAGAAGAATGCCAAGGTTCAACCGGGCGATCTGGTGCGGTTCGATCACAAAAAGAGCAAAGAAGAGTAACCCGTCACCACGAAGGCAACCATCATGAAAAAGCTGCTGATATTGCTCGTCGTTTCGATTGTCAGCCTGTCATCGCTGGCACCCGCCCATGCCGCCAGGCGCAAGCCAAAGGCCAAGCCCAAAGCGACACAACTGGAAAATAAAGTGGATGCGCTGGCGAAAAACCAGCAAAGAATAATCGCGCAACAGGATCGGCAGGCCAGTGCGATTGAAAGCCTGCAACAGCAGCATCAAGCGAATGCCGCTGTCAGCAAGGGGAAATTCGAATCGATCCCCTATTCCTATCCGTGATCAGCTATCCGGGGCGGCGCGCAACATCAGTTCCACATGGCCGCCCCGAATTCTGACTTGATAGGACAATGCGGATTGCGCGGCTAGATATGCAGCCAGGCCAGCGCCCCGAGCACGATGCCGATTCCGCCCACGCCATACGATGCATACTGCATCCAGACCTTGCGCGTCAGCAAGGCAATCGCGGCCAGCGCAATCGCGATCTGGATGGCCGTGGTTGATTGCGCCCAGCGGTGGTGTTCATGCATCCGGCCATCGGAACGCTTGTCCCATTCGGTTGATGCCGCTTCGAGCTTTTCCGCTTCCAGCTTGATCTCGGCCTTCTCAGCCTTGTAGCGTTCGACCTCGGCCTTGTACTTCGCCGCATCCACGCCCGGCAGCACCATCGCCAGTTCGGCCAGGTTCTGCTTGCTCGATTTCGCCTGATAGTAATTCCACTGGTTCGATGCTTCGGTTTTCTTGATGGCGGCATTGTTCTTGAACATCGCCGCATCGGCTTGCGTAGCGCCGCCCATATAACCAAACAGCGCACCGATGGTGGCCAGAATCGCGGTCATGACCGCAATCTTGCTGGCAAACGAATCGCTGCCGTGGGCCGCGTGTTCGAGTTCGTGGTCATGCGGGCCGTGAACGTGGAAACCATGATCGGACATATCAACTCCTTCAAACTTAATGAATAAGAAAACGGTCCGGATATATCGTCAGCTCCGGAAAAATCAAGTGGCTACTTCCTGCGCTCAATGCGGTTGCGCACTGGCGGCGAAACCCGCTGCCGCGATTTGAAATAATCGACCAGCACGTCAAGGTCATTGCCGCCATTCTGCCGGTTCTTCCCTTCGGCGAACAGCCTGAAATTATCGCCGCCGGAAGCGAGGAAACTGACTGTGGTCACGCGGTAAATCCTGTTCGGCTCAAGCGGCTTGCCATGCAGTTTTACCGAATCCGCAATCACGCGCTTCCCCTTGCCTGGCGCAGCGCCTTCCGGCTGGCTGGCATCCCACGCATAACTGAAGCCGTTCGAAACCGCCAGCATGCGCCCGCCCTGCGGCTGCGGCTGTTCCCACTGCTGCTCCAGCAGGCGCAGAATTTGCTGCCCGCTCAAATCCATCGTCACCATGTAATTGCCGAACGGATGCACCTGATACAGCGCGCCATATGTCACCTGCCCGTTTTCCGGCGCCAGCCCGTTGCGCAGCCCGCCCGGATTGATGAACGCAATTTCAGCCGGCTTGCTGCCATAAGCAGCTGTCGAAGTCGCAGCCAGATAGGCATCCGCCACCACATTGCCGAGCGTACTTTCGCCCGCCTTGTTCTTCTTGCGGCTCAGCGGCGCGCTGACTGTGCCGACCACCACCTCGGTTCGTTTTGCCACTAGCGATGCATACCGCCCCACCAGCGCCTCTTGGGCCGCATCTTTCTGCAGCACACTGTAACCAGCCGGCAGCGGCACGACCTGACCGTTTTCGTCCATCGCCCGCTCGCGGTTCACCGCAACATGGGTTTGCGCCGCCTTGCGCACGACCTTGCGCAGCGCCGGGTCGATGGTCAGATCGATCTTGGTCGCCATCCGGCCATAGCGACCAGCCTGCGTCATCAGTTTGCCGTCCGGCCGCGTGCAAACGTATTCCTCGTGCGTATGGCCGGTCACCACCACATCGACCGCCGGATCGAAACGGTCAACAATCGCAATTGCCTCGCCGCTGAAGCCCGGGCAGGATGGATCGTTGATGTGCCGCGCCTCGGTCGCCGCGCCCTGATGCATCAGCACCACAATGGCCGCCACGCCCTGCTGCCGCAACTCGGGCACCAGCCGGTTGACCGTCGCCGCCTCGTCGGCAAATTGCATCCCGGCCACGCCAGCCGGCGAAACCACCGACGCGGCTTCCTTCAGCGTCAGGCCGATGATACCGACCTTGACCCCGCCGATGGTTTTCACCGCGTACGGAGGAAACAGCGTGCCGCCGCTTTGGCCGTCAAGCACGTTCGCCGCCAGATAGCGAAATTTCGCGCCCTCGAATTTGCCGTCATTCATGCAGGTATCGACACCAACGATGCCGCGCGTACCATCGGCCGATTTCGGAAAGCAGCCGCCGTTCTGCAGCCGCAGCAGTTCGTCGCGGCCGTGATCGAACTCGTGGTTGCCGAGAGTCGAAAATTCCAGCCCGAGCAGGCTCAACGCATCGATGGTCGGCTCGTCATGGAACAGGCCTGAGACCAGCGGCGAAGCACTGACCAGGTCGCCGCCACCAACCACCACGGTGTTGGCCGGGTTCTGCGCCTTCAGTTGCTGCACCAGCGTGGCCAGATGCGCCACGCCGCCAGCCGACAGCTGCTTCACCGAGCCAGTCTGCCGATCTTTCACCGCCACCGGCATCGCCGGCGGTTGCAGGTTGCCGTGGAAATCATTGAAGCTGACCACCGACACCGTCACCGGTGAAGATGGCACTTGTTCAATGCCGGCGCAGGAAGCCAGCAAAACGCTGGCGGCGAGCGCCAGCAGGCGTGTGAATGACCGCATGGGCTGCAGCATGGGAACTCCCGGAATGTTTCTGGATGGGCGCAATTATGCCGCAAGCGGTTGTGTTTTTGCTGGCGGCTGTGCCAATATTCAACCATCATTCATCTGCAACAACCAGAGCAGCCCCACCACGCCCAAGGAACCCCATGAGCCTGACCCTCACTTCCCCGGACTTCAAGCACCACCAGACCATGCCGGCGCAATACACCTGCGAGGGAGACAACATCTCGCCGCCGCTGGCGTGGAGTGCGCCGCCAGCCGGCACGCAAAGCCTGGTGCTGATTGTTGACGACCCGGATGCGCCCGACCCGGCCGCGCCGAAGATGACCTGGGTGCACTGGGTGCTGTACAACCTGCCACCGACCGCAGGCAGCCTGCCCGCCGGCGTGCAGGATTTTGAACTACCGGGCAAAACGCTGGTTGGCACCAACGACCGCAAGAATGTGGGCTACAACGGCCCCTGCCCGCCAGTCGGCACGCACCGCTATTTCCACAAGCTGTATGCCATTGATACCGTGCTGCCCGACCTGCATGCGCCCACCAAGACCGAGGTGCTGCTGCACATCGAAGGCCATGTGCTGGCGCAAGCCGAGCTGGTCGGCCTGTACCGACTGACAAAATAAGCTGAAAACGCAGGGGTATATAGCAAAAACACTGCTCTTGGCCACATTTTTGCTGGCTGTTTTTAAATACTGGCTGGAGTATATTTTTTGAGCTTACTGACCGGAAAGTCACTTCCGGTCAGTTATTTTTGCGCCCGCAACGCGCTTCTACCCGAGCTCAAGCCGGCTTGCGCGGCCGCCGCTTCGTCCGCACCCCGACCGTCAGTGCTGCGTTCACCGCCTGCTCGACCGTATCAAGCCAGACGAAATGAAGCTGGCTGCGTGCATCTTCCGGAATGTCTTCCAGATCCTTTTTGTTGCGCCGCGGCAGCATCACCGTCGTGATGCCGGCGCGCAACGCCGCCAGCACCTTTTCCTTGATGCCGCCGACTGGCAGCACCAGCCCGCGCAGGCTGATTTCGCCGGTCATCGCGTGCGTGGCCGACACCGGCCGCTCGGTCATCAGCGAGGCCAGCGCCATGAACATCGCCACCCCGGCGCTCGGCCCGTCTTTCGGGATTGCGCCGGCCGGCACATGCACGTGGATGTCGTGCTTGTCGAACATAGCCGACTCAATGCCCAGTTCGGTCGAATGCGCCTTCAACAGCGTCATCGCCGCCTGCGCGCTTTCCTTCATCACGTCGCCCAGCTGCCCGGTCAGGATCAGCTTGCCATTGCCTGGCACGCGGCTGGCTTCGATGAACAGGATGTCGCCGCCGACCGGCGTCCACGCCAGACCGGTGGCCACGCCCGGCAGACTGGCGCGCAACGCCAGCTCGCCCTCGAAACGCGAACCGCCGAGTATGGCCTGCAAATCGCGCACATCGATCTTCACCTTGCTGGCCGCACCTTCTGCAATCCGCATTGCCGCATGACGCAGCGTGCTGCCGATTTCGCGCTCAAGGTTGCGCACACCAGCTTCGCGCGTGTAGCCGCCGATGATTTCACGCAAGGCCTTGTCGGTGATCGTGCATTGCTTGGCCGTCAGCCCGTTGGTTTCGAGCTGGCGCGTAACCAGATAGCGACGCGCAATCTGCATTTTTTCTTCTTCGGTGTAACCCGGCAGTTCGATGATTTCCATCCGGTCGCGCAACGGGCCTGGTATCGTTTCCAGCATGTTGGCGGTACAGATGAACAGCACCCGCGACAGGTCGAACGGCACCGCAAGGTAATTGTCGCGAAACGAAATGTTCTGTTCCGGATCGAGCACTTCCAGCAGCGCCGCCGACGGGTCGCCATGCACGCCGCCGCCCATTTTGTCCACTTCATCCAGCAGCATCACGCAATTCCTCGCGCCCGCCTTCTTGATCGCCTGGATGATGTTGCCCGGCAGCGCGCCGATGTAGGTGCGGCGATGACCGCGCACTTCGGCTTCGTCATGCACGCCGCCCAAGCTGACGCGCACGAACTCGCGACCGGTCGCCTTGGCGATGCTCTGACCAAGCGAGGTCTTGCCGACGCCCGGCGGCCCGGCAAAGCACAGGATCGGGCTCTTGCCCTGCGGATTGAGCTTGCGCACCGCCAGATATTCCAGGATGCGGCGCTTGACCTTTTCCAGCCCGTAATGGTCTTCATCCAGAATCTTGCGCGCTTCGGCAATGTCGATCCTGTCCTGCGTTTTGATTTCCCACGGCAGCTCGGTCAACCAGTCGAGATACGTGCGCAGCATCGGATATTCTGCCGACGATTCGGACATCCGCTCCAGCCGCTTCAGTTCCTTCTTGGCGTGCGTGCGCACTTCGTCCGGCATGTTCGCGTCGTCAATCGCCTTCGCCATCTCTGCCGCTTCCGTTTCTTCCTCGTCGCCTTCGCCCAGCTGCGTGCGGATGGTCTTGATCTGCTCGCGCAGCAAGGCTTCGCGCTGCCGGCCAGTCAGTCTCTCCTTCGTCTGCTGGTCGATATCGCGACTGATGCGCAACACCTCAATCCGATGCGTCAAGAACGCCAGTACCTTGTCGAGCCGCTCGCGCAAATCGAGTGTCGCCAACACATCCTGTTTTTCCGCCGGTTTCAAATCGATCAGCCCGGCAATGAAATCGGCCATCATCGCCGGCGAAGTGATGCCTTGCACCGACGTCGCCAGTTCTTCCGGCACCTGCGGGATCAACGTGATGATTTCCGCAGCGCGCTGCTTAAGCTGTTCCATGCGCGCCTCGATTTCCGGCGGCGCTTTGCCCGTCATTTCGTCAAATCGCTCGACGCGCGCGGCCAGGAATGGATAACCTTCAATGAATTCGGTCACGCGGAAGCGCTGTTCGCCCTGACAAACCACGTGATGCGCCCCGTCTGGCGTGGTCACGTAACGCAGGATATCGACCGCAGTCCCGATCGGATACAGCTCGTCGCCCGTCGGGCTGGCGGTTTCCGGATCGCGTTGCAGCAGGATGCCGACCTGCCGTTCGCTGCGAATCGCTTCCTGCGCCGCCGCGACTGACCCTTCGCGCCCAACCGTGACTGGCACCACCAGCCCAGGGAACACCACCAGATTGCGCACCGGAATGATGATCAGGGCATCGTCCGGCAATGCCGGATGGTCTGCCTGTACGGCGTATTTTTGCTGTTTGGTATTCATGCCATCCTCCTCAGGCCAGCTTGCGCAATACCAGCCGCAAGCAACCGTTGGCCAGTGTCCGTTCGCCAATATCGAAATGGCCTGGCGGCAGATCAATCCGCCGCTCGAACCGCCCGTAAGGAATCTCCAGCCGCCTGATGGCCACCCCAGGCGACGCCGGCATCGGCCGTTCACCCACAACATACAGCGTGCTGCCGTCGATCACGATTTCGACTTCGTCCGGGTTCACGCCCGGCAGCGCCACCAGAATTTTCAACGCACGACTGGTTTCGAACACATCCGCTGGCGGTTCCCACGTCGGGCCTCGCTCGTTGCGCCGGCCCGGATGAAAAAATTGCCGGTACAGCCGGTCTGAACGCTCCATCATTTCCAGCGCTCTGGCCCACATGGTTCTGCCCGGTTCGCGAAATGTCATTGCCAGTCCTCCCGTCAGGTTGCTGCATCATTGGTTTGCGGCCTCAGCCAGTATCACACACGTCATATGGGGCAGTTTGAGCAAAAACAAAGCTCCGCTGCCGCAAAAAATGAGCCGAGGGAAAAATTCCCCGCTCTGCTCGCTATATAATGGACGCTGTTTTGCATGAACCGTTTTTGACCGGAGCCATATTGAACAATTACCCGCACCCCATCATCGCCCGCGAGGGATGGCCTTTCCTCGGCATTGCCGTCGTGCTTGCCGTTGCTGCAACCTGGTTCTGTGGATGGTGGTCTGTGCCGCTGTGGATCATCGCATTGTTTGTATTGCAGTTTTTCCGCGACCCGCCACGCGTGGTGCCGTTCAACCCGAAAGCAGTACTATCCCCGGCCGATGGCCGCATCGTCGTGGTGGAAAAGGCGCAGGACGAATTCACCGGCCGCGAAGCGCTGAAAATCAGCGTGTTCATGAACGTGTTCAATGTCCACTCGAACCGCTTCCCGGTTGACGGCAAGGTCGAGTCGGTACAGTATTTCCCCGGCAAGTTCGTCAACGCCGATCTGGACAAGGCATCGACCGAAAACGAGCGCAATGCGGTCGCCATCAATGCCAGCAACGGCGAAAGCGTCACTTGCGTGCAGGTTGCCGGCCTGATCGCGCGCCGCATCCTGTGTTACGTGCAGCCCGGAGACAGCCTGAAGCGCGGCCAGCGCTATGGCTTCATCCGTTTCGGTTCGCGGGTCGATGTCTACCTGCCGCTGACGGCGACGCCAAAAGTGGCTGTAGGCGACAAGGTGCGCGCCACCGAAACCATTCTGGCCGAATTCGCATAAATAACCGTTTTCATCATGTCGCGCAAACCCAGTTCGAGGAGGCTAGCATGAACCAGGCGGCACCGGACAAACAAGAATCCGATAAAACCGTCGTTATGCCGCAGCGCCCCACGCTACGCCGGCGCAGCGTCTACCTGCTGCCGAATGCATTCACCACCGCAGCACTGTTCTGCGGCTTTTTCGCCATCGTGATGGCAATGAACCATCGCTTCGACAACGCGTCCATTGCCATCTTCATCGCGATGATTCTCGACAGCCTCGACGGCCGCGTTGCCAGGCTGACCAACACGCAAAGCGAATTCGGCGCGCAGTACGACAGCCTGTCCGACATGGTGTCGTTCGGCGTTGCACCGGCGCTGGTGATCTACGAATGGACTTTGAAAGGCATGGGCAAGCTGGGCTGGATCGCTGCCTTCGTCTACTGCACCGGCGCAGCCCTGCGTCTGGCGCGCTTCAACACCAACATCAAGGTGGTCGACAAACGCTACTTCCAGGGCTTGCCGAGCCCGGCGGCGGCGGCCATCGTGGCCGGTTTCGTGCTGATGATGGATGACCTGCAGTTGCCGGCTACCGGGTTTACCTGGGTTGCCTGGGGGCTGACGCTGTTTTCCGGGCTGACGATGGTCACCAACGTTCCGTTCTACAGCTTCAAGACGGTCAACATCCACAAGCCGGTGCCCTATGCAGCCATCATCCTGCTGGCGCTGGTGCTGGTGTTCATCGCGATCGATCCGCCCAAAGTGCTGTTCTGCCTGTTCCTGCTGTTCGGCCTCTCCGGCTACGCGGTCTTTCTGTGGCGCCTGCTCAAGGGCAAGCCGGTCAGCATCGTCGAAACCAAAACCGAACCCGGCGGCAACAAGCCGTAGGTTTCAAGCAAGAAGTTCGGGGCCACACCAATCCCCCGGCAAAATAACTGACCGAAACTGACTTTTCGCTCAATTAGGCCAAAAAAAACATACTGAGGGCAGTATTAAAATACCACCAGCAAATATGTGGCCCTGAGCATTATTTTTGCCACATACCCCACCAAAAATACCGCACCTCACGGACAAAATTCAGGTCAGCAGCCCAAAATGCAAAAATGGCCGGCAATGCCGGCCATTTTGTCAGTCCTTCCGTCCTGATTTTTACACAGCTTGCCCGGAAGCCTTGCCAAACATATCGAGCAAATAGCGGCGCTTGGCATCGTCGGCGCTCGCGATGGCATGGTTCAGGCCGCTGAAGACGGCGAGAATCGATGCCGTCAGGATATTGGCGTGAATCCCGACGCCATAGAAGCTGCCTTCGAGTCCATTGAGCATCACTTCAACGTAGGCCACCGCCTTGGCATCGGCGCCCTTGCCCATCGCGTGCTCCTCGAACGATTGTACTCGCAGCGGAAGGCCAAAAGCGGCCACTGCGGCGTCGATCGGGCCATTGCCAACGCCACTGAGCTGGCGTTCCGCGCCATCAACGACGACGTTCAGGCGCACGCCTTGCGCATCATCCTGATCGAACACGCGGTAGCTCTGGTAAGCGATGGTCGGATGGGGGGTAAGGTAGGTCTGCTGAAACAGGTTCCACAATGTTTCGCCCGTGGCTTCGCCGCCGTGTCCATCGGTCCATTCCTGCACGATGCGGCTGAATTCAATCTGCATCCGGCGCGGCATCACGATGCCGTAATTTGCCTCGAGAATGAAGGCAACGCCGCCCTTGCCGGACTGGCTGTTGACCCGGATCACGGAATCGTAGGTGCGCCCGATGTCGGTCGGGTCGAACGGCAGGTAGGGAACATTCCACAATTCGCCATCCTGTTTGGCCAAGCCCTTCTTGATCGCATCCTGATGGGTGCCGGAGAAGGCGGTAAACACGAAATCGCCAACATACGGGTGGCGCGGATTGATCGGCATCTGGGTGCAGTACTCCGCCGTCCGCGCGACTTCGTTCATATCCGAGAAGTCCAGCCCGGGCGAGATGCCAGCGGTGTACATGTTCATGGCCACGGTGATCAGATCGACATTGCCGGTGCGCTCGCCATTGCCGAAGAGACAGCCCTCGACCCGTTCTGCGCCAGCCAGCAACCCAAGCTCGGCCGCCGCAACCGCACAACCGCGGTCGTTATGCGGATGCAGGCTGATGATGACCGAATCGCGCTTGGCGAGATTGCGGCCAATCCATTCGATCTGGTCGGCATAGACATTCGGCGAAGCCATCTCGATGGTGGCAGGCAGGTTGAGGATCACCTTGTTCTCGGGCGTGCCGCCCCAGGTCTCGACCACGGCATCGCACAGGCGTTTGGCGAAATCCATGTCGGAACCGCTGAAAGTTTCCAGGCTGTATTGCAACACCCACTCGGTCTGCGGATAGCGGGCAGTCGATGCCTTGCAGAATTTCACCGCTTCACACGCCATATCGATCACCTGCTCCTCTTTCATGCCATAGACGATGTCAAGGAACGGAGGCGAGGATGCGTTATACAAGTGGATGATGGCACGCTTCGTGCCACCGAGAGAATCGACCGTACGCTCGATCAATTCGTGCCGCGCGGGCGCGAGGCAGGCGATCGTGACATCGGCCGGAATGTGGCCGCCCTCGATCAGGCTGCGCACGAAGTCAAAGTCGGTCTGCGAAGCGGACGGATAAGCAACCTCGATTTCCTTCAGGCCGATGCCGACCAGCATCTTGAACATGCGCATCTTGCGTTCGCCATCCATCGGTTCGAGCAATGCCTGATTGCCATCGCGCAAATCCGAACTGACAAAAACAGGCGCCTTGGTCAGCACTTTGTCAGGCCAGGTACGATCAGGCAATGAAACGCCGCGGAACGGACGATATTTCTTGGAAGGGTCTTTGAGCATCATGGTATTAGTCTCCGATTGCGATTTTTAACAGGTCGTTGCGGCGACATCGCGGGAAAAGGAAAGGTTGCCGAACTGTCGCTTGCTCAAGGCCCGGCAGCCGCATCGCAGTCGTAGCGGGCTGGTAGAGCGGAGGGTGTATCGGCATCGGTTCATGATTAACTCCGGAATGGAAATATCACAAGGCGCCCATTGGCTGGTCGCAAACTAATTCGGATTGTGAGAATAGGGAATCTGGCACGCTTAGCGTGCTAGTAGCAGGAACGGTAGCAGGCCGCAGATCGGGCTGCTGTTCAATGCGGCGACAGGAAATTGAAGGTTCTGGCACATAGTTGCAAACTATAAGCCTATTCTGGCAAACGCGCAACCAAACTGGAGGCGCGGCACGCTGTCACAGCAAAACCGGCAAACCGCCCCGCATGCCGCGACGCACCCGACTCTGCCACTGAAACTCATGGTTTGATCAAACGGATGGAAAATGGATAACGATACACCGCGTTCGGCCCGGACTGGATGGCCGCCACAATGCACAGAATCACGTTGGCAACGTACAGCAGCCACCAGAGCAAAATGCCGATCAGAACAAAGGCAAGAATGAAACAGACAATGCCGCCAAGAATGACCGTAATCTGCCAGTTCAGTGCCTCGCGTGCATTGTCCTGCACGAATCCCGGCTCATCCTTGGCAAGCAGAAATACGATCAGCGCAGGAATGAAACCAAAAAAAATGCCACCCAGATGCGCAACCAGAATGTAAAGCTTGCCGGCATCCGCGGTTGAAATCATCGGGCTGCCTGCTACTCCAACCCTGCTCCCGCACTTGCTGCAGAAGGCGGCGCCATCCGGCAACTCACTGCCGCATGAAACACAAAACATACGTGTTCTCCAATATATATGCGGCAGGATGAGTCTCACTGCCGCCTGCTTTGTCAGCGGCCCCGTCCGCCACGGCCGTGGCGCGAACTCTCGTTGGTATCAAACATCGGGTCGCGCCCGTTCTGCATCTCGCGCACCACACCGGCGCGATCAAAATGCACATGCATCAGCGAATCCCAGACGCCGCCTTCTTTATACCGATACGACCAGACTTCGAGCTGACGCAACGGCAGCCAGTCGGTTTCAGCCGGGCGGCCAAACATGCGCTGAATGTCGGCTTTGGTCGTGACCCCAACCTTGACGGTCGCGAATTTCTCAACTGTCAGCACCTGCTCCCACGATACCAGCCGACCATCCGGCCCGATCTTGACCATATGCGTCGTCTGCCCCCATGGTCCCTGCGGGTATTCGAGCAATTGTCCATCCGCCACCGGATAGCGCCCCGCTGGCTGCCCCAACTTCGCAATCACGTCCCTCTCGGAAATACCGGGCCGCAGATTGTCGGACGAAAAAGTGACGCAGGCTGTCAGCGAAAATGCCAGCAACAGCGACAGAATGGGTCTGAGCACGTTCATGTGTATCCCCTTGTGCCGGCACAGGCGCATTGCCCGCCACGACAATTGAATAAAAAAAACTTTTGCGCTATACTTCGCGTTTGGCCTGATTTGGCCATGTTTTTTTGACAATCACGGTGCATGGGGTAGCAACTCCACACACCGCATGTGAAAGGTAATTATATGTCTATTGCAAAAGAAGCCAAAGCGGCCATCGTGGCCGACAATGCGCGTGGCGCG
>JAGSYW010000019.1 GCA_018262475.1 Burkholderiaceae bacterium | reverse complement strand
CTGCCGTTTCACGGCTGTGAACGAGGTTTGACATGCAACACCCAAACACCGTGCTTCGTGCCACACCCGTGGTCGCTGACTGGTGACACCTGCGCCAACGCCAGTGCCTACATGCGCGCATTCCGCACACAGCAGGAACTGACTCGCGCACTTACCGGCGAAGTGACCTACAAGGATGCGGTCGAGGTGCAGATGAAGGTGTCGCTATTGAATCGCAAGAAAACAGACCGATGAAGAGCTTCCCCACCGCTTAGCTTTCCCGCAACGTCAGCAATGGCGGTTGATTCAGCACGTTGCGCAACCCGAACCAACCGCCAATGACCGCGCACGCCGCGCCACCTGCCAGCCCGGCGAGCCAGACGGCCGGACTGAATGTCCACGGAAAATCGAACGCGAAGCGTGCCAGCACCCAGCCAGTCATGGCTGCGCCAGTCGCTGCCAGCAATCCCGACAATGCACCGATTAGCGACAATTCCACCCATTGCGCCTGACGCAATTGCGTGCGGGTCGCGCCCAGCGCCCGCAGCAGACCAGATTCGCGGATGCGTTCATCGTGCGAGCCTAGCAGCGCCGCGTACAGCACCAGCAGACCGGAGGCGAGCGTGAACAGGAACAGGAATTCGACCGCCGCGATCACCTGCTCCAGCACATCCTGCAACTGGCGAATGATGCTGCCGGTATCGATCACCGTCAGATTCGGGAAATCTCGCGTCAGTTCATGCTCGAGTGCTGCCTTGCTCGCCGGCAAGTGAATCGCGGTGATCCACGAGCGCGGCATGTCGCGCATTGCCTGCGGGTTGATGATGACGAAAAAATTCACGCGCATCGAACCCCACTCAAGCCGTCGCAGGCTGGTGATCTTCGCTTCGACCTTTTGTCCGGCAATATCGAACGCCAACTGATCGCCCAACTTCAGTCCCAGCAATTTTGCCAATCCCTCTTCAATCGAAGCTTCAGGCTGCGTATCGTCAAACCAGCGGCCGGCAACGATGTCGTTATACGGCTGCTGCTCGCGCATGGTCGACAGATTGAATTCGCGCTCGACCAGCCGTCTGGCTCGCTCCTCGACATAATGTTCGCCCCGCACCGGCTGACTATTCACCTCAATTAGCCGGCCGCGCATCATCGGATATAGCTGCAAACTGGCGATGCCTTCCTGCTGCAAATGACCTTCGACCTCCTCCTTCTGTTCCGGCTGAATGTTGAGCCAACCGCCAACGCAACGATTTGCACCACCGTCGCGCCGGGGCGTCGCTGCAGCGACGTCAGCGCAAAATTCCAGTTGGGCCGGTTGATGGTACGACGCAGCACCTGCACTGCTTTCAGCGCCAGCCATCCTGTCAGCACGAACGCTGCCATGCCTCCAGTAAATCCGGCTGCAGCCAGCAGGCCGATTTTCGAATCGCCCGCCTGCCACTGCAGCAACAGCACAAACGTCGCCAGGCCGCCGCCGTAGGTCGCCAGTGCCAGCGGCTGCGGCGCTTCCCGTTCGCGCCTTATCACGCGGTTGTGCGGCACATTGCGCAGTTGCAGCACTGGCGGCAGTGCAAAGCCGATTAGCAGCAACAGGCCGGCGGCAAACGCCTGAAAAGCCGGCAGGATAGTTGGCGGCGGCATTTCGGCAAACACCAGTTTGCCCAGCCCGTCCATCAGCACAAAATGAGCGCCAAAACCCAGCAGCGCGCCGATACCGCTGCCAGCCAGCCCGACCAGCAGGAATTCGATCAGGTACAGCGCCGTGACCCTGTTTTGCGTCATTCCCAGACAACGCAGCATCGCGCACGCATCCAGGTGACGCAGCATGAAACGGCGCGACGCCATGCCGATCGCCACCGCCGCCAGCATGGCCGACAGCAGGCCGACCAGCGCCAGAAAACGCTCGCCGCGTTCCAGCGTCGAATGCATTTCCGGCCTGCCTGTTTCCAGTGATTCGATCCGCACGCCACGAGCGCCTTGCGCCAGCGCCGCCTGCGCCCATTGCCAGAACTCGGTTACCGCATTCGTTTCGCCCGCCAGCAGCAGCCGGTATTGCACGCGCGAACTGGGCTGGATCAGCCCGGTCGCGGCGAGATCAGCCAAATTGATCATCACCCGCGGGGCGAAATTCATGAACGATGCGCCGCGATCCGGCTCAATAAGGATGATTTTCGTGATGGTGAACGTGCTTTCGCCAAGCTGTATCGTGCTGCCTAACTTCAAATTCAGCGCTGACAGCAATGAGGCATCAACCCAGGCCGTGCCGGCACCCGGAATACCGCTGGCTGGCGCGCCGGATTCATCGGCTGCATCGGCCAGCTTCATGCTGCCGCGCAGCGGATAACCTGCGGAAACCGCTTTCAATGCCACCAGCTTCGATGTGGCTTGTTCGCCTTCGCCCGCCAGTGCCATGCTGGGAAAGCTGACGGTATCGGCCAGCGACAGTCCGCGCCTTTGCGCCTCTTCGCGCCAGCTTTCGCCCAGCGGCTGGTCGGCATGAATCACAAGATCGGCGCCCAGCATCTGGTGCGCGTCTCGGGTCAGGCCGACGCGCATCCGGTCAACGAAAAAGCTGACCGACGACAGCGCCGCCACCGCCATCACCAGCGTCAGCAGCAAAAAACGCAGCTCACCGGCGCGCCAGTCACGCAAAGTCATGCGAAATGATAATGACAGCATCTGTTCTATAAATAATTGGCGCTGCGAATTTCGGGAACACCAGTGGAATTGGCCGCAAACGTCAAAAAATAACTGACTTAAATGAATTTTGGGTCAGTAAGGCTGAAAAAAAATACTCTGGGCAGTATTTAAAAACGGCCAGTAAAAAAGTGGCCCAGAACGGTATTTTTGCTATATACCCCTGAATATTTTCATAAAGAGCTTGACCTTACTCACGACAAATCATCCAATTCTGAAAATTATTGGCCATGCGTATGGTTCTTCAGTTTGCTGAGATGTTGCTACGACGAAGTTTGCATCGTGTCACGACTGCAGCGCGCCGGCAAGCAATTCAGCCAGATGCACCACATTGCCGGTATGACTGACGCTGTCGGTGCTCCAGATGTTGTTTGCGCCAGCTGCGCATAGTGCCGCATCCGCGCCTTCGACGAACAGCGCATGGCTGACGAATACATCCACCGTGTTGGCGCCTGCCGTCAGGCACTGCCGCGTCGCTTCAATCAGCGTATGCCCGGTGCTGGCGACATCATCGACCAGCACCAGATGGCGGCCGCGCAAATCGGCTGGCGGCAAATGAACCTGCACGCTGCGATCATCCAGCCGCCGTTTGTCGCACACTGCGAAATCGAAGCCGCCTGGTAACGCGACCGCGCGCACCCATTGCAGCGACTCTTCGTCTGGCCCGAGGATGAATGCGCCGGGCGTATTCCGTTGCAGAAAACGGCCGATCGCATCTGCCGCCGTCAGCGCAACCGCTGTTTTGGCCGGCACAGCAGCTGCCAGCGTTGGGGTGCGGTGCAAGTGAGGGTCGAGCGTGACGATGCCGTCGAACAGTTCCGCCAGCCATCTGCCGATGATGTGCTGACTGACTGCTTCGCCATCATGAAACGCCTTGTCCTGCCGCATGTAACACAGATAGGGCGCGATCAGCTTGAGTACCTGCGCGCCAAGATCGCGAGCAGTTTTCGCTGCCAGCAGCAGTTCGATCAGCTTTTCATTCGGCTCGTTCAAGCTGCGGCAGAAAATGACATTAGCCGGCAATTCTGCCGGCAACGTCACCCGGCTTTCCCCATCCGGAAAACGGTGCGTCTGCACACAGGCGTAAGCAGCCCCTACCCGCTGCGCCAGACGCTGTGCCTGCGCTTCGTATTCGGCAAAGCCGAGAATCATCACATCCGGATTCATGCATCCACTCATGGCTCGACGAATGCTGCAGGGATGTCGGCCGCCGCGCCAATCGAATAGCCATTGTTGCGTCGGCATAAATCCTGCGCGAAGTGAAACTCGGCCGGAAATTCAGCATGTACGCGGTACAGCGGCTCGCCCTTTTTCACCGCATCGCCCATCTTCTTGAACAAATCGACCCCCGCCCCTTCGGCAATCGGTGCGCCGGCATAGCGTGCGATATGCGCCATTTGCAGGTTGTCGATCGCTGCCACGACGCCATCGGCATTGCTTAACACCTCGAAACTCAGTTTCCCCGGTACAAATTCTGCCACGCGTCTGCCCTGCGCATCGATAATCGCGTTCATCTTCGCCAGTGCGCGGCCGGATTCGAGAATGTCACGCGCAATCGCGAACCCATGCCCGCCACGCACATCCGGGTCGAATTCCAGTATCCGCCCGGCAAGACGCAGCGCTTTCTGACGAAGATCGACCGGTGCCAGCGGACTATTTTGCAGCACGCGCATCACATCGCGCGCTTCAAGCATCGGGCCGATGCCGGAACCAATCGGCTGACGGCCATCGGTAATCACCACTTCCAGATGGATGCCGAGATGGTCGCCGACGAATTCGAACAGGCGGCGCAACTGCTGCGCCTCATGCATGTGGCGCACCTTGGCGCTTGGCCCGACAGGAATGTCGATCAGCAAATGCGTCGAACCGGCAGCTAGTTTTTTCGACAGGATCGACGCCACCATCTGGCCGTTGGAATCGATGCCGAGCGGACGTTCGACCGAAATCATGATATCGTCCGCCGGAGACAGGTCGGCCGTGCCGCCCCAGGCAAGGCAGCCGCGATGCTTGCGTACAATCTGCTGCAAATCGGGAATCGCCAACTCGACATTCGCCAGCATTTCCATCGTATCGGCTGTGCCTGCCGGCGATGTGATTGCTCGGCTCGACGTTTTCGGGATCAGCATCCCGTGCGCGGCAACAATCGGCACCACCAGCATTGACGTGCGGTTGCCGGGAATGCCGCCGATGCAGTGCTTGTCCGCCACCAGCGGTTCCTGCCAGTCGAGCTTTTCACCGGATTCAATCATCGCCCGTGTGAGGTACAGCACTTCGTCGCGATCCAGTTCGTTCTGGCCGCAGGCGACAATGAAGGCCGAAATTTCCATCTTGGTGTAATGGCTTTCGGTGATGTCGTTGATAATGGCGCGAAAATCGTCCTGCGACAGCCGCCTGCCGCGAATCTTGCGCCGCACCGCATCCATCGACGCCGGCGGTTCGGCATGGCGTACGCAGACCAGACTGCCTTCTGGCTGTCCCAACTGTGCGAACGCCTGTTCCGATAGGCCGAGTTCATCCTGGCGAACTATGCCGACGTCGTCGATAACATTCAGCACCGCCATGATGTGGCCTTCATCACCACAGCTTGCACCCACCTCGATTTTCGACAGCGCCTGAAAGCCCTCGATCCGATACACCTCGCATTCGCGGTGCAGGTAGGCAACATTCTCACGGTAAGTGTCGATGCCGATGCGGCGCAATTTCAGGTTGCCGCTGCCATTGCCATTCAGGGTATAGTTTTCCATGCGGTCGTCCTTTCCCTTGCTGGTTGCTCTCGCGCAAATTTTGCTTCCATTCTAGCGCGCAGGAAACTGAAAAAGATGTTCCAGCCGGGAAAGTTCCTTTTTTTGCAGCAAAGCATGATGTTGGTCATGAAAACGACGATGGCATCGCATTTGCGCCATACGCATTCAGGCCAATTTCAAGGCAAATGGGTAAACTATGAGGATTGCATGGAGTACATAGAATCAGCTGAAAGCAACGCATCATGCGCTTATGGTCACTGCATCCCCAATACCTTGATGCCCAAGGGCTGACCGCGCTTTGGCGTGAGGCTTTGCTGGCGCAAGCTGTACTTCATGGCGAAACGCGTGGTTACCGCCACCATCCGCAACTGGAACGCTTCCGCCGACATCCAACGCCGCTCTCCGCCATCGCGCAATATCTTTTCGCCGTTCACGCTGAGGCCGAGTCGCGCGGCTATGCGTTCGACCAGAGCAAGATTCGAGCAGCAAATGGAGCCGTTTGTGTTCTGCCCGTAACAACGGGCCAACTCGACTATGAATGGCAGCACCTGATGGAAAAGCTGAGCGTGCGTTCCCCGGCAATGCGCGAAAAATGGTACGGCATACGGGTACCGACGCCCCATCCGCTTTTTCAGGTGCAGGATGGGGGCATCGAACCGTGGGAACGTCAGTAGCCGCCTGGCAATTGACCGATTTACTGATTACCCTGATTTTTCTTTAGCTGTCCCGGTGCATACTGTTTTGCGCTCTGGCCTGTTTGTGTGCCGCTTTTTTTCCGCTGTCCTGGCGCATATTCCTTGGCGCTTTTGCTCGTTCCGGCCGCAGCTTTCTTTTGTTGGCCTGGCGCATACTGTTTGGCGCTGTTTTTCGACTGTACGCCGGCCTGTGTCTGGCCAGATTTGCCGCTCTGCTTCGCGTGCGCACCGGCCATCGGCAATAACATCAATGCAGCGCAAAGCGGTGCCAGTATCGATTTGATTCGAATTTTCATCATGGTTCTCCTGTCGTCAGATAGTTGTGGTAGATGTATAGGCTACGTGTCGCATGAGGTGCGAAAGAGCATCGTACTGCGTGCAAACAGGCCGCCATTGATCGGCATCAAGTGAGATTCCGGTAGAAGTGAAACCACAATCTCGCTGGCATAACTGCTGGGGTATATGCATAAACACAGTATTCAGACCAAGCATTCTGTGGCATCGCATATATACTGCATGGAGTATATTTAATGCCCAAACCGATGGCTGAAGTTGCTACAACTGTTGAAATTACAGTATCCTCGACAGCGCTCTCCTCTTTCCCTTACTGCCATGTCCGAACTAATTCAGGTCCAGCGCGATGGTTTCATCGCCACCGTCACCCTCAACCGGCACGAAAATCTGAACGCGATCACGCTGGCGATGTGGCGCCAGCTGACAAACGAAATAGAGGCGCTATCGTTCGATGACACCCTGCGCTGCATCATCATCCGCGGCGCGGGCGAAAAGGCATTTTCATCCGGTTGCGACATCGCCGAATTTTCGCAGCTGCGCGCCAACCGGCAACAGGGCATCGAATACGGCATCGCGATGCATACCGCCGCCGCCACATTGGCTGCCTGCCCGGTGCCGCTGGTGGCTCAGATTCATGGTATCTGCATCGGCGGCGGGCTGGAAATCGCATCGCTGTGCGATATCCGCATCTGCGGTGAATCCAGCCGCTTTGGCGTGCCACTCAAGCATCTTGGCGTGGCGATGGCCTATCCGGAACTGACCTCGATCATCCGCCTGACCGGAGCCGACGTTGCACTCGAAATCCTGCTTGAAGGCCGCATCTTCGACGCGCAGGAGGCGAAAGATAAACGGCTGGTGACCCGCATCGTGCCGGATGCACAGGTAGAAGCCGAAGCATTACTGGCGGCAAAACGGATTGCCGATGGCGCACCCCTGGTAGCGCGCTGGCACAAGAAATTCGTGCGCCGGCTGTCCGATCCGGGCGCCATCACCCAGGATGAATACCTGGAATGTTTCGACTGCTTCGATACCGACGATTACCGCAACGGCTATTCAAGCTTCCTGGAGAAAAAAAAGCCGGCTTTCGCCGGCAAATGAATCGTCAGCCGCGCTCTTCCTGACCGTGATCTACCCAAGGAAACAGCGCGTCATTGAATCCGAAGCGCATCAAATCGCGCATCCGCATCGGGTATAGTATGCCACCGAGATGGTCGCATTCATGCTGCACCACCCGCGCATGGAAACCATCCACCTCCTGGCTGATTTTATTGCCGTACTGATCAAAAGCCTCATAGCGCAATTTCGCCCAGCGCGGCACCATGCCTCGCATCCCGGGCACCGACAGGCAGCCTTCCCAAGCTTCCTCGACTTCGTCACCGATCGGTGTGATCAATGGGTTGATCAACACAGTTTCCGGTATCGCTTCGGCATCCGGATAGCGGCCGTTCTGGTTGAAGCCAAGAATCACCAGCTGAAGGTTGATACCAATTTGCGGCGCGGCCAGACCGGCGCCGTCAGCCGCCGCCATCGTTTCAAACATGTCGGCAATCAGTTCGTGCAGTTCTGGCGTGTCAAATTTGCGTACTTGTTCGGCTCTGCGCAACAGCCGCAGATCGCCCATTTTCAATATTGGTCGGATGCTCATATCTCAGTTGCTGGAAGAAATTTCATCAAGGTATTCTGACAGTTCCTGGCCAACCTCCGGATGTTTCAACCCCAGTGCAATGCTGGCTTTCAGGTAACCGATCTTCGAACCGCAATCATACCTTCTTCCGGAGTAACGGTATGCCATCACCCGCTCTGTCGTCAGCAAGGAAGAAATACCATCAGTCAGCTGGATTTCGCCTCCTGCACCCTTGCCCAACCCTTCCAGATAGGCAAATATGCTGCTGTTAAGTACATAACGTCCCACCACAGCCAGATTGGAAGGCGCCAGATGCGGCGCAGGTTTTTCAATGATCTGCGTAATGCGTTCCAGTTTCGGTTTGTAAGGATCGACGCTGACAATGCCGTATTTGTTGGTGCTTGCGTGCGGTACATTTTTGACCGCCACCATGCTGGTTCCTTCGCGATTGTAGATATCCACCATCTGCGCCAGCACATTCGGCGTTCCTGGCTTCGGGTCCATCAGATCGTCTGCCAGAACAACTGCAAACGGTTCATCACCAATGACCGGCCTGGCGCACAACACAGCATGTCCTAGTCCCAGCGGCGATGGCTGGCGGATATAAACGCAGGAAATGTGTTTGGGCAGGATGTTTTGCACCTGTTCGAGCAAATCGATTTTTCCCGCGGCCGACAGTTCCGTTTCCAGTTCATAGGCCTTGTCGAAATGATCCTCTATCGCCCGTTTGTTCTTGCCCGTGATAAAGATCATTTCGGTAATACCAGCCTCGATCGCTTCCTCGACTGCATATTGCACCAACGGCTTGTCAACGACGGTCAGCATTTCTTTCGGTTGTGCCTTGGTCGCCGGGAGAAAACGGGTCCCCAGACCCGCGACTGGAAAAACTGCTTTGGTTACTTTTTTCATTGTGATTTTTGCAAAAGTTCCAAGAGTGCTGCTTCATCCAGTATGGTAATGCCTAGTGCTTGCGCCTTGGCAAGTTTACTGCCAGCCTCATGACCTGAAACAACAAAATGCGTTTTCTTGGATACGGAACCGGCCACCTTGCCACCCGCGGCCTCGATCATTTCAGTTGCCTGTTCGCGTGTCAGCGCAGGCAGCGTGCCGGTCAGGACGAAAGTCTTTCCCTGCAATGGCTGCGGCTTTGCTGCCGCCGGTTCGCCCTCTGCCCAGACAACCCCGGCCGAACGCAGCTGGCTAATCATCGACAGATTCAACGGGTCGCTCAGGTATTGCCTGATTGACTGTGCGACCACCGGCCCGACATCTGGCACCGCCTGCAATTCCTCGACAGTCGCCCGCGCCAATGCATCCAGACCGCCAAAATGGCTTGCAAGCGTTTTCGCGGTCGATTCACCAACGTGTCGGATGCCGAGCGAGTACAGAAAACGCGCCAGTGTGGTCGATTTCGACTGCTCCAGCGCATTCAGCACGTTCTGTGCCGATTTATCCGCCATCCGATCCAGGCCGGCCAATGCTGGCTGTTCCAGCCGGTACAAATCCGCCGCCGTCGCGACCATGTTTTTATCCACCAACTGCTCAATCAACTGATCGCCCAGACCTTCGATGTCCATCGCCTTGCGCGAAGCAAAATGCTGCAAACCGGCCTTGCGCTGCGCCGCGCAGCGAACCCAGCCGCCAGAACACCGCGCTATTGCTTCATCTTCCTGTTTGATGATCGGCGAGCCGCAAACCGGACAAACTGACGGCATTGCAAACTCGCGCGCATCCTGCGGCCGCATTTCCGGCACATGTGCCACCACTTCGGGAATTACATCACCAGCGCGGCGCACAATCACAGTATCACCGATGCGGATATCCTTGCGGCGGATTTCATCTTCGTTATGCAGCGTTGCATTGGTCACCGTAACGCCACTGACGAACACGGGTGCCAGCCTTGCAACCGGCGTGATCGCGCCGGTGCGTCCAACTTGCACCTCAATATCCAGCACCACCGTCAGCGCCTCCTGTGCAGGGAACTTGTGAGCGATTGCAAAGCGCGGCGCCCTAGTGACAAAACCAAGCATTTGCTGTTGCGTCAGGTTATTGACCTTGTAGACCACACCGTCGATGTCATAAGGCAGGCTATCGCGCTTGGCGCCAATCTGACGGAAGAATTCCAGCAAGCCATCAACACCGGATACCACCGCCCGTTCGTTGCACACCGAAATACCTAGCGACACATACCAGTCGAGCAGGCCGGAATGGGTTTGTGGCATGTCCGCCCCGTCAAGCGCGCCAATGCCGTAGGCAAAAAAGCGCAATGGCCGCTGCGCGGTGATGCGCGGGGCGAGCTGCCTCAGGCTACCGGCTGCGGCATTGCGCGGATTCGCGAATTCCTTTTGTCCGGCCTCGCGCTGACGGGCATTCATCCGGTCAAAATCGGCCCGGTACATCAGCACCTCGCCGCGCACGTCCAGCACTTTTGGCGGAAGAAGTGTGTTCAGGCGCAACGGAATCGCGCGCACCGTGCGGATATTGGCGGTCACGTCTTCCCCGGTTTCACCATCACCGCGCGTCGCAGCCTGGGTCAGGATGCCATCCTGATAGCGCAGATTGATGGCCAGTCCGTCGAACTTGAGCTCCGCGTTGTATTCAACCCGCTCAAGCATCAGTCCCTCGCAAACGCGGCGATCGAATGAAACCGCATCTTCGTCACCGAAGGCATTGGCCAGCGACAGCATCGGCACTGAATGCATGACTTGCGTGAACTCGGCCAGCGGCGCTCCACCTACGCGTTGCGTCGGCGATTCCGGCGTCACCAGTTCAGGATGGGCCTTTTCGAGCACCAGCAATTCGCCAAAGAGCCGATCATATTCGACATCGGGAATAGTTGGCGCATCGAGAACGTAATAGGCGTAATTGTGGCGGTTGATTTCGGACGACAGCCAGGCGGCGCGCTCGCGCCAGTCAGTCCGTTCAGCCTGCTCGCTTGCATTTGCGGCAAACAAATCCTGCTGCATCGTCAGCGATGTCAGATGAACAGACGGCGCGCGCGAACCGAACCCGCAGCAATGCCCGCAAGCTCCATGTCTTCATAAAACGCATTTACCTGGTTCGCAATGTCTTGCAGCACTTCGTCTGTAAGTCGCTGATCGCTGTCATCAACGATAGTGCCATCAAGCCGCTTCACCAGTGTGCGGGCGCAAGCGATCATTGCGTCGAAACCATTCTGGTTTAGGGACACGCGGGGGACGTCGAGCAGCAAAGTCAGCCGCGGCGTGTATTCCGCCGCAACGGTTTCGTTGGTCGTCAGCGTAAACAATGGCATTCCATCCGCATCGAGCATCTCAAAACGTCCATCGGGACGCACGTCGAATCCTTGCCGTTCCAGAGCCGTCAATAGCGTGCCAATCGCCCACGGTGCCCCATTTGAACGGACATTGATGCCAAGTTTGACATCATGATCAATAACAAACTGGCGCAACGTCTTCGCATCCACCATGACCTTGGGCATATCGGGAATCGCCGGCTCTGCACCAATTTCGTCGGCAATTTGACGCAACCGCCTCACCATTTCCGAATATTCCAGTTCGTTCAGCGCACCGCTACGGTTGGCCAACTGTACGCCGGCCTGCAATTCGCTGTATATCCCGCCAGACGTGATCGGCTGCCAGCCGTCAGATTCTGCGTAGCCCATGAAATGCACCGGCTTGTTGCCAACATGATGCAATGTCTGAATCAGCGGCAGCAGTTTTTCGCCTCGAACAACCCCTTCAAGCGACAGCGGTATCACGCAATCGATCTTCGCATCAACAGGCAAAGATAGGCTGGCCGTTGCCACATCGGCAACCGGCAGGTCTGCCGGCTCATCCGGCAACACAAATTCCTGATCTGAAAAAACAGGTTCCTGTCGTTCGTCGCTGGCGGCCGCCATCGGTACCGCGTTTACCTCCGGTTCAATGGGGGACTCCGACGGCTGATAAGTTGTTGGCGTCATCAACACATCGTCCGGTTCGCTGGAAAACGCCCGTTCGACATTCTTTTTGGCGCGATGCTCATGCCATTTGTTATATCCGATGACACCAGCCACAATTACGCCGCCAATGACGATTAAACTGGTTTGTAGGTCTGTCATGCTGCTTGCACCTCGGAAGCAAATTCTGCGGCGGACTCCAGATCCACCACGACAATACGCGACACCCCTTGTTCCTGCATGGTTACACCTATCAATTGCTGAGCCATTTCCATTGCTATTTTGTTGTGCGAAATGAACAGGAACTGCGTGTTGGCCGACATTCTCCTGACCATCTTGCAGAACCGTTCCGTGTTCGCATCGTCCAGTGGCGCGTCCACCTCGTCCAGCAGGCAGAACGGCGCCGGATTGAGCTGAAACATTGCAAATACCAGCGCAATCGCTGTCAGCGCCTTTTCGCCACCAGACAACAGATGAATGGTGGCATTCTTCTTGCCCGGCGGTTGCGCCATTACCTGCACGCCCGCATCCAGAATTTCATCACCGGTCATCGTCAGTTTCGCTTGGCCGCCGCCGAACAGTACCGGAAACAATTCTGCAAAATGCCGGTTTACCTTATCGAAGGTATCTTGCAGCAGTTCGCGCGTTTCCCGATCTATCCTGCGAATTGCATCCTCCAGCGTGCCGATGGCTTCCGACAAGTCGGCATGTTGCGCATCCAGAAATCGTTTGCGTTCCGATGCTAGCACTAATTCGTCCAGTGCGGCCAGATTCACCGGCCCCAAAGCGGCAATCGCGTTGGAAAGACGCGTCACTTCACCTTGCAGCGACGAAGCTTTCATCTCCGCAGACAGTTTTTGCACCAGCGCCGACTCGTCCGTCTGCGCTTCAGCCAGTTGCTGCGCGTACTGCTCCTGATTCAGGCGGGCTGCCTGTTCCTTGAGCTGCAATTCGACAATCCGGTCACGCTGCGGTTGCAGTCCGCGCTCGGCAGCCAGGCGCGCTTCTTCCGCGGTGCGCAGTTGCTGCGACAGTTGCTCCAGTTCATTGCGTGCATCCGCCAGCACGCGTTCCTGGTCGATGCGCGTATTCAGCAACGTCTGCAACCCGGCCTGCGCAGCCTGATCATCGAGCGTTTCCAGTTCCAGTTGCCCCTGCTGCATGTCGGCCAGCAACTTTTCCGCCTGCTGTTGCGCCGTGGTGATGCTGCGCTGCAATTCCTCAATCCGGCTGAGCTGCGATTTGGCTGCAAATTCCGACTCCTGCGCTGCTCGCTCACAATCACGCAGTTTCTGTCTCGCTTCGTTCAGCGTCTGTTCTTTCGCCAGGAAATCCGTCTGGCATTCTTCGTACCGATCCTGCGCTTCGGCCAGCGCCACATCCAGCTGTTCAAGCCGCCATTCCGCTTCGGTCATGTCCTGCCGTTGCGCTGCTTCCTGTTCGCGTATTTCCGCCAGATCCGCCTCGATTTGCGTGCTTCGCTGCTCGAAACGCTGCCGCATTTCGGACAGTTTGACCACTGCAATCTGCGTTTCATGCGCAACCTTAGTCAAAGTGTCGGCATTCTGGTGCGCGTCCTTCAGCTGGCGGCCGCACTGCGCCAGCGCAGCATCTTCCTGTGCCAGACGTGATCGTGCTTCTTCGGCCAGCCGTCTTTGCACATGCTGCTGACGATCCAGATGGTCAATTTCCTGCCTGCGCGCCATCATGCCGTCCTGCTCGGAATCCGGCGCATAAAACTGCATGCTGTGCTTGCCGATAAGGTGCCCATCGCGCGTAACCAGACAGCCTCCAGTCGGCAGCTTCTCGCGCAGGGAAAAGGCTGCGGCCATATCGGCCGCAATGAACACGCGCGACAACCAGTCGCGCAACAGTGCGTCAAGACCTGCGTCGTTTAACCTGAGCAAACTCAGCAAAGGCGTCAACTCCGTCATGGGTGCCGCCATGGTTGCATCCGTGTCAGCAAGATCCCTGTTCGCCGGCGTATAAAACGCAAGCTTGGCCGGCGGCGCATCATTCAGAAATGCCTTGGCCCAATCAAGGTTTGAAATCTGCAACGCTGAAACACGCTCGCGCAAAACAGCTTCCAGTGCCGTTTCCCAGCCTGGTTCGATCTCCAGTTTTTGCCACAGACGCGGCAATGCGCCCAGTTCGTGCCGATCCAGCCAGGGTTGCACCTTGCCCTGGGATTGCACATTTTGCTGCAACTGTCTAAGGGCCGCCAGACGCGCTTCCAGTTTCGCCAGACCGGCGTTTTCCGCATCGAGTGCGTCCTGCGCCGCGCGCCGACTGATTTCAAGCGCCACACGCTGTTCGCGCAGCGTTTCAATCCGAAGCTGCTCCTCCTGCAGCATCATCCGCGTTTCTTCCTGCTGCGACGACAGTTCCGCCAATTGGTGCGCATCCGGTGCTTGTAATTCGTCCCTTTCCTTGCTTAGACGTTCGCGCCGCGCCACCAGCGACGCCAGCATGCCGGACGCATTGCGATGATGGGTTGAGGCCAATTCGATCTGCTGCTGCACCTGTAGGATGCCAGTACGCAAGCCTCCTGTTTTTTCTTGCGCCTCTCGCCATGCCTGCTCGTGCATTGGCAGGGTTTCGCTTTGCTGTTGCAGCAATTCCTGCGCCTGCTGCGCACGCTCACCTAACTCATCCAGCCGCAGACCAGCCTCTGCCAGTTCTTCCTGCTGGCGCACACCCTGCTGTCGCCACTGATCCTGCTGCTTGGCCAATGCATTGATCTGCGCCTGCATCCGGCTGCGCGACTCAAGCACGAAACGAATCTGCGCTTCCAGGCTGCCGATTTCCGAATTGGTCTGATACAGATGGCCTTGCGCCTGCTGCATCCGGTCTCCAGCAGCAAAATGCGCTTGTCGCAACTGTTCAAGTTCCGCCTCCAGCCGCCGCAGTTCTGCCGTTTGCGCCTCCAGTCCATTTTGCGCCTGTTCGACTTCTCGGAAAACTTTTTCCCGCTCTGCCTCAGCTTCATTCCTGCGGATCAGCCACAGCAATTTCTGTTTTTCGTCCTGCTCAGTCTGAAGAGCATGATATTTGCGCGCAACTTCCGCCTGACCTTCAAGTTTATCCAGATTGGTTTCCAGCTCACGCCGGATATCCTCGACCCGCAGCAGGTTTTCCCGCGTATCGTGCAGACGGTTTTCCGTTTCCCGGCGGCGCTCCTTGTAACGGGAAACGCCGGCTGCTTCTTCGAGAAATATCCGCAATTCGTCTGGGCGCGCTTCGATAATGCGCGCAATCATGCCCTGACCGATGATGGCGTAGGCGCGCGGCCCCAGGCCGGTACCCATGAAAATGTCCTGGATATCGCGCCGTCGTACCGCCTGATTGTTGATGTAGTAGCTGGAAGTGCCATCGCGCGCCAGCACACGCCTGACCGCGATTTCGGCATACTGTCCCCACTGGCCGGACACCTTGCCAAGCGAATTGTCGAAAACCAGTTCGACCGACGCCCGACCAGAGGGCTTGCGACCGGTCGAGCCGTTAAAAATCACATCCTGCATAGACTCGCCGCGCAACTCCGATGCGCGCGATTCACCCAGCACCCAGCGCACGGCATCAATGATGTTCGACTTGCCGCAACCATTCGGGCCGACAACGCCCACCAGTTGTCCTTTCACCTGAAAATTGGTGAGATCGACAAAAGATTTAAATCCGGATAATTTGATCGAGGTTAGTAGCACGTTACCGACAGTTATCAGCTTTTTCCGTTAAAGAATCGACAACGAATTCTTCCGGCGGCATGAACAAGCTGCCATCATATCATCGGCATCATTACAATCCATCTCAACCGGACAATTTTCCAGCATACCTGATTTATGTGCCTTTTTTTTGAGCAAGAAATGCACCCAATTTGAGATCATCGGCAATAACATGGTCGGTCAGCCAGTGTTTCAGAAAAGCAATCGCAGCGCGATCCAGCGGAGCAGGATCTGTTTCGAGCCGCTTGTTCAATGCGTAAATGGTTTCATACAAGCCAGTATGCGCCGCATGATGCTCTACCACCTCCGGATAGCCGCTGGCGGCCATAATCTCCTCCTCACGCTGAAAATGTGCTTCAGCGTAGGACACCAGTTGTGAAAGCAGTGACTGGATGTCACGCCGACGTACACCATGTTCCACAGCGTCACTGAAATTATTGATCAGCGCAAATAACTGCTGATGGTCATGGTCGATTTGCTCGTGACCAATTCGGTAATTGTCGCTCCAGCGCACTAATGGCATTTGAGCCCCCTCCAAATCGTTTCGTCTTGCACCACACACAGCCTTGTCCTGCTAATATGACATGTTCAGCTGCTTACATCGCAATGAAGTTTTGATATGGTATTGCGCCGGCAGCGCTCTGGCCTTGATTTTTCTGGAAATTTTGTACTGTGAACCCACTTCTCGACAAACTTCAACCTTACCCATTCGAAAAGCTGCGCCGACTGTTTGCTGACGTCCAGCCAAATCCAGCATATAAGCATGTCAGTCTGGGCTTGGGCGAACCGCGCCACCCCACGCCTGAATTCATCAAGCAAACGCTGACAGACAGCCTGAGCGGACTCTCCAATTACCCTGCCACTCTCGGTACCGAGGCGCTACGCAATGCAATCGCCAGGTGGCTTGAGCGCCGTTACCATTTGTCTCAGGTAGATCCGGCTACCCAGATTCTACCAACACTCGGTTCGCGCGAAGCCCTGTTCTCCCTGGCGCAGGCGGTAATCGACCCGAAGCCAGGTGCGCTGGTGTTATGCCCGAACCCGTTCTACCAGATTTACGAGGGTGCTGCGCTTCTGGCTGGTGCAGAACCATTCTTTGCCAATGCAGACCCCGCACGCAATTTCGCCCCTGACTATCACAGCATTCCGGCCGATGTCTGGTCGCGGGTGCAACTGCTGTATCTATGCTCACCAGGCAACCCGACCGGCGCAGTGCTGTCTTTGGACGACTGGAAAGAACTGTTCGCGCTGTCCGACCGATATGGTTTCATCATTGCATCCGATGAATGCTATTCCGAAATCTATTTCGGAGATCAGCCGCCGCTCGGCGGACTGGAGGCGGCACACAAACTTGGACGGAACGGTTTCCCGCGCCTGCTCATGCTCTCAAGCCTGTCAAAACGGTCAAACGTACCGGGTATGCGTTCTGGTTTTGTCGCCGGCAATGCCGAAATCATCAAGAAATTTCTGCTGTACCGCACCTATCATGGCAGCGCAATGAGCAATCCGGTGCAAGCGGCATCTGTTGCTGCATGGAACGATGAGGCGCACGTGATCGACAATCGCGAACGATATGCCGCCAAATTCCGACAAGTGACGCCACTGCTGCAACAGGTGCTCGATGTGCAATGGCCGGACGCAAGTTTTTACCTGTGGGCAGACGTTCACTCGCGCACAGGCCTGTCGGATATCGAATTCGCCCGACGCTTGTATGCCGAATATAATGTGACCGTATTGCCGGGCAGCTATCTGGCGCGTGATGCGCATGGTATCAATCCAGGAGCCAACCGCATCCGGATTGCGCTGGTGGCAGAAATCGAGGAATGCATGGAAGCGGCACGGCGCATTGTTGAATTCACAAATAACATCGATAAAACAGCTTAATAACTATTTACAAAAAACAAAATGACTCAACCACTTCAAAAAATCATCGACGCGGCATGGGAAAATCGTGCTGACATTTCATCCGGCAATGCATCCGCAGAAATCCGCAACGCCGTTACGCATACGCTCGACATGCTCGATCAGGGCACGCTGCGCGTGGCAGAAAAAATCAATGGCGAATGGGTTGTTCACCAGTGGGCCAAAAAAGCCGTGCTGCTCTCGTTCCGTCTGGAAGACAATGTTTCAATGCCTGTAAGTGCCGGCGGCGTGAATTCGATGCAGTTTTACGACAAAGTGCCGAGCAAATTCGCGCAATACACTGCAGACGATTTTGCCAAGGGCGGCTTCCGCGTTGTACCGCCAGCCACCGTCCGCCGCGGCAGCTTCATCGGCAAGAATGTCGTGCTGATGCCGTCGTTCGTGAACATTGGTGCCTATGTTGGCGAAGGCTCGATGGTCGATACTTGGGCAACCGTCGGCTCGTGTGCGCAAATCGGCAAGAACGTACATCTGTCTGGCGGTGTTGGTATCGGCGGTGTGCTGGAACCAATGCAGGCAAACCCGACCATCATCGAGGATAACTGCTTCATCGGCGCCCGTTCGGAAGTGGTTGAAGGCGTAATTGTCGAGGAAAACAGCGTGCTGGCGATGGGCACCTTCATCAGCCAGTCGACCCGCATTTACAACCGCATGACCGGCGAAGTCTGCTATGGCCGCGTGCCTGCTGGCTCGGTCGTGGTGCCTGGCAGCCTGCCATCGGAAGACGGCAAGTACAACCTGAATTGCGCAGTGATCGTCAAGCAGGTGGATGCGAGCACACGCGCCAAAACCAGCATCAACGACCTGTTGCGCGGCGACTGATGCCGCACATGCTGGCAACTTAACCGTATTACTTCCCGCAGGAGGAACTCATGCCGATGCAACGATTGTTCAAACTGATGCAGGAACAACGTGCATCGGACATGTTTTTTGCGGTCAATTCGCCGATTCACCTTAAGATCAACGGTGAACTGATACCCATCAACGATCAGAAGCTGGAATGGACCGGCATCCGAGCGCTGCTGTCCGAGGTAATAACCCCGGCAGACATGCAAAAGCTTGCCACCGAAAACGAACTGAATATCGGCATTCCAGCCGCAGGTGTCGGACGTTTCAGGCTGTCCGCGTTCTGTCAGCGCGGCAGCATCTCAGCGGTATTCCGTTATATCCCCAGCGACATTCCCGATCTGGATGCGCTCAATCTGCCATCCACCCTGACTGAACTGGTTACGCTGAAGCATGGCCTGATTCTGGTCGCAGGCGCCACCGGCTCAGGCAAATCAACCACCATTGCAGCCATGCTGGACCGGCGCAACGCGACCCAGACCGGCCACATCCTGACACTGGAAGACCCGATCGAATACCTGTTTCGCAGCAGGAAATCGATTGTCAACCAGCGTGAGATCGGTGCAGACACGGCTTCGCTGAATCTGGCACTGAAAAATGCGCTGCGTCAGGCGCCGGACTGCATCCTAATCGGCGAAATCCGCGACAAGGAAACAATGTCGTCAGCCATTGCCTATGCGCAATCCGGCCATCTGGTACTGGCGACGCTGCACGCGAACAACAGCTACAACGCTCTAAACCGCATCATCAGCTTCTTTCCGATCGAAACCCGCCAATCGCTGTTACAGGACTTGTCGGCCACCATCCGTGCCATCATCTGCCAGCGCCTGATTCGTTGCACATCTGGGGGCCGTGTTCCCGCAGTCGAGGTAATGCGCAACACGCAATATGTTGCCGAACTGATCGAAAAAGGTGAAATCGACGCCATTCGCGATGCGATTGAAAAGAGCCTGTCACCGGGCTCGCAAACCTTCGAACTTGCGCTGATCAAACTCATCAGAGAAGGCTTGATCACGCGTGAAGACGCACTGCTGTATGCCGATTCGGCCACCAACCTGATGTGGCACCTGAACAATGGCCAGCAACAGGATCCCAGCAAGCTATTTCAAAAACCGGAACAGCAAACAAACCCACAAATCGAGCAGGTTTCTGATTTCGCTGAATTCACAATGAAAATTTAATGGTTCTGGTGTTTCAATTTTGTTGATGCATCATTTTCAATTAATTTTTCACCAAAACGCCACACAGACGCAATATTGCCTGCAATGCAAGGTAATATACGCATGCCTGATGCAGTATTGATCGGCAGATTGCATGTTCGGTAGTTAAGTATGCTTACTGAATGCTGGCAATTCTGCGGCAACCGCCAGCGAAAACACAAACCTAAACTTTTGAGTATTGATATGAAAAAACCAACCAAACTTCTGCTTGGCCTGATGTGCGCAACTCCGCTCGTGGCATCTGCAGTCACTCACTACACGGTTGCCCACACTCGCATTCATGGCCAGGACGTGATCATTTTCCCGGTTTCCGGAAAAATGAAAGCTGTTCCCAGCTCCGACAAGGAAGCTCTCGTCAGAGGACTGACGCGATGCGCCAACAGCGCCGGACTCTCAGGCCGCGCGGTCATTGCATGGCCAAACCACAATGGCACGGTTGGTGCGTATGGCCCGAAAAAGGTCATTCCGCATTTTGAAACCATCAACATGAACTGGGTCACGCAGCGCGTCAACAAGAAACTGGCCTGCGATTGATGCCAACTCAAGCCGGGATTCATTGGCGACAGCAATCTGAACAACGGACATGAAAGCGCTCAAGCTGCTTTTGTCGTTACTGTTCGCGCTGTTTGTCGCGATTCCCGGCGCCGCCCTTCCTCAGCCATCAGGGAAAACGCGCAATACAAGCCCTGAGGAAATCAAAAAACTGAACATCTTCCTAAGCAATTTCTCCGAAGTGTTCATGCAACCATTCACCAGCCGTTCGCTCAATGATGCGCAACTGATCCAGTTTGCAGTCGCGCATAACTACCAGAATCGCGAAAAGCTGTTCGAAAAATTTCCCGATGGTGAAAAAGCGCGCCTCAAGGAAAAGCACGTGGCCGAATCTGCGCGGAAATATTTTGGGCGCAACATTACAAAACATCAGTCTGCGGGCGACTACACTTACCGGAACGGCTACTATTACCTGACACCATCTTCTGGGGAAATGCAGCAATTCTCGCAGGCGAGCAACGTGCGCCATCTCGGCGACGACCGTTATGCCGTTGACGTGAACGTCTTTGCGGCCAGTTCCGGCTGGGTTGGCAGCATTACGGGCACACCTGCCACCTGGAAACAGGGAAACGATGATGTACCTGAACTGGCGTACAAAATGAAAGCCACTGTCGCAAAAAAGATCGATGCCAACGGAAAGGCGACGTACACACTGCTTGAATACGTAAGAAATCAATCATCTGACAAGGATCGAAAATGAAAAAACTTAAATTCCCCCTGCTGTTTGCTCTGGCGTTTCTGGTGGCAGGCAGCAGCTATGCGCGCGACAACCAGAAGGAACTCCGCTTTGCCGCCGGCACCAGCTCAGCTACGGTAAGCAACAGTGTTATCCGCGGCGACCGCGACATCTACTCGGTCACGGCCAAGGCCGGCCAGACGATGACCGTTGCCGTCAGCGCGAAGGAAGACAATGCCGCATTCCAGATTTACGAACCGGGCGCGAAATTCGTGAAGGAAGACGGCATGACCGACATCAAGGGCGCGACGCTGCCCCAAGCGGGCGAAGAAGACGATGCCAAATCATTTAGCGGCACGCTGCCGAAATCCGGCAAATACCTGATCGTCGTCGGTGGCACGCGCGGCAACGCCAGCTACAAATTGAAGGTCGCGATCAAGTAAAATACCTGCTGTTGAATTGACGCCCATGAAGCGCGGCACTGGCGTTTCATGGGCGTAACTGTTTCTACTGATTCTGCTGACCATGAACAACACTTTCGAACTTGCCTCCGCCCTGATTGCCCGCCCGTCCGTCACGCCGGACGATTCCGGCTGCCAGCAACTGCTGATCAAACGGCTGGCACCGCTTGGCTTTGCCTGCGAAACCATTGAGTCCAATGGCGTCACCAACCTGTGGGCGCGGCACGGCAATGCGCAGCCAGTCATCGTGTTTGCCGGCCACACCGATGTGGTGCCGACCGGCCCGACCGACCAATGGCAGTCGCCACCGTTTGAACCAACCGTGCGCGATGGCAAGCTGTATGGCCGCGGCGCGGCCGACATGAAAACCTCCGTGGCCGCGATGGTAGTAGCGGCAGAAGAGTTCGTCACCGCGCATCCGAATCACAAGGGCTCGATCGCCTTTCTGATCACCAGCGACGAAGAAGGCGTGGCCACCGATGGCACCGTCATCGTTTGCGACCGGCTCAAAGCGCGCAATGAAAAGCTCGATTACTGCATCGTCGGCGAACCCAGCTCGCTCGGAAAACTGGGCGACATGGTGAAAAACGGCCGCCGCGGCTCGATGTCCGGTCGGCTGGTGGTGAAAGGCATCCAGGGTCATATCGCCTACCCGCATCTGGCGCGCAATCCGGTGCATCAGGTCGCGCCAGCACTGGTCGAACTGGCAGCCGAAGTGTGGGATCAGGGCAACGAATATTACGACCCGACTTCGTGGCAAGTATCGAACATCCATGCCGGCACCGGCGCCTCGAACGTGATTCCGGGCGAAGCCGTGATCGATTTCAATTTCCGCTTTTCCACCGTTCATACGGTCGAAGCGCTGCAAAATCGCGTGCGCACGATTCTGGACAAGCACGGGCTGGAATACACGCTCGATTGGAGCGTCAGCGGTCTGCCGTTCCTGACCCCGAAAGGCGACCTCTGTTCCGCGCTGGCCGATGCCATCAAGGCGGAAACCGGGGTGGAAACCGAACTCTCGACCTCCGGCGGCACTTCCGACGGCCGTTTCATCGCGCAAATCTGCCCGCAGGTGGTCGAATTCGGCCCGCTGGCCGGCAGCATCCACAAGATCGACGAACACGTCGAGGTGGCGCACATCGAACCGCTGAAAAACATTTACCGCCGCACGCTTGAAAACCTGTTGCTCTAAGGAGAATCCGACATGACTACCCCAGCCGCCACTTTCACCACCGTGCGCGACCTCGTGCGCTACGCGGTCACGCGCTTTACCGGCGCCAACCTTTCCTTCGGCCACGGCAATGCCAATGCCTACGACGAAGCGGCCTACTTGGTGCTGCATACGCTGTCGCTGCCGCTGGATACGCTCGAGCCGTTCTTCGATGCGCGCCTGCTGCCGGAAGAAATCGAAAGCGTGCTGGGCATCATCGCCCGGCGCGCCGACGAACGCATCCCGGCCGCCTACCTGACCAACGAAGCATGGCTCGGCGAATACCGCTTTTACGTCGATGAGCGCGTAATCGTGCCACGCTCGTTCATCCACGAGCTAATCCCTGAACATTTTGCGCCGTGGGTGAAGGAACCGGAGGCGGTCGAAGAAGTGCTGGAACTGTGCACCGGCTCCGGCTGTCTGGCGATCATGCTGGCTGACGCCTTTCCGAATGCGCATGTCGATGCGGTCGATATTTCCGGCGACGCGCTCGACGTGGCCGAACAGAACATCGTCGATTATGGCCTGCAGGCTCAGATTGCGCTGGTCGAATCCGACCTGTACACGCAACTGCTGCCGAAGAAATACGACCTGATCGTCACCAACCCGCCGTACGTGAATGACGAATCGATGGCCAGCCTGCCGGATGAATACCTGAAAGAGCCGCAAAATGCGCTCGCTGGCGGTGCGGACGGCATGGATCTGGTGCGCAAGATCGTCGCGCAGGCGACGCACTGGCTCAAGCCGGACGGCGTGCTGGTGGTCGAAATCGGCAACGAATACGAACATGCGATGGCGGCGTTAGAGCATCTGGAACCGACCTGGCTTTCCACTTCCGGCGGCGACGACCGGGTATTCCTGCTGACCGCGCAGCAATTGCAAAACAGCAAAGGCCGCAGCGACGACAAGTTCGGCGCATAAAAGCCACGTCGGCCACACGACAGCAGGCGTATGCCCTGCTGTCGTGCTGTGTACCCGCTGTTGTAGCTGCTGTTGTACCCAATTGCCATTCAAGAATACTCCACGGTGTATTTCTAAACCGCCTTAGAATATCTGGCGCAAGCCATCATTTTTGAAACATACCCCAGCTAATTCGTAATGATCCGCCTTTCGCAAGTCAACCTGATGCGCGGCACCAAGCCGCTGTTCGAAGATGCCAGTGTCACCCTCAATCCAGGCGAGAAAATCGGCCTGATCGGCGCCAACGGTGCCGGCAAGTCCAGCCTGTTTGCGATGCTGCGCGGCGAACTGCACGCCGATCAGGGTGATGTCGATTTCCCGGCGCAGTCGCGCGTGGCGCATGTGGCGCAGGAAACGCCGGCGCTGGAACGGGCGGCGCTCGAATACGCGATCGACGGAGACAGCACATTGCGCGCGCTCGAAACCGAGCTGACCGCACTGGAAGCGCAACCGGACAGCGCCAAAAATGGTTTGCGCATCGCCGAACTTCATACCGCGCTGGCGGATGCCGATACCTACACCGCCAAATCGCGCGCCGAACAGCTGCTGCTCGGTTTGGGCTTCACCGAAGCGCAGATGGCGCAGCCGGTATCGCAATTCTCCGGCGGCTGGCGCATGCGGCTGAACCTAGCGCAGGCGCTGATGTGCCCGTCCGACCTGCTGCTCTTGGACGAACCGACCAACCACCTCGATCTGGATGCGATCATCTGGCTTGAAGACTGGCTCAAACGCTACCCCGGCACGCTGTTGGTGATTTCGCACGACCGCGATTTCCTCGACGGCGTGGTGAACGTGATCGTCCACATCGACGACAAAAAGCTCAAGCGTTACAGCGGCAACTACTCCGCCTTCGAACGCCAGCGCGCCGAGCAGCTGGTGCTGGCGCAGGCCGCAATCGAAAAACAGAACCGCCAGCGCGCGCATCTGGAATCGTTCATCAACCGCTTCAAGGCGAAGGCGACCAAGGCACGGCAGGCGCAAAGCCGGATGAAAATGCTGGAAAAAATGGAAGCGCTGGCGCCCTTGCGTGCCGCAGCCGAATTCTCGTTCGAATTCCGCGAGCCGGAAAATGCGCCCAACCCGCTGCTGCTGATGGATAACGTCAACGCCGGCTACCGCTTGCAGGATGAACACGGCGAGCCGATCGAGGGCGAGGCCGGCAGCAAAACCATCGTCGCCGGCGTCAACTTCTCGCTGCAACCGGGACAGCGCATCGGCCTCTTGGGCGTCAACGGCGCCGGCAAATCGACCCTGATCAAAACCATCGCCGGCGACATCGCGCCGCTGTCGGGCGCGATGACCACCGGCAAGGGGCTGAACATCGGCTATTTTGCCCAGCATCAGGTCGAAATGCTGCGGCACGACGAAACGCCGCTGTGGCATCTGACCAAAATCGCGCCGACCGCGCGCGAGCAGGAATTGCGCAACTTTCTCGGCGGCTTCAATTTTCCCGGCACGATGGCCACCAGCCCGATTGCGCCGTTTTCCGGCGGCGAGAAAGCACGCCTGGCGCTGGCGATGATCGTCTGGCAGCGCCCCAACCTGCTGCTGCTGGACGAACCGACCAACCATCTCGATCTGGAAACGCGCGAAGCGCTGACCGATGCATTGGCGCAGTTCGAAGGCACGCTGATCGTGGTCTCGCACGACCGCCACCTGCTGCGCGCCACCACCGACCAGTTCGTGATCGTGGCCGACGGCAAGCTGCGCGAATTCGACGGCGATCTGGACGATTACCGCGACTGGCTGCTGCAAACCAAGAAGGCCAATGCAGATGCGGCCGCCCCTGCCCTCGTTGCCGGGCAGGAAACCACCTCGCCCGTAGTTGACCGGCGCGAGCAGCGCCGCATCGAGGCGGAGCAGCGCCAGCGACTGTCGGCGCTGAAAAAGCCGCTCGAAAACCAGATTAAAAAACTGGAACAACGAATGGCGCAACTGAATGAAACCAAAGCGGTCATCGATGCACAACTGGCCGAGCAAACGATTTACGATGCGGCCAACCGCGAAAAGCTGAAAACGCTGCTGACCGAGCAAGCGGCTTGTACGAAGGAACTGGCGCAACTGGAAGATGACTGGCTCGATCGGCAAAACGAACTGGAGGCGCTGGATAGTTGATTGCGCTGCTAAACAGGCGCAAGACTGGCCGCCCGTTTGCTGCATGCGCCGCAAGCGCATCGGAACAGCCCCAAAAATAACTGACCGAAAACGCATTTTCGTTCAATTAGGCCAAAAAATATACTCCCACCAGTATTTATAAACAACCAGCAAAAATGTGGCCCAGAATGCAGTTTTTGCCATATACCCCAAGCATTTGGTAAAAATAACGATGGCGCCAGCCTGAAAACCGGCGACACAACGGAGGAAACGACATGACGAACGTGAACACAGCCCATTCCTGGGCGCTGGTCACCGGCGCATCCAGCGGCCTCGGGGTCGATTTCGCGCATGAACTGGCGGCAAAAGGCTATTCCCTCGTGCTGACGGCGCGGCGCAAAGACCGGCTGCAAGCACTGGCAGCCGAAATAGAAGCCCACCACGCAGTGCAAACGAAAGTGATTGCACTCGACTTGGCTGAACCCGGCGCTGCAGCCGAACTGAAACGGCAACTACACGGCGAAGCCATCACCATCGACGTGCTGATCAACAACGCCGGATTCGGCATCTTCGGTGAACTGATCGAGCAGCCGCCAGCGCGAGTGCAGGCAATGCTGCAACTGAACATCGCCGCGCTGACCGAACTCACGCAGCTATATGCCACCGAAATGGTGCAGCGCCAACGCGGCCAAATTCTGCTGGTGGCCTCAGTCGTCGCCTATCAAGCTTCGCCAAACTACGCCGCCTATGCGGCCAGCAAGGCGTATGTGCTGAGTTTTGGCGAGGCGCTGCACGAAGAACTGCGGCCGCATGGCGTGACGGTAACCGTACTCTCGCCCGGCGCCACGGCAACCGAGTTTTTCGACGTTTCCGGCCAGCAATCCACGCCAATGAAGCGTGCGTTCATGATGCCCAGCCGGCCGGTGGTGCAGATCGGGCTGGCGGCAATGCGGCGCGGCCGCGCCTCGGTGGTTCCCGGCTGGAAAAATGCACTGATGACCTGGAGCACCCGCCTGCTGCCACGGATAGTGCAGCGCAAGATGGCGCATTGGGTGTTGCGGAAGGAATAAAAGGTTCTTGGGTGTCTGCTTTCGACCGAGGCTGTGTGAAAACGCCTCATTCACGTCAACAACCTGCTGTCTGAATCGTTAAATAGATATTCGAGTTCAGATGGAGATATGGCATGAAGCGATATA
>JAGSYW010000095.1 GCA_018262475.1 Burkholderiaceae bacterium | reverse complement strand
CAACTATTTCCAGCAGCTGTTTGCGCAGGTGACCAATCCGCCGATCGACCCGATCCGCGAAGAGATGGTGATGTCGCTGGTTTCTTTCATCGGGCCGAAGCCGAACTTGCTGGATACGAACAACGTCAACCCGCCGATGCGGCTGGTCGTGTCGCAGCCGATACTGGATTTTACCGACATGGCGACCGTGCGCAGCATTGATGCGCACACCCGCGGCAAGTTCCGCTCGTATGAGTTGAACATTTGTTACCCGGTCGCATGGGGCAAGGACGGCATCGAGGCGCGCCTGGCGTCGCTGTGCGCCGAGGCGGTCGATGCGGTGACTTCCGGTCACAACATCTTGATTGTTTCCGACCGCAAGGTGTGCGCCGAACAAATCGCCATCCCGGCTTTGCTGGCGACATCGGCCATTCACCAGCATCTGGTATCGAAGGGCTTGCGCGCTTCGACCGGCCTGGTGGTTGAAACCGGTTCTGCGCGCGAAACGCACCATTTCGCGCTGCTTGCCGGTTATGGCGCTGAAGCGGTTCATCCGTATCTGGCGCTCGAAACGGTATCGAACAACGCCAGCGAGTGGTCGTCCGACTTGACGCCGGAATACGCGCAAGCCAACTTCATCAAGGCCGTAGGCAAGGGCTTGCTCAAGATTATGTCCAAGATGGGCATTTCGGCCTATATGTCGTATTGCGGTGCGCAGATTTTCGAGGCGGTTGGCTTGAACTCCGCGCTGGTGGACAAGTATTTCAAGGGCACATCGTCCAGCATTGAAGGCATCGGCGTGTTTGACGTGGCGGAAGAAGCGCTTCGCTTGCACCAACTGGCGTTTGGCGATGACGTGCTGCTCAAGGATGCGCTGGATCCGGGTGGCGAATACGCTTTCCGCACCCGCGGCGAGGAACACATGTTCACGCCGGATGCGATTGCCAAGCTGCAGCACTCGGCTCGCGCCAATAACTACAGCACCTACAAGGAATTTGCGCAGCTCATCAATGACCAGTCGAAGCGCCAGATGACGTTGCGCGGCCTGTTCGAATTCAAGATCGACCCGACCAAGGCGATTGCGCTGGATGAAGTCGAACCCGCCAAGGAGATCGTGAAGCGTTTCGCTACCGGCGCGATGTCGCTCGGTTCGATCAGCACCGAAGCGCACTCGACGCTGGCGGTCGCGATGAACCGTATCGGCGGCAAGTCGAATACCGGTGAAGGTGGTGAAGATCCGGTGCGCTACGTAAATGAACAGCGTGGCATCAAGATCGGCGCCGGTGAAACCATCGCCTCCGTTCTGGGTGAGGGGCTGGTTTACGCCGATATTCCGCTGCAGGAAGGCGATTCGATGCGCTCCCGGATCAAGCAGGTCGCGTCGGGGCGTTTCGGCGTTACGGCCGAGTACCTGAATTCCGCCGATCAGATTCAGATCAAGATGGCGCAAGGTGCAAAGCCGGGCGAAGGCGGTCAACTGCCGGGCGGCAAAGTGTCGGAGTACATCGCGAAACTGCGTTTTTCAGTGCCGGGCGTTGGCCTGATTTCGCCGCCGCCGCACCATGACATCTATTCGATCGAAGATTTGGCGCAACTGATTCACGATCTGAAAAATGCCAATCCGAAAGCATCGATTTCGGTCAAGCTGGTGTCGGAAGTCGGCGTCGGCACGGTGGCCGCCGGTGTTTCCAAGGCCAAGGCGGATCATGTCGTGATTTCCGGTTATGACGGCGGCACCGGTGCGTCACCGCTGTCGTCAATCAAGCATGCCGGCACGCCGTGGGAGCTTGGCTTGTCCGAGACGCAGCAGACGCTGGTGCTCAACAATTTGCGCGGTCGCATTCGCGTTCAGGCCGACGGCCAGATGAAGACCGGCCGTGACGTGGCGATTGCGGCGATCCTCGGTGCGGATGAAGTGGGCTTCGCAACGGCGCCGCTGGTGGTCGAAGGCTGCATCATGATGCGCAAGTGCCATCTGAACACCTGTCCTGTTGGTGTTGCGACTCAGGACCCGGTATTGCGCGCGAAATTCAATGGCAAGCCGGAACACGTGGTGAACTATTTCTTCTTCGTGGCTGAGGAATTGCGGCAGATCATGGCGCAACTGGGTATTCGCACTTACCAGGATTTGATTGGTCGCGTGGATTTGCTGGACAAGTCCAAGGCCGTGATGCACTGGAAGAGTCATGGGCTCGATTTCAGCAAGATTTTCCACGATCCGGAAGTTGGCGGAGATGTTCATCGCAAGCATGCAGAAGAGCAGGAGCACGGCTTGGACAAGGCGCTCGACCATAAGTTGATTGCGCAAGCCAGAAATGCGCTTGAAAAGGGCGAAAAGGTCTCCTTTATTTCGCCGATTCGCAACGTCAATCGTACGGTTGGCACCATGCTGTCGGGCGAAGTGGCCAAGCGTTACGGCCATGCCGGTTTGCCGGATGACACCATCCATATTCAGCTGGAAGGCACTGCCGGCCAATCTGTCGGTGCGTTCCTGGCGCGCGGCGTGACGCTGGATCTGGTGGGCGAGGCCAATGACTATGTTGGCAAGGGCATTTCAGGCGGCAGGGTGATTGTGCGTCCGAATACCGAATTCCGCGGTAGAGCGCTCGACAACATCATTGCTGGCAACACGGTGCTTTACGGTGCGATTGCCGGCGAGGCATTCGTCAATGGCGTGGCAGGCGAACGCTTTGCGGTTCGGAACTCGGGCGCCGCTGCCGTGGTCGAAGGCGTAGGCGACCATGGATGTGAGTACATGACCGGTGGAACGGTCATTGTGCTGGGTTCTACCGGCCGCAATTTTGCTGCAGGCATGTCTGGCGGTATCGCGTACGTTTACGACCCGGATGGCGATTTCGAAAAGCGTTGCAACCTGTCCATGGTGGCACTTGAGCCGGTGATGTCGAGCGCGGAGCAGGAGGCTGCTGTCAATCGCGCGCTGTGGCATAGCGTTGAGCGCGGCGGCGAAAGGGAAACCGACGAGGCAATTCTGCGGCGTCAGATCGAACGGCACTTCAAGTTCACCGGCAGCACGCGCGCGCGCAGTTTGCTGGACGACTGGGGCAATGCACGTTCCCGTTTCGTCAAGGTGTTCCCATTGGAATACCGGCGCGCGTTGCAGGACATGTTCAGTCGTCAGGCGGCAGCCGAAGCTTCGGAAATCGCAGCGTAAGACTAATTTATGCCTGTCATCCTGCTGGGGTGACAGGCGGAATCGACAGAGGTAAGCAATGGGTAAGATCACTGGCTTCATGGAATATCAGCGACAGGCGGAAATGCACCTACCGCCGCAGGAGCGTGTCAAGAACTACAAGGAATTCGTTTTCCGTCTTGAAGATAAGGAAGCGCAGATCCAGGGCGCACGCTGCATGAATTGCGGCGTTCCATTCTGCAATAACGGATGTCCTGTCAACAACATCATTCCCGACTGGAACGATTTGGTGTATCACGACAAGGTACGGGCGGCATTGGATGTGCTGCATTCGACAAACAATTTTCCGGAATTCACCGGCCGAGTCTGCCCGGCACCGTGCGAGGCGGCCTGTACGCTGAATATCAATTCGGACCCGGTTGGCATCAAGTCAATCGAGCACTACATCATCGACAAGGGGTGGGAAAACGGCTGGGTTGTGCCGCAGCCTGCTTCGGTCAAAACGGGCAAGAAAGTGGCGATTGTCGGCTCCGGTCCGGCCGGGTTGGCAGCCGCGCAGCAACTGGCGCGCGCGGGCCACGATGTGACCGTGTTCGAAAAGAACGATCGGGTCGGTGGTCTTTTGCGTTACGGCATTCCAGACTTCAAGCTGGAAAAAAGCCACATCGACCGGCGCATCGAGCAGATGAAAGCTGAAGGGGTGGTGTTCCGCACCGGGGTCCTGATTGGCAAGGATTTTCCGGAGAAAATTGCAAATTATTCGAAAGAAACCATTTCTCCGGAAACGCTGCGCGCTGAATTTGACGCGGTTATTCTTGCTGGTGGCGCAGAAAAGGCGCGCGACCTTCCGGTACCGGGCCGCGAACTGGATGGCGTACATTTTGCGATGGAATTTCTGCACCAGCAAAACAAGGTGAATGCCGGAGACAAGCTGAAAAATCAGATTACCGCGACCGGCAAGCATGTGGTGGTTATTGGTGGTGGCGATACCGGTTCCGATTGCGTCGGTATTTCGCATCGTCAGGGGGCTGCAAGCATCATCCAGATCGAAGTGAATCCACATCCGCCTGTAGTTGAAGACAAGCCGCTGGTGTGGCCATACTGGCCGAAGAAACTGCGTACCTCGTCTTCGCTGGAGGAAGGGGGCGAGCGCGAATGGGCTGTCGCTTCCAAACGTTTCGAGGGAAAGAATGGCAAGGTGACCAAGCTGATTGCCAGCCGCGTCAAATGGGAGAACCGCAAGTTTGATGAAATTCCCGATTCAGAAATGGAACTGAAGGCTGACCTAGTGTTGATTGCCATTGGTTTCGCCAGCCCGGTAGGTTCTGTGCTGGAGGCTTTTGGCGTCGAGCGCGATGCGCGCGGCAACGCCAGAGCACCAACCGATGGCGAAGGCAGCTACCAGACTTCGGTTGAGAAAGTGTTTGCTGCGGGCGACATGCGGCGCGGCCAGTCTCTGATCGTGTGGGCCATCCGCGAGGGGCGTCAGTGCGCCCGTGCAGTGGATGAGTATCTGATGGGCGGTTCACAGTTGCCGCGCTAATTTATCGCTGCCCAAAGCAACCAATATCGCCTCGCCGGAATGAATATTCCGGCGGGGATAGCCCATTCCCGCCTGTATCCGCTACAATCAGGGTTCCATTCATTATTTCGTGTCGAATTATCATGATTAAGGGCAGCATAGTAGCCATCGTCACCCCGATGCACGAGGACGGCAGTCTCGACTTGCCGTGTCTGCGCAAGCTGATTGACTGGCATATTGAGGAAGGAACGGATGCGATCGTCATCGTTGGCACGACAGGCGAATCGCCGACCGTTTCGGTTGAAGAACATTGCGAGTTGATTCGGGTTGCTGTTGAGCACACCAATAAGCGCATCCCGATCATTGCCGGCACCGGTGGTAACTCGACCTCTGAGGCGATCGAACTGACGCATTATGCGCGCAAGGTTGGCGCCGACGCGTCATTGCTGGTTGTGCCGTATTACAACCGCCCGACCCAGGAAGGGATGTACCAGCACTTCCGCAAAATTGCCGAAGCGGTTGATTTGCCAGCGATTCTGTACAATGTCCCCGGCCGCACAGTGGCCGACATGTCGAACGACACCATTTTGCGGCTGGCGCAGGTTCCTGGCATCGTTGGCGTCAAGGATGCGACCGGCAACATCGCGCGCGGTACCGATCTGATTCGTCTGGCGCCGAAATCGTTTGCAGTTTATTCCGGAGATGATGCGACCGCGATGGCGCTGATGTTCTGTGGCGGCAGCGGCAATATCTCTGTGGTGGCCAATATCGCGCCGCGGGCAATGCATGAACTGTGTGATGCGGCGATGAAGGGGGATGTCGCACGCGCAGTCGAAATCAACAATCGCATGCTGCCATTGCACCAGAAGATGTTTGTCGAGCCGAATCCGGTGCCGGTAAAATGGGCGATGACTCAGATGGGCAAGATTCCGTCAGGCATCCGTTTGCCGCTAGTGCCGCTGGCGGCTGCGTGTCACGATGAGGTGCGCGCTGCAATGCGAGAATCCGGTCTGATGTAATTCAATCGGTGTGAGCGGCTGGCGGCATCCGCCGGACTCAAATGAAACTGTACTTTTCAGAGGTTGGTGATGGTTCAACGTAATACCGTGTTTTCCAGAAGCTTTTGGGTCATGCTGCCGTTGCTCGCTTTGTTGGGGTGCAGTTCCATTAATGAGATGATGGAATCGGATCGGATTGACTACAAGAGCGCGTCCAAGAGCCAGGCGTCGCGTCTTGAGGTGCCGCCGGATTTGACCCAATTGCAGCGCGATAACCGGTATGCAATTCCGACGGCTGGCACCATTACCGCTTCTGATTACACCCAGCAGCAGGCTACGCGCCCGGCGAACCAAGTGACGGTTGCTACCCGCAGCATGGGAGACATTCGGGTTGAGCGCGCCGGTAACCAGCGCTGGCTGGTAGTGCGGAAATCGCCGGAAACCTTGTGGCCGCAAATCAAGGAATTCTGGCAGGACTCCGGTTTTTTGATCAATGTTGATCGTCCTGAGGTTGGCGTGATGGAAACGGATTGGGCCGAGAATCGCGCCAAAATCCCGCAGGATTTCCTGCGCAAGACCATTGGCAAGGTGCTTGATTCGCTGTATTCGACGGGTGAACGCGACAAATTCCGCACACGTCTGGAGCGTGCAGCTGATGGCTCAACCGAAATCTATATCAGCCATCGCGGGATGCAGGAAGAGTTGATCGGAAACGAAAAAGCTTCTGCAATTTGGGTTCCACGGCAGCCAGATCCTGAGTTAGAGGCAGAATTCTTGTCTCGCCTGATGGTGCGGCTTGGTGTTGAGCGTGAGCGTGCAAAGGCGGTAGCTACGGCGCAGGCAGTGCGTGGCTCCTTGGCAACGCTGGTCAAGGGGGAATACGTCGAAGTCAGCGAAGGGTTTGACCGCACCTGGCGCCGTGTTGGTCTGGCGCTCGATCGAGTCGGTTTTACAGTCGAAGACCGTGATCGTTCGCAGGGTTTGTATTATGTGCGCTATGTCGATCAGGAAGATACAACGCCAAAGAACAGGGAAGACAAGGGCTTTTTGTCGCGTTGGTTCTCGTTTGGTGGCGACAGTGGCAAGAAGGCTCAGCGCTACCGCATTTCCGTCAAGCAGGCGGGTGAGGTTAGTCGCGTGACCGTATTGAGCAACGAAGGCCGTCCGGAAAAATCGCCGGTAGGCGACCGGATACTGTCGCTGCTGCAAGAGCAGCTTAAGTGAGCGCGTTCTCCTGCTGTCGTGAAGTTTGCCAGTCTGGGAAGTGGCAGTGAAGGAAACGCGCTGCTGATTTCGGCTTCGTCTGGCATGACTGAAACGATAGTCATGCTGGATTGCGGTTTTGGCATTCGCGAAACCGAGCGCCGTCTGGCGCGTTTGGGGGTTTCGGCCTCGAACCTGTCGGCCATTGTGGTCACTCACGAGCATCAGGATCATGTTGGTGGGGTATTTAGGTTGGCACGCCGTTACAAGTTGCCTGTCTGGATGAGTTTTGGCACTTACCAGGGCTTAAATGGCGCCTGTGACGAGGTGGCGGTTCATTTCTGTCGAGACGGTGAAACATTTGATATCGGTGACCTGCAACTGATGCCTTATACGGTGCCGCATGATGCGCGCGAACCGCTGCAGTTTCATGCGACCGACGGCTTGTCCAAGCTTGGGGTGTTGACGGATGCCGGCCAGGTAACACCGCACATGTTGCAGGCCTTGCATGGTTGTGATGGCTTAGTGCTGGAATGCAATCATGATGCAGCCATGCTGGCAGGTTCGGTTTACCCAGCATCGTTGAAGCGTCGTATCCGCAGTGCTTACGGACACCTCTCAAATCGGGATTCGGTTGAAATTCTGGCCTCGCTTGATCAATCTCGGCTAAAGACGGTCATTGGTGCGCACTTGAGTGCAATCAATAATACGCCGGATTTGGCGCGTGCTGCATTGCAGGAAGGTCTAGGTCGTAGCAACACAGAAATCAGCATTGCCTGCCAGCATGAAGGCTTCGGCTGGATTGATATTCCGAGTTGACGCGTCCAGGCAAAAGAAAACCGCGGGGGGGGGGCTTCGGATTGCGGAGGATTTTTGGTAGATAACTGCTTTGAGGGAGTGTATCGCAGAATTGTGACGCGGCGTGGCTGGTTGTGCATCACTCGCAGGACGAAAAAATGCCGACCCGAAGGTCGGCATTTTTTTGAAGACAGTTGCTTACTTGGAAGCAGCCGGCTTTGCAGCGGATGCAGCAGCCGGAGCCGGAGCAGCGGCCGGAGCAGCAGCGGCCGGAGCAGCAGCGGAAGCAGCCGGAGCAGCAGCGGAAGCAGCCGGAGCAGCAGCAGACGGAGCAGCTACGGAAGCGGCAGAAGCTGGCTTGGCAGCGGAAGCTGATTTTTTCATTTGTTTTCCTTCAAAAAAATAACAATTAATAATTACCGGTAATTACTACTAGATAGATCGCTTTCGAAGTCTTTCTGCACCATGAGTGCTTGTTGCACAACAGAAAGTGACCTAATCAGCCGATTATAGCGATTTTTTTTTTCTTGTAACAGAGAAGACAGCGAATTTGTGGCTGATTTGTAATATCGCAACAATTGGTTGCCGGTATTGAAAATGGGTTGACTTTTTGGTTCGAAATGTAAACTGGGCTGCGTGGATTGTAGATAAAGGTATAATGCATGGCTTGATTGATTGGGGGTGTGAATGAAGATTTCGAAGAACACCGTGGTAACCGTGCAATACGTTTTGCGCGATGCTCAAAACAACGTGATTGAGGAAGATGCGGATCCGATTGTTTATCTGCATGGCGGTTACGAGAATACGCTGCCGGCCATTGAAGAGGCGCTGGAGGGCAGGGAAGCTGGATTCTCGGTGGAAATCCAGGTCGAACCAGAAGATGCGTTTGGTGAATATGACCCAGAGTTGGTGCGATTGGAGGAACGGGGCAAATTACCGACGCCATTGGAGGTCGGGATGCAGTTTGAAGGCGTGCCGGAACAGGTTGCTACTGATAGCGATTCCATCATCTTCGTGGTGACCGACATCGCTGAAGACAAAGTGGTGCTTGATGGCAATCACCCGCTGGCTGGGATTGCCTTACGTTTCGAGTTGAGCGTCATTGAGGTGCGCGCGGCTAGTGATGATGAAATCGAACATCAACACCCGCATTTCGGTGAGTATGACGAGGATGACGACGATCAATATCGCAGCTTCCCCATTCAGTGATTCCTGTTTCTTGGGAGTGGATCTGGATTTGACCGTTTGCGTTGCTCCACGCTAGAATGGTCGATTGTCGATAATTGGGGGTGGCATGCGTCACAAACTGTTGGTTGGCAACTGGAAAATGAATGGCAGCCTAGCGGCAAACGTGATTTTGCTCAATGGCTTGAAAGCTGCGATTCTGAAGCCGGATCGCGATATTGCCGTTTGCGTGCCCGCGCCCTACCTGGCACAGTGCCAGTCAGAGTTGAGCGGATCGCGTATCGGATGGGGCGCGCAGGATGTGTCGGCGCATGATGCAGGCGCATATACCGGTGAAATATCGGTTTCAATGCTGCGGGACTTTGGCTGCCGTTTTGTGATTGTCGGACACTCCGAGCGTCGCATCTATCATGGCGAAAGTGATGTGATGGTGGCGGAAAAAGTGCAGCGTGCGCTGGCAAATGGTGTGACGCCGATTGTCTGTCTGGGA
>JAGSYW010000018.1 GCA_018262475.1 Burkholderiaceae bacterium | reverse complement strand
GCCAGCAGTTCGTCGCCATTCGCTTCCAGCCGGGTCACTTTCGTGTTCAGGTAGATCGCTTCATAGCGCTTTTCGATTCGGCGCTGCAGCGGTCGCACCACGTCGCGGTCGGCGGCTGGAATCAGACCGTCGGCGAATTCGACCACCGTGACTTTCGCGCCAAGCGCATCGTACACGCACGCCATCTCCAGCCCGATGATGCCCCCGCCAATGACCAGCATCCGCTTCGGAATCTTGCGCAGTTCGAGCGCCCCGGTGGAATCGATCAGCGCCGGGTGGCCAACAGGGAAGCCGGGGATTTGCACCGCTGCCGAACCGGCGGCGATGACAGCATGCTTGAAGCGCACGATTTGCGTGCCGCCATCGGTTTCAACCGTCAGCGTGTTCGGCGACGAGAATTCGCCCACGCCCTGCAGCACCTGCACCTTGCGCGCCTTCGCCAGCCCGGCCAGGCCGCCAGTCAGTTTCTTGACGATGCCGGATTTCCAGCTGCGCAATTGGTCGAGGTCGATTTGCGGCTGGCCAAGCTGGATGCCGCAGTGCGACATTTCTTCCGCTTCGGTGATGACTTTCGCCGCGTGCAGCAGCGCTTTCGACGGAATGCAGCCGACATTCAGGCAGACGCCGCCGAGCGCGCCATAGCGTTCGACGATGACCACGTTTTGTCCGAGGTCGGCCGCGCGGAAGGCGGCGGTGTAGCCGCCCGGGCCGCCACCGAGCACCAGTGTATCGCACTCGATGTCGGCTTCGCCGGTGAAGGTGACGGTGACCGGCGCTTCGGTCGCTACGGCCGCAGGCGCGACTGTGGGAGTAGCTTGGGCGGCGGTTGCGGCAGATTCGGTGGCAGCGCCAGCGGCATCGAGCGTCAGCAGAACCGAGCCTTCGGATACCTTGTCGCCCAGCCCGCATTTCATTTCGACGATGGTGCCGGCATGGCTGGCCGGGATTTCCATGCTGGCCTTGTCCGATTCAACTGTGACCAGCGACTGATTCAGTTTGATCGCATCGCCCGCCTTGACCAGGATTTCGATGATTTCGACATCCTTGAAATCGCCGATGTCGGGAACCTTGATTTCGATGATGCTCATGGCATTCTCTCCGGAATTTACAAAATGATCTTGCGCATGTCGGCCAGCACTTCCGCCAGGTAAGTGGTGAAGCGCGTGCCCTGTGCGCCGTCGATAACACGGTGATCATACGACAGCGACAGCGGCAAAATCAGTCTGGGCACAAATTCCTTGCCATTCCATACCGGTTGCATCGACAGTCGGGAGAGGCCGAGAATCGCCACCTCGGGCGCATTGATCAGCGGCGTGAAATAGGTGCCGCCGATGCCGCCGAGCGACGTGATGGTGAAGCTCGCACCCTGCATGTCGGTCGGGCTGAGCTTGCCTTCGCGCGCCAGCTTGGACAGGTCGCCCATTTCCCGCGCAATTTCGACCACGCCTTTCTTGTCCGCATCCTTGACCACTGGTACCACCAGTCCATGCACGGTATCGGCGGCGAAGCCGATGTTCCAGTAATTCTTGATGATCAGGTTGTCGCCCGATTCGTCCAGCGAGGCATTGAAATCCGGGTAGCGTTTCAGCACCGTGACCACGGCCTTGATCACGAACGCGAGTATCGTCAGGCGCACGCCATCCTTCTTCAGCGATTCGTTCGACGCCACGCGGAAGGCTTCCAGATCGGTCACGTCGGTCTGCTCGTATTGGGTCACATGCGGAATCATGACCCAGTTGCGGTGCAGGTTCGGGCCGCTCATCTTCTTGATGCGCGACAGCGGTAGCAATTCGGTCGGGCCAAATTTGGAAAAATCGAGCGATGGCCACGGCAGCAGGTTCAGTTCGCTGCCGGACGAGGGTGCTGCTGCCGCGGACGACACCAGTGCGGTCGCGCCGCTCATCACGCCCTTGACGAAAGCTTGCACGTCTTCATGTGTAATCCGGCCCTTGGCGCCGGAGCCTGTTACCAGCGACAGATCGACCCCCAGTTCGCGCGCATATTTGCGTACCGATGGCGACGCATGCGCCTTGCCGGATGCGGGCGGCACGGGAGCTGCTGGAGCTGGCGCGGTCTCAACAGGCGCGGGCACGGCAATCACGACCGGCACCGAAGGCGGCGGTGGCGCCATCACCGCCTGCACGGGAACTGGCGCCGCGACGGGTGCTGAAATGGGCGTAGCAACAGGTGCAGTAACCGGCGCGTTAGTCTGCGTCGCAGCGCCGGCATCGCTGTCGAGCAACAGCACCAGTGAACCTTCGGAAACCTTGTCGCCAAGTTTGGCTTTCATTTCCTTGACAATGCCGGCGTGGCTGGATGGGATTTCCATGCTGGCCTTGTCGGATTCGACCGTGATTAGCGACTGGTCAACGGTCACCATGTCGCCGGGTTTGACCAGCACCTCGATCACTTCAACGTCCTTGAAGTCACCGATATCCGGCACTTTCACTTCAATCATGTTCATCGCCTCGCTCCTTTACGCCAGCACCGGATTGATTTTGTTGACGTCGATGCCGTATTTGGCGATCGCCTGCTGCACCACCGAGCGCGAAATCGCGCCTTCGTCGGCCAAGCCCTTCAGCGCGGCCACGGCTACATAGTGCCGGTTCACCTCGAAAAATTCGCGCAGCTTCCGGCGGCTGTCTGAACGGCCGAAACCGTCAGTTCCCAGCACGTTGTAGCTGCGTCCTTTCGGGATGAAGGCGCGGATCTGTTCGGCGAACGAGCGCATGTAATCGGTCGAGGCGACGATTGGGCCGCTGCTCGCGTTCAGGCATTGCGTCACGTAAGGCACGCGCGGTTCATCGGTCGGATGCAGCAGGTTCCAGCGTTCGGCATCCTGGCCTTCGCGCGCGGCGAGGGTGAACGATGGCGCCGACCAGACGTCGGCCGCGATGCCCCAGTCCGCCTGCAATAGATCGGCGGCGGCAATCACTTCGCGCAGGATGGTGCCGGAGCCGAGCAATTGCACCCGATGCTTGGCCTGGTCGCCTTCACGCAGCAGATACAGCCCTTTCAGGATCGCTTTCTCCTGCCCCGGCTTGATGCCCGGCTGCGGATAGCTCTCGTTCATGATCGTGATGTAGTAGAACACGTCTTCCTGATCCTCGACCATGTGCTTGATGCCATCCTGAACGATCACCGCCAGTTCGTGCGCGAAGGTCGGGTCGTACGGGCGGCAGTTCGGGATGGTCGAGGCGAGGATGTGGCTGTGGCCGTCCTCATGCTGCAAGCCTTCGCCATTCAGCGTGGTGCGGCCGGCGGTTCCGCCCATCAGGAAACCGCGCGCGCGCATGTCGCCCGCCGCCCAGACGAGATCGCCCACGCGCTGCAGGCCGAACATCGAGTAGAAGGTGAAGAACGGCAGCATGATGCGGTTGTTGGTCGAATACGAAGTCGCGGCGGCAATCCAGGAGCTGATGCCGCCAGCTTCATTGATGCCATCCTGCAGGATCTGGCCGCTCTTGTCTTCGCGGTAGTACATCACCTGATCGATATCGACCGGTTCGTATAACTGGCCTTGCTGGCTCCAGATGCCGATTTGGCGGAACAGGCCTTCCATGCCGAAGGTGCGCGATTCATCGACCATGATCGGCACCACGCGTTGCCCCAGATGCTGGTCTCGCAACAGCGTGTTGATGATGCGCACGAACGCCTGCGTGGTCGAGGTTTCACGGCCTTCGGCGGTCGGATCGAGCACTGCCTGGAAAGCGGACAGCGGCGGCACCGGCAATTGCTCGTCGGCTTTCATCCGGCGCTGCGGCAGGTAACCGCCGAGTGCCTTGCGGCGTTCATGCAGGTAAACCATTTCCGGCGAATCTTCGGCCGGCTTGAAGAATGGGACTTCGTCGGTGTCCAAATCCTCATCCGGAATCGGCACCGCAAAACGGTCGCGCATTTGGCGCAGGGTTTCGTTGTCCAGTTTCTTGGTCTGGTGCGCGGTATTGCGCGATTCGCCAGACTCTCCCATGCCGAAGCCCTTGATGGTCTTGATCAAGAGCACCGTCGGCTGGCCCTTGTGCTCCTGCGCCACCTTGAACGAGGCGTAAACCTTGTGCGGGTCGTGGCCGCCGCGCGTCAGGCGCCAGATGTCATCGTCGGACATGTGCGATACCATTTCCAGCAGCTTCGGATGCTTGCCGAAGAAATGCTCGCGTACATAGGCGCCATTTTTGGCCTTGTAGTTCTGGTATTCGCCATCGACGGTTTCCATCATCACCTGTTTGAGGATGTCGTCCTTGTCCTTTTCCAGCAGCGGATCCCAGTTCGAACCCCAGATGACTTTCACCACGTTCCAGCCGGAGCCGCGGAAATCGGATTCCAGTTCCTGAATCACCTTGCCGTTGCCGCGCACCGGGCCGTCTAGCCGCTGCAGGTTGCAGTTGATCACGAACACCAGGTTGTCGAGCTTTTCGCGCGTGGCCATGCCGACCGCGCCCATCGATTCCGGCTCGTCCATCTCGCCATCGCCGCAGAATACCCATACCTTGCGGTTGGATGTATCGGCAATGCCGCGCGCATGCAGGTATTTCAGGAAGCGCGCCTGATAGATCGCCATGATCGGGCCGAGGCCCATCGACACGGTTGGGAATTGCCAGAAATCCGGCATCAGTTTCGGGTGCGGGTACGAAGACAACCCGTTGCCGTCGACTTCCTGACGGAAATTGATCAATTGGTTTTCGTTGATGCGGCCTTCGAAAAAGGCGCGGGCATAAATGCCGGGGGAAGAATGCCCCTGGAAATAGACCAGATCCCCGCCGTGGTTTTCGGACGGCGCATGCCAAAAATGGTTGAAGCCGGTGCCAAACATGGTTGCCAGCGAAGTGAAGCTGGAAATGTGGCCGCCAAGGTCGCCATCGTGACGATTCGCGCGCACTACCATCGCCATCGCATTCCATCGCATCCAGGAGCGCAACCGTTCCTCAATCTCGATGTTGCCGGGCGAATGCTGCTCCTGATGAGGCGGAATCGTGTTGACGTAGGCGGTGTTGCTGGAAAACGGGATATGCGCGCCGCGCCTTCGGGCCAGATCAACCAGTCGTTCCATCAGGTAATGGGCGCGCTCGGGGCCTTCATTTTCAAGCACCGACTCCAGTGCGTCGAGCCATTCCCTGGTTTCCTGGATATCTGGATCGCTGCCGGCGGCAGCCAAAATCTGGTCAAGTTGTTCGGACATTGTGTGTCTCCCGTCGATCTTCGCCACCTGGTATGGGGCTGATTTTGTATTGGAAGAGGTCGTCGTGGGATGCGGCTTGTTCAGGCTGCTTTGACCCAAAGCACGCGGTATCCCACGCTGGCCATCGGCTTCGCTGGTAGGTCGAAGTTTGGCCAGTGTATTCGATTGCAGAAAAACGTGCATTGCATGATGCGATGTTGTTTTTCACAATGTGAAATTACATGATCAAATTGACTGAAATGTGTGGCGAATGACGGCAATTTCCAGCGCATCGGTCTGTCAGAACTTATAATCCTGTTTTTTACTTGTTTTGTTGACGTATAACATGAGCGCTCAAATTATTAACGGAAATCTTCTGGCGCAATCGATTCGCGAAGACATCGCGAAACGCGCGGCCGAACTCACAGCTCAGGGCGAGCAGCCTGGCCTGGCAGTCATTCTCGTAGGCGACAGCGCCGCATCGATGGTGTATGTGATGAACAAGGAAAAGGCGTGCAACGCCAACGGCATTTATTCGGTGCTGGAAAAGTATGATGCCGACTTCACCGAAGCCGCCTTGCTCGAGCGGATTGACGCGCTCAACAATGACCCGAAGATTCACGGCATTCTGGTGCAGTTGCCGTTGCCTGCTCACATTGACGAGCGCAAGGTGATTGAAGCCATCAATCCGGAAAAGGACATGGATTGCTTCAGCGTCGTCAATTCCGGCAACCTGATGGTCGGCCATCCGGTGATCCGTCCATGCACCCCGTATGGCGTGATGAAAATGCTGGAATCGATCAACTACCCGCTGCGCGGCGCGCATGCAGTCGTGGTTGGCGCATCGAACATCGTCGGCAAGCCGATGGCGATGCTGCTGTTGCAGGCAGGCGCCACCATCACCATTTGCAATTCCAAGACGCGCGATCTGGCGTTTCACACCCGCCTGGCCGACATCCTGATCGCTGCTACTGGCCGTCGCAACATCATTACCGCCGACATGATCAAGCCGGGAGCGGTGGTGATTGACGTTGGCGTTGAGCGCGATGAGAACGGCAAACTGTATAGCGACGTTGATTTTGCCAACGCCAAGGAAGTGGCTGGCTACATCACGCCAGTTCCGGGCGGCGTAGGCCCGATGACGATCACGATGCTGCTGGTGAACACGATCGAGGCAGCGGAACGCCGGTTGAGGGCGCGTCAACAGCAATAACCGCATCCTCCGGGGGCTTGCGCCCCCGGCGCAATACGTCCAACCGCTTCCTGAGTGGAGTACACATGCAAAATCCCTTGCTCGAGTTTCCCGGTCTGCCACGCTTTGATGAAATTGCGCCCGAGCACGTTACCCCGGCGATTGATTCGCTGCTGAACGATGCTCACGCTGTGGTGACTCGGCTGGAAGCGCCGATGGCGCAGGTGACTTGGGATGATTTCATCGTTCCGCTGGAAGACGCCACCGAACGGCTGGCGCGCGCATGGGGCGTCGTCAGTCATCTGAATTCGGTGGCGGATACGCCGGAACTGCGCGCCGCCTACAATGAAAATCTGCCGAAAGTGACCGAGTTCTGGACTTCGCTGTCGCAAAATCTGGCGTTGTTCGATAAATACAAGGCGCTGAAATCCGGCGCCGGATTCGAGCGGTTTACTGCCGCGCGGCAGAAAATCGTCGAGAATGCGTTGCGCGATTTCCGTCTGGGCGGCGCCGAATTGGCTGACGAGCAAAAGAAGCAGTTCGCCGACATCCAGGAAGACCTGGCCGCGCTCGGCACCCGCTTTTCGGAAAACGTACTCGATGCCACCAACGAGTTCGGATTGCTGGTTGACGATGCCGCCGAGCTTGCCGGCCTGCCGGACGACGTGATGCAACAGGCGCGCGCGGCGGCTGAGCGCGATGGCAAGACCGGTTACAAATTCACGCTGCATTTCCCATCGTATTACCCGCTGATGCAGTACGCCGATAATCGTGCGCTACGCGAGCGGATGTATCGCGCCTATGTGACTCGCGCATCCGAACTGGGTGAAAAGGCCGACTGGGACAACACGCAAAACATCGTTTCGCTGTTGCGCTTGCGCAAGGATGAAGCGGCGCTGCTTGGCTATCGCAACTATGCCGAAGTGTCGCTGGTGCCGAAGATGGCGCAAACCCCGCAGCAGGTGATCTGTTTCCTCGAAGATCTGGCCGCGCGCGCGCGGCCGTTCGCCGAGAAGGACATGGCGGAGCTGCGCGCATTCGCCAGCGAAGAGCTGGGGATTTCCGCGATTGAAGCGTGGGATATTCCGTACGCGTCCGAAAAGCTGCGCGAAAAATGCTATGCGTTTTCCGAGCAGGAAGTGAAGCAGTATTTCCCCGAACCGCAAGTGATTGGTGGTTTGTTCCGCGCGATCGAGGCGCTGTTTTCGGTGCGCATCCTGCCCGATGCCGCGCCGGTGTGGCACAAGGATGTGAAATTCTTCCGCATCGAACGGGAGGGGCAGCTGATTGGCCAGTTTTATCTCGACCTATATGCCAGGAACGGCAAGCGCAGCGGCGCATGGATGGACGATGTGCGCGGCCGCCACAAGCTGGCCGATGGCGTGCAGACGCCAGCCGCCTACCTGATCTGCAATTTTTCCGAGCCGGTCGAAAAGGATGGGCAAATGCGTCCGGCGCTGTTCACCCATGATGACGTGATCACGCTGTTCCACGAGTTTGGTCATGGCCTGCATCACATGCTGACACAGGTAGATGAACTGGCGGTATCCGGCATTTCAGGTGTCGAGTGGGATGCGGTCGAACTGCCATCGCAATTCATGGAAAACTTCTGCTGGGAATGGGATGTGCTGCAACACATGACAGCCCATGCCGATACCGGCGCGCCGTTGCCGCGCGAGCTGTTCGACAAGATGCTGGCGGCGAAGAATTTCCAGTCCGGGCTGCAGACGCTGCGCCAGATCGAATTCGCGCTGACCGACATGCACCTGCACTGTGATTACGATCCGATCGGTAGCGAGCCGTTCTCATCGGTGCTGGAAGACGTGCGGCGGCGTTTTGCGGTGGTGATTCCGCCGCCGTTCAACCGCTTCCTGCATTCGTTCAGCCATATCTTCGCTGGCGGCTACGCGGCCGGCTATTACAGCTACAAATGGGCCGAGGTGCTGTCGGCGGATGCCTATGGCGCGTTCGAGGAAGCGCATGATGCGAGCGGAAACATTCTGTCGGCTGAAGTCGGCGGAAGGTTCCTGCGCGAAATTCTGGCGGTTGGCGGTTCGCGTCCGGCAATGCAATCTTTTGTCGCATTTCGCGGACGAGAACCGGAAATCGACGCCTTGTTGCGGCATAATGGCATGGTTGCCTGAAAGGTGATGGATTGAAGAACAGGAAGGGGGCAAGATGAAAACCAGAAGGTTGATCCTGTTTTTGTTGTTTACCGCTGTTACCGCTGGCGCGCAGGCGCAGATGTACCGCTGGGTTGATTCCTCCGGGCGCGTGACCTACAGCGACCAGCCGCCGCCGGCCTCGGTCAAGGCGCAAAAGAAAAAGCTTGCTGCGCGTGGCGATGATGGCGGGCTGACGTATTCGCTGTCGCAGGCGGTGAAGAGCAACCCGGTTACGTTGTACACCGCCAGCGGCTGCGCTGCCTGCGACGAAGGGCGGGCGCTGCTTAAAAATCGCGGCATTCCGTTTACCGAAAAAACCATCAGCAACAATGCCGATGCCGAGCGGATGAAGCAGGCCGGAGGCGATGGCCGTCTGCCATTCCTGATTGTCGGCCGCAATTCGCAGGCTGGTTTCGAAGCGGGCAGCTGGGATGCGGCGCTGACCGCAGCCGGTTATCCGGAAACCAGCCAGCTGCCGGCGAATTACCGCTACGCGCCGGCGCAATCCGCCGCGCCACCGGCAGAAAAGCCGACCGAGAATGGCCAGCCGCAACCTGTACCGCAGCAGCGCAGCCCGCAACCATCCAACGGCAGTGCGCCGCCGGGATTCCGCTTTTGAGGAGCGGCCGCCGCGATGACGCAAATCGATTTTCATACCCATGTCGCCGACCAGATCGGCCATATCTGCCGTTTGGTGCGCAAGGCGCGTGCTCAGGCGGCAGACAGCCGCATCGTGATCTTGACGCAGGATCGGCGCCAGCTGTCGGCGCTCGATCAGGCGCTTTGGACGTTTTCGGCACAGGATTTTTTGCCGCACGCCGAGGTGCATGAACCGATGGCGGCGCAATCGCCAGTGGTGCTGACCGACAGCGACCAGAACGAATTGCCACACCACGACATCCTGATCAACCTGTCGGGCGCGGTGCCGGCGCATTTTGCGCAATTTGGCCGGATGATAGAAATCGTGTCGACTGAAGGCGGCGATGTCGCTACCGGCCGCCAGCGTTATGCGCATTACCGGCAGCGCGGCTATCCGCTGTCCCACCATGACATGAGCCAGCCATGAACATTCCCGCCTCAGACGCCAGCATTCCAGTCCTGACGCAAGTGATTGATGCGCCGCCGCCGAAGCCGCAGGCGCGTCCGTCGGACGACGTGAAACTCGGCCATCCGGCCGGGCTGGCGGCTGCCGCCAGCGCCGAATCGGCCAGCGAGGAGTGGGCGCAGATCGAGCGCTTGCTGAACGAGCGCGTATTGCGCCAGATTCAGGGGCGGATCGATTTTGTGCTGGAACACCGGGTTAAGGATGGGCTGGCCGAATCGCTGCAACGGGTGAGCGAGGAATTGACCGCCGAAATCCGGCGCGGCCTGCAAACCACGCTGGCCGACATCGTCGCCCGTGCCATCGCGCAGGAAATTGCGCGGCTGCAGGCGAGAAAGTGATGCGGCGTTACTGATTACAGAACTACTCTAACAACAACGGGGAAAATTGTGAAAGTCATCGTATTGGGTTCGGGAATTCTTGGCACGGCTTCCGCTTGGTTCCTGAACAAATCGGGGCACGACGTTACAGTCATCGAACGTCAGCCGGGGGCGGCACAGGAAACCACTTTTGCCAATGGCTGCCAGATTTCAGTCTCGCATTCAGAGCCGTGGTCGAATCCTTCTGCGCCGATGAAAGTGCTGAAATGGCTCGGTCAGGAAGATGCGCCACTGTTGTACCGCTTCCGGCCGGAATGGTTGCAGTGGGAGTGGGGCGTGCGCTTCCTGCGCGAATGCACGGCGGCGCGTACCGCGTACAACATTCGCCAATGTCTGGCGATGGCCGATTTCAGCCTCAAAACTGTGCAGGCGGTGCGCGCTGAAACCGGCATCGAATACGATTGCCTGACGCGCGGCATCATGCACTTTTTCACCGACCGGCAGGATTTCGAAGCATCGTCCAAGGGCGCGCAGTTGATGACATCGCTCGGCTGTCCGCGCCACATGATTTCCGCCGATGAAGTCATCAGGCTCGAACCGTCACTGGCGCCGATCAAGGACAAGATCGTTGGCGGCGACTACACGCCGACCGATGAAACCGGCGATGCGCATAATTTCACCGTCGGGCTGGCGCAAAAAGCGGCTGAAGCGGGAGTTGAATTCCGCTACAGCACCACCGCCACGCGCCTGTTGACCGAAGGCGCAGGCTCGGCCGCCAAAATCACCGGAGTTGAAGTGATCGATGCCACCGGCAAGTATCAGGTGCTGCAGGCGGATGCGTTCGTGGTGTCGATGGGCAGCTTCGCCGCGCCGTTCCTCAAGCCGCTGGGCATCAAGCTGATGATTTACCCGGCGAAAGGTTACTCGGCCACGTTCCCGGTGCTGAAGCCGGATGCGGCGCCGTATGTGTCGCTGATTGATGTGGCCAAGAAGCTGGTATTTGCGCGCCTGGGCGACAGGCTGCGCGTTGGCGGTACGGCAGAAATGAATGGTTACGGGCGCGAACTGAACATGGTGCGGTGCGAACAGCTCAAAATTCGTGCCCGTGAAATGTTCCCCGATGCCTGCGACTGGGATCAGCCGAATTACTGGAGCGGCTTGCGGCCGATGACGCCATCGAACATCCCGTACATCGGGCGCTCGAAAATCGGCAACCTGTTCCTCAATGTTGGCCACGGCACGCTCGGCTGGACGATGGGTTGCGGTTCCGGTCGCGCGATTGCCGACATCGTTTCCGGCCAGCGGCCAGAAGTGAATTTCGCCTTTACCGGGCTGTAAGCTGCTGGTTTCGGGCTGGTGCAAGCGCCAGCCCGAAGGGCGTAACGGCAAGGCGGGGAACGCAAGCGCCCTCGCCAAATGTCTCTGGGTGGCAGAAAAATAACTGACTGGAAATGACTTTTGGGTCAGTTAGTATAAAAAATATACTCCTGGCAGTATTAAAGTTGCCAGTAAATATGTGGCCTATAGCACTATTTTTGCTATATACCCCTAGAATTTTTTCGATGCGCTGTCTGGTGCGGCTCAGTTTTTGGCTTCTACCCGCGCCAGTTCGACTTGTGCCCGGCCTTCCGCCAGTTGCATGCCGATGGCATCGCCCGCATGCAGTTGCGCTGGCGAGCGCACGATTTTTCCATCCGCGCCAGTGACGATCGCATAGCCGCGTTCCAGCGTGCGCTGCGGGTTCAGCAGTTCTAGCTGAGTTGCCAGCGATGACAACGACTGCCGTTGCGCGGCGATTCCCGCTGTGAACGCAGTTCCCAGACGGCGCGCCTGCTCCGCCAGTGCAGACTGCGGCGCGGCGGTGTCGGGCAATTGCGCTGCCAGCCGCGTTTGCAGATGCAGCAGCGCGTGGCGCGATGCGGTCACGGGTGTGCGCACGGCGTGCGTCAGCCTAGTCGAGAGCGCCTGCAATTGCACCCGTTCGCGCGCGATGTAAGCCGACGGGCTGACCAGCCGGCGCGACAGCCAATCCACCGTCTGTGAGGCATCGCCCATCCTCCGCGCCATCGCCCGCTGCAGCCTGCCTGCCTGCGTTTCCAGCATCATCAGCCAGTCCGCACGCGGCCGGGTTGCCAGTTCGGCTGCGGCGGTTGGCGTGGGCGCGCGCAAATCGGCGGCGAAATCGGCAATCGTCACATCGGTCTCATGCCCGACACCAGAAATCACCGGCATCGAACAGGCGGCCAGTGCGCGCGCCACCGGTTCCTCGTTGAACGCCCACAAATCTTCGATGCTACCGCCGCCACGGCACAGCAGCAGCACATCGGACTCGGCGCGGTGCGAGGCGGTCGCAATCGCCTGCGCGATTTTCTGCGCCGCGCCTTCGCCTTGCACCGGTGTCGGATAAACGATTACGCGCACATGCGGCGCACGTCGCGCCAGCGTGGTCAGCACATCGTGCAGCGCCGCCGCCTGCGGGCTGGTGACGATGCCGATGGTGCGCGGGAAAAATGGCAGTTCGCGCTTCCGCGCGGTATCGAACAAGCCTTCGGCCGCGAGTTTTTCCTTCAGCCGCAGGAAGGCTTCATACAGATTGCCGGCGCCGGAGCGGCGGATGGCTTCGACGTTGAGCTGAAAATCGCCGCGCGGCGCATACAGCGTGACCAGCGCGCGCACCTCGACCCGGTCGCCTTCGCGCGGCATGAATCCGGCCAGTTGCGCCCGCGAACGGAACATCACCGAGCGCACCTGCGCCGCGTCATCCTTCAGCGTGAAATACCAGTGGCCGGAAGCGGCGCGCGTAAAGTTCGAGATTTCGCCCGAAATCCAGGTCAGCGGAAAACTGCGTTCCAGCAGACGCGCAACGGCCTGATTCAGCTTTGAAACAGGGACGACTGACAGCGGCGTGGCGCTGGAGAAAGGCAAATCGCCAGTATTCATGCGGGTTTCTGGCTGGAAGGTTGTCCACAATTGAACAAGAGCGGATTTTTGAGTAATACAAATGTCATGTATGGTGGGTTGTTGTTAACTAATTGATTTCAATGTTGAAAATCTCGATCGCGAAATGATGGACGGGAGAGCGGTGCATGCTTGCGGAATAGCTTTTTGCTTATCTAAAGGGTTTTTTACAAAGTTATCCACAGAAAATTTAGCAAATTTCAAGCTCATTTTTTTAGATGGAATTTTTCAGCTAACAGAACGCTCACTGATGCGACGATAAGCCCCAAAAAAATATCTACAATGTAATGCCATCCAGAGGACACCGCTTCGGTAATAATATAAATTACCAGTGGTATGTAGATGTAACCAAGCAATTTTATATGTCGACGAGCGTAAAACCAGAGAACAAATGCGTGAGCAGTATGCAGTGATGGCATTGCCCCCAATGGGGAAATAAAATTATCACCGCTGAATTTGGCGCCATGTGTCTGAATGAATGCTATTTGGAAGTCAAGCATTGCTTTTTGTATAAAATTTTTGTGTTCTGAATAAATAAAAGGTCCCCATGCGGGAGCGATCATATAACAGAGGCCGCCAATAATTAATACTAATGCTATGGCACATGTTAATCTTTCAAGATAAGGGCGCGCTTTTGTGAATATTCCAAAAAAAGCAAAAGATATATAAAACATGAAAACGAAAACATCATGATATGCATTTGTTAGGTATGTTTCTAACGGAGTGAATCCAATGTTAATGTGAACAATGGCATGATGTAATGGCGCAAGAAATTCATCAGTATATTTATACCAGTCGTCAAATAGCACAGGATTTACTAATTGTGCCCATAGCTTGAAGTTGAAATGAAAAAAAATTATAGATGAGAATGATAGAGCGTATCTTGCTATATAGATAGATTTTTTGGTGATTAATTTAAGTGAGATTGATTCGGTAATATTCCATGAAAAAAACAAAACAATTGATAATGCTAGAATGAGTCCGATTATATAGTGTTTTAAAACAAATACTGATGAGTTGTTGCTTGGGTAATAAAAGCGAACATCGAAGATTGCGATTAATAATAACGATATGCAGAAAGAGGAGAGTGCAATAACTTCAAGTGGAAATAGCTCATTTGTAATGGCAGCACTTTGAAATTTTAGTCTGGCGAAGAATGGCGGTGGTGTGGATAAAGTAACATCCAGTACCGTTTCTAAGTCACTTTCCTGATTTTTCTTCATGGTATTCATCGTCAATATTGACTGCCCAAATGTTCGACTTGTCGGTAACGCCACCAACGATGTTGTCAACAGCAACTTTGGCTGTCAGCATGGAGTGGTCCTGATTGTTATAGCGATGCATGCCATTGCGCCCAATCAGGTATAGGTTGCTGATGCTATTTAGGTATTTGCGCACTGTCTCGAATTGAGAGTAAGCACCGAAGTAAGCTGGGTAGGCCTTAGGGACGCGGATTACGATGCTGTCTTCAATGTCCTGCGGATCGATCATGCCGATTTGGGCCATTTCGCTAGTGCCAAGACGTTTCATTTCATCATCGCTTAGATTCCATAGCGTGTCGCCCTCATTGCAGAAATACTCCAGCCCCATCCAGACTTTTTGCGGGTCATGCACCATCCATGGACTCCAGTTGTTGAAGATTTGCAGACGCCCAACCTTGACGTCACTTTCCTGAATGTAAATCCAGTTGTCGGGCGGCATGTTGTTGCTAGCGATGGACTGCGACTGTGCATTTTTCTTCATTTTCGACACCAGTAGGCCGACCGTGATGAAATCGCGATAGGGCAAGTCATTGGCGATAGCACGCACATCTTCCGGTGCAACATTGCCAATGGCTTGCACTAGGTCACGCACAGGCATGGTGGAGAATGCTATCTCGCAAGGAATTTCGCTTTCGCTACCGTTGGTAGTGTCTAGTACGCGAATCGATTTGATTTGGCCATTTTCAATTCGTACTCCATGCGCTTTGTGCTGGAAGCGAATTTCTCCGCCTAGTTTTGTCACCTGCTGCGCGACCTCTTCCCACATTTGTCCGGGGCCGAATTTCGGGTACAGAAACTGCTCAATTAAAGAAGTGTTTTCTGCCTGCTTGGCGCTGTTCTTGATGAACATTTTGCCTAGAGCGTGTTTCAGAGCGGCCTTGATCGATAAGCCCTTAATCCGCTGCGCCCCCCACTCTGCGCTGATTTGGTCGCATGGCACCCCCCAGACTTTTTCTGTGTAATCCTTGAAAAAGGTTAGAAATAGTTCCTTGCCAAAGCGGTTGATCAGAAAATCCTCCAATGTATTTTCTGATTTTCTTGGAAAGGCCATCGCTGAAAGATAACTCAGCCCGATCTTCACCATCCGAATCAGTCCCAGATTGCCAATGGTGTTGGCAGACAATTTGATTGGATAGTCAAAAAAGCTACGCAAGTAATAAATGCGCGACAGTCGTCCGCGAACCAGCATAACTTTGTCTGAATCGGTTGGAGCAACATTTTGTGATGGCAAAATTTTCTGCCACCAATTCATTACCCATTCCGATTTCGAAAAAAAGCGATGTCCGCCGATATCAATACGGTTGCCATGATGGTTTACGGTTCGAGAGATGCCGCCAACGCAATCGTCGGCTTCCAGCACAATCGGCTTGATGTTGGTGCGGCGAAGCAACTCAAGCGCTGCAGTCAGGCCTGCGGGGCCTGCGCCGATAATGATGGCAATCTTTTTTTCGGAATCGTTCATGTTTACCTCAGCGTCAGGCGCCTGTATGGTTGATGGGGGGGCTTGCGGCAGGTGCAGTAGAAGAAGGGGAAAACAGCAGCCATTTGCGCGCGCCGAAATTGAAGAACAGGATCATGCTTGTTGCTACCAGTTTGGCCAGGGAATAAGGAATGCCAATAAGCTCAACCTGGAATGCGATAATACCCGCGTTGAGCGCGACACCCGCTACGCCAATGGCAGCAAACAGCGTGAATTCTTTTCTGCGGTTACTGACTGAGCGAACGCTGAAGACCCAGTGGGTTGAAAGCAGATAATTGAGTGTCGTGCCTATAAAGAAACCGATGGTGGCAGACAGCAGGTAGTGCAAACCAGCTTTTTCAGTCAGGAAAACCAGAGTTGAGAAATCAGCGATGAAAGCAAGGCCGCCAACAATAAGGTAGCGGAGGAACTCACTAAATATCCTATTCATGTGATAGATCCTACTTTTTCAATTGCGTGGAGATGTGCCGTCGACCGGTTCGAGGTAACGCAAAATCCTTGCATGCGTATAGATAATATGTAACAGGACGTTTGTTATTCTCATTAAAAGCAGTCCAAGTTCCTTTGGCGGGAGCTTTCAGTGAGTTGCGCAGCACCAAATAATCAAGGCGCCTTTCTGATGCTGCGCAGGCATTCCTGACCGCATCATCATCGATCAGACAGGATGCATTTGTTCTGTTTAACGTGTTCATAATGTCGCAAATCTGCGTCTGGATCTCAAGTATGCTGAGTGTTTCTGAGCGTATATGTGCTTCTTCTGCAGTTTTACGGTTAAATAGCAGCCCGGACATTTGGTGCCCGCTGAAGTAACTGGGGCTGTTTAGTATTAGCCATGGTGCAAGCAGTTCGTTTTCCCAATATACCTGAGACCCTTGCGGAATTTTGGTGCCAAATACAGATTGTGATGGTGTTGCCGATTCTAGAGAGCGCGTCCAGTCGTTACGCCGATCCCAGAAGATGGCAGCATAGGCAAGCCATAACGTCAATGCAATCAGCAACAGATAGCGAACTAAATGTTGGGAACGATGCCAAAATCGTATTCCGGCAATAGTGAAGCTGCCAGTAATAAGGGGAAAGGAAAGTATCGCCAGATCCAGTCGAAAACGATACCAATTGTTGTCATGCAGTTTGTACTTGTTGAAAACATCCCACCAGTATCTGGCGCAGGCAATTGCAAGAGACAGGACAATAGCCCCCATTAGAAGACGGGAAATTTTTGGGCTGATGCGTTCGCGTATATGAGGCCAAAGCAAGAACATTGGGATTGTGATAAGCACGGCCCAGGGCGGAACTGCTTGATTGGGTGTTACACCAATCACTGCAATTGCAACTAGCAGCAGAAGGCGCGGCCGTTCAGCATGGCCTCTGCGGTAAAGTCGAAAGAGCAGGAATGGTATGCCTGCCATTGCCAGCCAGTGGAGTAGCCACTGTATGCGCCAAATCTGCAGTCCTGTTGGCCAGACCAATTGCAGCCAGTCTGCGAACAATGCGCTACAGGCAAAACCAAGGGCGGTAGCTTGCAACAGTATGCTGCAAAATTTATTGATGGTTCCCCGTGTGAACTTCATTAGCGACCATACGAGAAACAGATCCGTTAGCAGGTAACACCAGCTTGGCCACGGCCAATGCATGATGAAAACATGCTTGTTTGCTTCGGAAACCCATTCCAGCCAAAGCTGGTCGAACTGAGTCAGAAGTGTGGAAAATGGGGGGATATTTGCCAATGCAAGCAAAAGCCCGGCCACTGGCAGCCACAGTAAATGCAACCAGCGCTTGTCTTTGTTTATTAACCAGAGCCATGCCAGCACTAGTGCAGGAAAAGCCTGCAAGGGGTGGATTACTGCCGCCAGTACCCACAACGTACATGTCGCTAGCCATCGTTGTCGAACGAATGCAGCAAGGGCGAGCAAAATTAGGGGCTCGGCAAAGGTTCGTCCGGTAGAGAATGGTTCGGCATAGCTGAAAACATTAAACCCTCCATAATTGGTCGGCATGATCAGGAGCGATAACAATGCCCACAGACGAAACTTAGGAGGAAGTAGTTGGTGAAGCAGTAAGAAAGAGGCTGCGGCAAAGAAGACTCGGCCAACCAGTGTCATAGCCAGAAACAGCGTGGCCGCATTGGCATGGTTTAACATCCATGCTATGACTTGGGGGAATAGTGTGAATTGTGCTTGACTACCATAGGCGAAAAATAAATCGTTACTAAATTGTGCAGGTTTCCACCGGAGCAGCGCTTGTCCGAGATACAGCACACTGTCGTGTCTGATGCCGTAGTATGGTTGAAGGTATAACAACAAGGCAATGACAAGCAGCACGGCGCTCGAAACAGATAGGGCGGCGTTGAGGCGTTCTGGCTTTATTTTGAAGATATTTTGCATCGTAGGCCGAGGCAGCAAAATTTTTTGGGAAAAAAACAGGGGCAAAGGAGGAAACTCCTTTGCCCCTGTTTTTAGGTGGTTTTGCTTTTGATTTGGTGTTACTTGCAGGAGCCAGGCAGGTATTTTTGCGGAACAGGAGTGCCCGTCGTGCCCGGGCCGCACTTGAAGCTGCCAACTTGAACCGGGATGTTTCCTGCTGTCAGTGCCGTTGTTCCATCGGCTGCTGTTGGCGTTAAGGAAATCGTCATGCCGTTAACTTTTGCATCAATGGCACGCAGAACGACCGTTGCAACGCCGTTAGCATCAGTCGTTACGGATGTCACGTATTTGGAAGAACCGCTGCCACTGGATTCGCATCCCCAATTGTTAGCACCCGGGCCGGATGTGCCAGTTTGATAAACCTCTGCCACGGCAGTACGGCATTGGCTCAACGCCAGAATGCCTTCAGACACTTTGGCTTTGATGGTGTAATCCTGATATGCCGGCAGCGCTACGGCGGCCAGAATACCGATGATCGCAACCACGATCATCAATTCGATCAGCGTGAAGCCGCGCTGTACGGCGTGTTTCATTTGACGTACTTTCATGTTGCTCTCCTATCGGTATACAGCAGAAAATCTGCCTTGACGCCTGTAACGCACAATCCGTGCCATTGTGTTTTTAGTCTGTTAAGAGTCTTGTGACGGCAAAAACCTGTGGTGGGTTGACGTTTTTTGGCGATTTGCACGATTTTGTTGACGAAATTTGTCACATGCATGGTTCGTCAGCGACAACGCTGTGTTGGTGGTTGCGATGACAAGCCAGCATGAGCTGACATTATGAGCATAGCGCCTTGAACGTGAAAATGTAATCACACTGCGCGTCTGTGTGCGTAAAGTCAAATAAGTGTTGTTTTGTTGCAGGCAGATGGAACTATTTATGCAGTGGCTTGCTTTGTGCCAAAATTGCTCATTTGTAAATGCAGTGTACTTTGGTTGCTTAAAGGAACGCCATGTCAAACACCATACTCGTAACCGGCGCCGCTGGTTATATTGGCTCGCACACTTGCGTCGAGTTGCTGCAAGCCGGTTTCAATGTGCTGGCGCTCGATAATCTGAGCAACAGTTCGCGCGTGGCGCTTGAGCGCGTGGAGCAAATCACCGGTCGTAACGCGCCCTTTATCGAAACCGATGTGCGCGACCGTGCGGCGCTGGATGCATTGCTGCGCCAGCATCGGGTCGATGCGGTGATCCATTTCGCCGGGCTGAAAGCGGTGGGCGAATCGGTGGCGAAGCCGTTGCTGTATTTCGACAACAACATCGGCGGCACGCAGACCCTGCTGCAGGCGCTGGCCGATGCCGGCGTGCGCCGTTTTGTGTTCAGCTCGTCGGCCACCGTGTATGGCGATCCGGCAACCGTGCCGGTGGCCGAAAACGCGCCGTTGTCGGTCGCTAGCCCGTATGCCCGCACCAAGCTGGTGGTTGAGCAGATGCTGGCTGACCTGGCGCTTAGCGATGCGAGCTGGCAATGCGCAATCCTGCGCTATTTCAATCCGGTCGGCGCGCATCCGAGTGGATTGATTGGCGAAGACCCGAAAGGCGTGCCGAATAACCTGATGCCGTATATTGCGCAGGTGGCGGTGGGACGGCGTGAGCGGCTGCAAGTGTATGGCAATGATTACCCGACGCCAGACGGCACCGGTGTGCGCGACTACATCCATGTAATGGATCTGGCGCGCGGGCATGTGGCGGCGCTTAAGCGCCTGTTCGCGCAACCGGCAGGGTTCACAGTGAATCTCGGTTCAGGCCGGGGACACAGCGTGCTGGAAGTGCTGCGCGCATTCGAGGCTGCGTGCGGACGGCAACTGCCATATGAGATCACGCCGCGCCGCCCGGGCGACGTGCCTGCCTACTATGCCGATCCGGCGCTGGCGGAAAAACTGCTTGGCTGGCGCACTGAAAAAACGCTGGATGACATGTGCCGTGATGCCTGGCACTGGCAGCGCACCAATCCGGACGGTTACTGAGAGTATTTGCTTGGGGTATGTGGAAAAAACACCCCGTTGAGCCTTATATTTACTGGCTGTTTATAGATACTGCTCGGAGTATATTTTGAGACATTACTGACAGAAAGCGGCGTTTCGGTCAGTTATTTGGGGCTTGCCGCCGGCAGCGCGTGCGCGCCGCCGGTGGTGAGTGGCGTTATTCTTTCGTCGCGGCTTTCTTTGCTGCCGGTTTTTTGGCCGCCGCGGTTTTTTTCACGCTGCTGCCGGCAGTTTTGCTTGCGGTTTTTGCCTTGGTGGCGGTGGCTTTTGTGGCCGTTTTTCTAGCCGGTTTTGCGGCAGTTTCCGCAGCTGCGTCGGTCTTGGCTGCCGCTGCTTTGGCGCCCGCTTTCGGCGCTGCCTTGCGTTCCTCGAACTCGAAACTGACCTTGCCATCCTTGCCGCGCACGAGGAACGCCTTGAACGGGCGGCGCGTGCGTTGCGAGATGAAGCCTGGCAGCAGGTCGGTCTTGCCATCGTTCAGCAGCTTGGACATCTGTTCCGGCAAGATTTCCTGTTGCAGGATGATGCGGCCGCTGCGGAAATCGCAGCCCTTGGGCTTGGCAACGGTTTTTTCGCACACGTAGGCCAGCCCCATTTCATACACGTTGGCGCCGCATTTCGGGCAGGCGCCGAGCGGCGTTTGCTGGCTGAAATCGACTGGCTCGCCGCCGTCTTCGTCTTCCTGCGGCTGGCCGAAATCGAATTCGAGCTTGTAATTGTTCAGATCCTCGTCGCGCACGATCTTCAGAATGGCGGCAAACGGCCGGCCCATTTTCGAGCGGAAACCTTGCAGCGGGCCGATGGTGCGGTCTTTCAGCAGTTGCTCAACTTCGGCAATCTCGAACTGGCGGCTGCCGGGGATCTTGCTGATCGAGAATTCGCATTGGGTGCAGGCGAAGCGGCGGTAGTTTTCCTTCACCACGCCACCGCAGTTCGGGCATGGCGTGGCGAGCGTCGCGTAGTCGCCCGGCACCGTGTCTTCGTCGTATTCTTTGGCGCGCTTGACGATCACCTGCGCCATCTGCGCGATCTCGCGCATGAATGCTTCGCGGCTGATTTGCCCCTTTTCTATCTGCGACAGTTTGTATTCCCATTCGCCGGTCAGTTCCGGCAGCGTGAGTTCGTCCACGCCGAGGCCGTGCAGCAGCGTCATCAGCTGGAACGCCTTGGCGGTCGGGATGATTTCGCGCCCTTCGCGCAGCAGGTATTTTTCCGTCAGCAAGCCTTCGATGATCGCGGCGCGGGTGGCTGGCGTGCCCAGGCCCTTGCCGGCCATCGCTTCGCGCAATTCGTCTTCCTCCACCTGCTTGCCCGCGCCTTCCATCGCGGTCAACAGCGTCGCTTCGGTGTAGCGTGCCGGCGGGCGGGTGGCGAGCGGGTTGGCGCTGATCTTGTCTGTTAGCACCTTTTCATCTTTTGCTACCGGCGCGAGCAGGCCGCCGCTGCCTTCGGCATCCTTGTCGACCGCTTCCTTGCCGTAAATCGCCAGCCAACCGGGGTTGGTCATCACCCGGCCTTCGCTTCGGAACTGGTGGCCGGAAACTTCGGTGATGCGGGTCGTGACCTGAAATTCGGCCGCGGGGAAGAACACCGCCATGAAGCGGCGCGTGACCAGATCGTACAGCCGCTGCTCGGCTTCGGACAGGTTCTTCGGTGCCTGCGTGGTCGGGATGATGGCGAAGTGATCGGAGATTTTCGTGTTGTCGAAAATGCGCTTGTTCGGTTTTAGCCACTTCTTGTTCAGAATTTGCGCGGCGAATGGCTGATAGTTGTTGCTGTCTTTCAGTGCTTCCAGCGTTTCCTGCGCGGTCGCGAGGTAATCTTCCGGCAGGTGGCGCGAATCGGTACGCGGGTAGGTCAGCACCTTGTGCCGTTCGTACAGCGCCTGCGCAATCGCCAGCGTGTTCTTGGCAGAAAAACCGAAACGCGAGTTCGCTTCCCGCTGCAGGCTGGTGAGGTCGAACAGTGCCGGCGACATCGAGGTCGTCGGGCGCGATTCCTCGCTCACTTTGCCCTGCTTGCTGCGGCAGGCGGTGGCGATGGTGTCGGCCGCCGATTTGCTCCACAGCCGTTCGGCGCGTTTTTCGCTGTCGGTGTTGTCCTTCTTGAATTTAGGGTCGAACCAGCGGCCTTCATACACGCCGCCGGCGCAGACGAATTCGGCTTTCACTTCCCAGTAGTCGCGCGAGATGAATTTCTTGATCGCTTCTTCGCGTTCGACCACGATCGATAGCGTCGGCGTCTGTACCCGGCCGACGGTGGTCAGGTAGAATCCGCCTTCCTTCGAGTTGAATGCGGTCATCGCGCGTGTGCCGTTGATGCCAATCAGCCAGTCCGCTTCCGAGCGGCAGCGCGCGGCATCGGCTAGCGGCAGCATTTCCTGGTCGGAACGCAGTTTGGTGAAGCCGTCCCGGATGGCCGCTGGCGTCATCGACTGTAGCCACAGTCGCTTGATCGGCTGCTTTGCCTTGGCGTGCTGCGCGATCAGGCGGAAAATCAGCTCCCCCTCGCGCCCGGCGTCGCAGGCGTTGATGATTTCGGATACGTCCTTGCGCTTGATCAGCTTGTTCAGCAGTTTCAGCCGCGATTCGGTTTTCTGGATCGGGTTCAGCGCGAAATGCGGCGGAATGGTGGGCAGGTGGGTGAAGGTCCACTTGCCGCGCTTGACTTCATATTCTTCCGGCGCGGCAATTTCGACCAGATGGCCGACCGCTGACGACAATATATATTGATCCGATTCGAAATAATCATCATGCTTGGTGAAGCCGCCGAGCGACTTGGCGATGTCGTTCGCGACCGAGGGTTTTTCAGCAATGATGAGTGTTTTCGACATATTCAGTTTCCGTGCCGCCTGTTAGGCCGCGACGTTTCATGGGCAAAATTGCGGATAGTGTAATCAAATTCGCGCCGCGTGCAAGCGGCTTGTGCAATCCGGCGTTGTTCAAGCGCAAGGAAATGGGCGCAGGAATAGGCGGGAACAAACGGAAACAGGCTAGTGCGGCAGGCGCGGTTCGCTGCCGTCATCATCCGGAAACAGCGCGTCCAGCAGCAATGCATCCGGATCGTCGCCCTGACTCCACAGTACCATCAGTACAACGATGCGCAGTTTTTCCAGTGTCAGCGGCGATTCATTTGCCGCCAGCCCTCGTTCGATGGCGATTTCGCGTTCGATCGGTTTGAGCACGCCGGCATTGGCCAGCGATTCGATGAAACCAATCGCCTCGACGCCGAGCGCAGCATATTCCTGCGGCGCATAGACGCGATGCGCACTGGCCGGAAATGCGCGTTCATCCGGTTTGCGGCTGGAAAACCCTTGTGTGCGTGCCGCCAGCTCGGTGAGCCAGGTCAATGCATCCCGGATTTCCGCTTCCTTGAAGCCGATTTCAGACAGCGATTTGGCCAGCTCCACCGGCTCCGGGCAGACTTCCGGGTGGTGATAATTCTCGTAAAGATAGACTAAGACATCAAACATGGTTGCTACTGTACAGCGATGTTGCCGCCAGTTCAAGTCGCGAATGCGCTGCGCGGACTGTGAAATGCGGGGTGTTTGGTGGAGTATGTGTCTAAAACCACGGTTTCCGCCATGTTTTTAGATTCGGTTTGAAAATACCCCCTGGGTGTATTTGGTGGCGGTTGAGCTGCGTCTATCCGTTCAGCCGACGGTAGCTGCCGTCGGGCAGGCGTTCGATCCGGCCATCGAGTTCCAGCGTCAACAGCAGCCCGGCCAGTGCCGCCGCATCCAGCCCGGTGCGTTCTGCCAGTTGGTCGGGCGAGACGGGGTCAAAGCCCATTGCATCAAGCAACTGCGTTGCTTGCGGCTCGGCTTGTGCGTCGGCTGGTGTAGCCGCGGCGTTCGCCGGCAAGGGCTGCAGCCGCAGTTCTTCCAGCACGTCTTGCGCCGATTCGACCAGCTTAGCTCCCTGTTTGATCAACTGGTGGCATCCTTTGGCCAGCGGCGAGTGGATCGAACCGGGGATGGCAAACACGTCGCGCCCCTGTTCGGCCGCCATGCGCGCGGTGATGAGCGAGCCGGATTGTGCCGCAGCTTCGACCACCAGCACGCCTTTTGCCAGCCCGCTGATGATGCGGTTGCGGCGCGGAAAATTGGCCGAGATTGCAGGCGTGCCGAGCGGGCATTCACTGACGATGCAGCCGCCGTCAAATGCGATCCGGTGCGCGAGTTCGCGGTTCCTGGCCGGGTAGACGATGTCGGCGCCGGTGCCGATGACTGCGATGGTCGAGCCGACGCCATCGAGCCCGCCGCGGTGCGCTGCGGCGTCAATGCCGAGCGCGAGGCCGGACGCAATTGCCAGCCCGGCATTGCTCATTGCTCGGGCGAAATTCTCGGCGTTTTTCACGCCCTGCGCGCTGGCCTGGCGGCTGCCGACAATCGCCAGCGAGGGCGCATTCAGCAGTTCGGCCCGGCCTTTCACGTACAGCACCAGCGGCGGGTCGGGAATGTCGAGCAGCGCCTTCGGGTAATAGACATCGGCCAGCGTCAGTAGGCGGTTTTCTGGCGCATCTGCCCATTCGAGCGTGCGTTCGATTTGTGCCTGCGTTTGCGGCGACAGCTCCGTTTTCAGCGCCTGCGCCACCCGTTCGGGAACAACCTGGCTCAGCGCGGCATAAGAGGCGGCGAAGATGTTTTCCGGCAGGCCGAATGCGGCCAGCAGCTTCCTAGCGGTGGCTGGGCCGACGCCTTCGGCCTGCTCCAGCCGCAGCCAGGCCGCCAGTTCATTTGATGGTGCAGTCTGCGCGGTTTGGATCACGCGTCATTCCGGCGTGCGTGCGGTATCGCCGACCTGAACCGAATCGGTGACTTCCATAATCAGCGCATAGGACACGTTGTCGAACACGCGGAATACGAACAGCGTGCCGTATTTTTCATCCGGCAGCCTGACCTTGTGGTTCTTGTCGGTGCGGTCGGCAATCGTTTCGCCGGTGCGGTACAGCGTCAGCACAGTGCCGACATCGATATCGTCACGCTTGCCCTTGTTGATTGCGACCGTCTGGTTTTGGCCGGCATGGGTCACGCCGCCGTAAATCGATACCACCCGGGCCTCAAACGCGTTTTCTGGCGGGTGCGGCACGTAGTTGATGGTTTCTGCTGGCGGCATCGGTTGCAGCCGGTCGCCGATGCCCATTTCCTGCAGCGCTTCAGTCACCGCGAATGCATGGGCTTCATCGTTTGCCTTCGCTTCACGCGCCAGCTTGATTGTTCCCAGATGCACCGCTTCGTAGCCGAGGATTTGCTTGCTGCCCGGGTCCTTCAACGGCACGCCGGGACGGAATACCTGGAATACTTCATGCCCGCCCAAATCGCCGCGCACATACACGCGGTCGCCCTTGCCGGTATAGACGCGGCCTTCCTGTGTCGCGACTATGCGCGGCGCGCCGTTTAAATCCTTTTCATCGACAATCAGCGGTTGTGACAGGAATGGCTCGATTTCCTTGGCCGGAATGGACGGCACCGCGTCCTTGTCCAGCTGCGATGTGCGGATGCGCGGCGACAGGCGCACGTCCTTCGGTTCGCCCGAAGCGCCTGAGCCGGCTGGCGTGCCCAGACGCAGGCGGCCGGCGGCGCGGTCGAGATAGACGATCTGGCCCGGATAGATCCAGTGCGGATTCCTGATCTGCGCCTTGTTCATACCCCACACCTGCGGCCAGCACCACGGATGCTCAAGGAACTTGCCGGAAATGCTCCACAGCGTGTCGCCTTTGACCACGGGGTGCTTGTCGGGCGCGTTCTGCAGGAATTCGCATTTGCCTTTGCCGGCAGCGAGCACGGACGGCGCAAACAGCAGCGCAAATGAGGTGGCAAGAGCGGGAATCAAGGCGGCTGTGCTAAACTTTTTCATGGTCGTTCCAATGAATGCGGCATCGCGTAAGCGACAGCGCGGATTGAGTGCGCAAGAC
>JAGSYW010000017.1 GCA_018262475.1 Burkholderiaceae bacterium | reverse complement strand
GCAACGGTGGTTTCCGCCTGAAATGGCGTAAAATCCGCGAGGCGCAAGCCTGCATTGCATCACAAAAGGCTCTGCCCACGGTAGGGCCTTTTTAATTTTGGGCATTCCATTATGAAATTCATCGACGAAGCACGTATCGAAGTGATTGCCGGCGACGGCGGCAATGGCGTCGCTTCGTTCAATCGCGAAAAATTCCGCCCGTTCGGCGGTCCGGACGGCGGCGACGGCGGCAAGGGCGGCAGTGTCTGGGCGGTGGCCGATCGCAATATCAATACGCTGGTTGATTACCGTTTTTCGAAGCGGCACGAAGCGCGGCGCGGCGAACACGGGCGCGGATCCGACTGTTATGGCAAGGGCGCGGACGACATCCTGCTGCGGATGCCGGTTGGCACCATCATCACCGATCGCAACAGCGGCGAAATCATCGCTGACCTGACTGAGCATGGGCAGCTGGAGTTGCTGGCCAAAGGTGGCGAAGGCGGCTGGGGCAACATCCATTTCAAGAGTTCGACCAACAGGGCGCCGCGGCAGAAAACCGATGGCAAGCCGGGCGAACGGCGCGAACTGCAGCTGGAGCTGAAGGTGCTGGCCGATGTCGGCTTGCTCGGTATGCCCAATGCCGGCAAATCGACCTTCATCACCGCCGTCTCGAACGCCAAGCCGAAAATCGCGGACTACCCGTTTACTACCCTGGTGCCAAACCTCGGTGTGGTGCGGGTTGGTAGCGAAAAGAGTTTTGTCATTGCGGACATTCCGGGGCTGATTGAAGGCGCTGCTGAAGGTGCCGGTCTCGGCCATCAGTTCCTGCGCCACCTGCAGCGCACCGGCTTGCTGCTGCACATTGTCGATCTGGCGCCATTCGAGGAAACGGTCGATCCGGTGAAGGAAGCGAAGGCTCTGGTCAAGGAGCTGGAAAAATACGATCCGGCGCTGGCCGACAAGCCTCGCTGGCTGGTGCTGAACAAGCTCGACATTGTGCCGGAGGAAGAACGCAAGAAGCGGGTCGCCAGTTTCATCCGCCGGATGAAATGGAAGGGGCCTGTATTTGAAATTTCGGCGCTGAATCGTGAAGGTTGCGAGGAACTGATCGTCGAGATTTTCCGGCACATCGAGCAGCAAAAGCAGGCGGAAGTGCGCGCGCAGGAAGTGCGCGTGGCGGAAGAGGCGCGTTCGATTGAAACCGTCGATCCGGACGACCCGCGCTTCAAGGTCATCGAATAAAACAACCATCCCATCCTGGCCCATCATGAATTCTTTGATTCAACATGCAAAACGTCTGGTCATCAAAGTCGGTTCGACGCTGGTGACGAACGATGGCAACGGCCTGGACAAGGTTGCAATTTCGAAATGGGCAGCGCAGATTGCGCACTTGCGGCAACAAGGCAAGGAAGTGGTGCTGGTCAGCTCTGGCGCAATTGCAGAAGGAATGCAGCGGCTGGGATTTGAGAAGCGGCCGACTGTTCTTGATGAGTTGCAGGCTTGCGCGGCGGTTGGTCAGATGGGGCTGGTGCAGATTTATGAAACAAGTTTTCGCACGCATCAGCTGGAAACGGCGCAAGTGTTGCTGACGCACGCCGATCTGGCTGACCGTGAACGTTACCTCAATGCCCGCTCGACGCTGTTGACGCTGCTACGGCTCGGTGTGGTGCCGATCATCAACGAGAACGACACCGTCGTGACCGATGAAATCAAGTTCGGCGACAACGATACGCTGGGCGCGCTGGTGGCGAATCTGATTGAAGCCGATGCGCTGGTGATCCTGACCGATCAAAAGGGGTTGTATAGCGCCGATCCGCGCAAGCATCCGGAGGCGAAGTTCATCCACCATGCGCGCGCGGGCGAGCCGGAGCTGGAAGCGATGGCCGGCGGCGCCGGTTCCGCCATCGGGCGCGGTGGCATGCTGACCAAAGTGCTGGCGGCCAAGCGCGCGGCCAGTTCCGGCGCGCACACGGTGATTGCGTGGGGGCGCGAGGATAACGTGCTGACGCGGCTGGCAGCCGGGGAATCGATCGGTACTCATCTGGAAGCGGAAAACGTCCATTTGGCCGCGCGCAAGCAATGGATGGCCGATCATCTGCGCATTGCCGGCAAGGTCACGCTTGATGCCGGCGCAGTGCAAAAAGTGCACGATGAGGGCAAGTCGCTGTTGCCGATAGGCGTGGCGGCGATTGAAGGCGAATTCGGTCGCGGCGAAGTGATTGCCTGCGTGGATGCGGAAGGGCGCGAAATTGCCCGCGGCCTGAGCAACTATTCCAGCGCCGAGGCGCGGCTGATCGCGCGCAGGCAATCAGCCGAAATTGCCGACATTCTCGGCTATGCCGGCGAGCCGGAGCTGATCCACCGCGACAACCTGCTGCTGCGCTGATACTCAGGCGCAGCAACTCTGGCATTACTTCCCTACGCTGATAGGCTTGACGCTGCCGCAGTTCGCGCCCAGCCATTTGCCGCTGGTCTTGCGCTGGTGGTTTGCCGGCTGGCCCATTGCCGTCCCCTTGAAGCTGTAATTCGATTCAAAGCTGGTGGCGTAATGGGTGCCCTTGATGGTGCCGTTGCCTTTCATGTTCGGGCCATTGCAAACGATGTCGGCCGAATAGACGCTGCTGCTACGGCTCATGTTTTTCGTCTGGCACTCGTGCTCTTTCTGACCAGGCATTTCGTCGCGCGACAGCAGTTCTTTCGTGTAGCAGACTTTCATCACCATTGCGCCATTGCGCATTTCCGGCACGTTGATGCCCATCTGGCGCATCCGCGCAGCCTGTTCGGGCGAGATTTGCGGACGGTTTTTCATCGAATCGGACTGGGTGGTAATTTCCCACAGTCCCGGATTCATCGGTGAGGCTGCTTGCGTGAGCGCAGGAATGGAAACAGCCGTGCACAGCAGGATAGAAAGCATGGGTTTACGCATGGGAACTCCTGAAATGGGCGGCTTCCGCGCAAGGTGGCATCTACCGCGTGGATCGGGTGAAGCAGCGCAGATTCTGCACCGATATAAGCATTCAGGCAATATTTGAAGCAATGTCTTGGTAGCAGGTGTTTGATGCGCTAAACTAGTTCCGTAGAGCAATTTGATTGACCATTCAGAAGGACGGCGTTGGCGCAATTGACGACTTTTCAGGCTTCAGGCTATGCGGTGGGCGAACTGCAACTGTTCCGCGATGTCGAGCAGCAATCGGTCGTGCGTGTGCTCGCAGACTGTCCTGTGATACGGGTTGCGGCTGGACAAACAGTAACTGATCTGCCGCGCCGCGGCGCGCATTTGTATGTCGTGCTGAGTGGCGAACTGGGGGTGGCTTCCGGCCAGCAATGGGGCATGGAAGACGGTGCGGTGATAACGGTATTGCCGGGCGAGTGCGTGGGCGAATTGTCGGTTTTGGACGAGCAGACTGCTGCGCCGATGATTACTGCGATGCGGGAAACCGAATTGCTGGCGATAGAGGCGGACAAACTGTGGCAGATGGTCGATGAATCGAATGGCGTCGCGCGCAACCTGCTGCACTTGCTGTCTTTCAGGATTCAGGCGACCAATGCCCGTTTGCGCCAGCGGCAGAAGGTGGGCAAGTTTTACCAGCAACTGTCGATGCTGGACGGGCTGACCGGCCTGCACAATCGGGCCTGGCTGGATGACAGGCTGCCGGCGCTGGTCGAAGAAGCACGGATGTCGGCACGACCGTTGACAATCATCATGGTCGACATCGATCATTTCAAGCAGTTTAACGATATGCACGGCCATCAGGCGGGAGATGATGCATTGCGCGCTGCTGCCAGGGTTTTTGGCGAGGCGTTGCGGCCGACTGATCATTCGGCCCGTTACGGCGGCGAGGAGTTCTGCGTGATCCTGCCTGGCAGCGACAGCCGGGCTGGCGCGATGGTGGCGCAGCGCTTGTGCGAACGGATGCGTCAGGCAATAGTATTTGGCGACATGCGGCAGCCGTTGCCGCACATGACGGCATCTTTTGGTGTGGCCAGTCTGGAGAATGGCCAGGATGGGGCAGCGCTGTTGGCGTGCGCGGATCAGGCGCTGTACCGTGCGAAGGATGCCGGGCGCGATCGGGTCGTAATGCATGCGGGGGAGGGGTGACGTTCCTGTTTCAGAAGAGAGGGAAGCGATGACGCAAGGTTACAAACTGATTCCGCTGGGAGAAGTCGAGCCAGGCATGGTTCTGTCCGATGATTATCTCGACCGTCACGGTAAGGTGCTGCTGCCGAAGGGTAGCGTACTCAGTGAAAAACTGCTCGCATCACTGAAACGCTATGAAATGGAACGGGTGCCGATTGTGGTTGACGACACGCCGCAGCAGGACAAAGCGCAACGGCGCGAATACCATCGCGGCCGGCTGGAGGTGCTGTTTCGCAAGCGTGATTACGGCCTGCCGGAGCAGAATGCGAACGACATCTTGCAGCAACACATGCGTCATTTTCGTCTGGGGGAGGGGGCATGACTGTTGAGATCGACGAAGTCGTCAAACGGATCGAGGAATTGCCATCGCTGCCGGCAGTGGTGATGGAAGTGCTGGAATCGATCGATCAGGAAGCCGTCAACCTCGCGCAGTTGACGCGCAAGATCATCCTCGATCAGGCGCTGACGGCGAAAATCCTGCGCTGTGCCAATTCATCGTTCTACAACACGCAATCGCATGTGACGACCATCCAGCAGGCGATTAACCTGATCGGCATTTCCGGTGTGCGCAATCTGGTGGTGGCGGCGGCGCTCAAGGGAAGTTTCCCCGAATGTCACTGCCGCGGGTTTGATTTCAACGTGTTCTGGCGCCATTCAATTGCCGTCGCGGTATGCGCGAAGGTGCTGGCGCGGCATCTGCAACTGAACCAGGATTACGCTTATACCGCTGGTTTGCTGCACGACATAGGCCGGTTGGTGCTGGTGACGCAATTCACCGAGCAGTACGAGCAGGCGATTGCCTGGCGTGCGGCGCAGGATTGCCACATCCTGCAAGCTGAGCGCGAGGTCCTGGGTATCGACCACGTGCAGGTCGGCGAAGCGCTGGCGGAGCACTGGCACTTTTCTAAGGGCATTGTGAACGCGATCGCCAGGCACCACGAGCCGGATTTGAGCGGCGGCGACACGGTGGCGGCGATTGTGCATGCAGCCGATGCGATAGCGCATGCGCTCGATTTCTCCGAAGACGAAGACGACATGGTGCCGCCGTTATCGCTGTCGGTATGGAGCGCGCTCGGACTCGAAGGCGAAGACTGGGTGCGCGTGTTCCGTGAAACCGAACTGCGCTACGAATCGGCGCGGCTGGGGCTAGCGGCATGATGGCTGTTTCAATGCCGGAGTAACGGATGCACAGCTTTCTCTGGCACGACTACGAAACCTTCGGCGTTTCACCGCGCAGCGACCGTCCGGCGCAATTCGCCGCCATCCGCACCGATTCCGAACTGAACGAAACGGGCGAGCCGCTGATGCTTTACTGCCGTCCGGCGGCCGACTATTTGCCCGATGCGCAAGCCTGCCTGATTACCGGCATCACGCCTCAAGTCTGCCTTGAACGCGGTCTGGCCGAATCTCGCTTCGCAGCCGAGATCGAGCGCGCATTTTCGCAGCCGAACACGATTGGCGTCGGTTACAACTCGATCCGCTTCGACGACGAAGTCACGCGCTTTCTGTTCTGGCGCAACCTGATCGACCCGTATGCGCGCGAATGGCAGAACGGCTGCGGCCGCTGGGACATTCTCGACCTCGCCCGCACCGCGCACGCGCTGCGGCCGGAAGGAATTGTCTGGCCAACCGACGACGATGGCCGCCCCAGCTTCCGGCTGGAAAAGCTGACCGCGGCCAATGGCATCGGGCACGATGCGGCGCATGATGCATTGTCCGACGTGCGCGCCACCATCGGGCTGGCGCGGCTGATCCGCCAGCGCCAGCCGCGGCTGTTCGACTACTGCCTCGGGCTGCGCGACAAGGCGCGCGTGGCAGACGAAATCGGCCTGCAGCGCGCGCCGGAACTGCGCACGCCGTTCCTGCATGTATCCGGCATGTTTGCCGCCGAGCGCGGCTGCATCGCGCTGATGCTGCCGCTGGCGCAGCACCCGACGAACAAGAACGAAATCATCGCCTGGGATTTGTCGGCCGACCCGGAACAGCTGCTGTCGCTCGATGCCGAAACTATCCGCCAGCGGCTGTTCACCAAGGCGGACGAACTGCCGGACGAGGTTTCGCGCCTGCCGGTCAAAACCATCCACCTGAACCGCGCGCCGGTGGTGATTGGCAATCTGCGCACGCTGTCGCCGGCGATGGCCGAGCGCTGGGGGCTGGCAGTCGAAGCGGCGCAGCAGCGCAGCGCGATAGCCGCCAGACCGGCCTTCGCGGCCAAAATGGCCAGCCTGTGGCCAGAGGTTTACCGGCGGCCCGAAGGCGATACTGCTGCCGACGTTGATCAAGACCTGTATGGCGGCTTCCTGGGCAATGCCGACCGCCGCCAGCTCAACCGGCTGCGCACGCTCGCGCCCGAGGTGCTGGCAGCGGCAAAACCGGCATTCGATGACCGGCGACTGGACGAACTGCTGTTCCGCTACCGCGCGCGCAACTTCCCGCACACGCTGTCCGGCGACGAAGCGGAGCGCTGGCGCGAACACTGTGCGGCGCGGCTGGACGAAGGCGCCGATGGAGCCAGAAGCCGGGCGGCGCTTTTGGCGCAAATCGAGCAATTGCAGCCGGCGGCCGATGCCCGCGGGCAGGCGGCGCTGGCCGCGCTGCGGGATTATGCCGACGAGGTTGCGCTTGGCGTCATGCCAAAATAACTGAACGAAATGACTTTTCGGTCAGTAAGGCTAAAAAATATACTCCAGGTAGTATTTAAAAACAGCCAGTAAATATGTGCCCTAGCGCCATGTTTTTGCTATATACCCAAGTTGAAATTGTGTCTGGCCAAGCAATGGTGTTCACTCCTGCCCGCCAGCAGCATGTCCGCCGTGCCGGTGCCGTTTCTTGCCGGCTGCGGTGGCCATTTGCAGCCGGATATGCAGCAGTTCGGACAACCGGTTGCGCACGCGCTGGTTGATGGTGTCCGGCGCGAAGTTGCCGACCGCATCCGGCTGGCCGGCCGGCACGCCGGTCAGCAGTTCAATCGCCTGATCGACGTTTTCTATCGGGTAGATGTGGAACTTGCCTTCCTTCGCCGCTTCGACCACATCGGCGCGCAGCATCAGGTGCTTGACGTTGGCCTGCGGAATCAGCACGCCCTGATTGCCAGTCAGCCCGCGCGTGCGGCACAGGTCGAAAAAACCTTCGATTTTCTCATTCACGCCGCCAATCGCCTGCGCTTCGCCGACCTGATTAACCGATCCGGTAATCGCCAGCGATTGCTTGATGGGCACATCAGCCAGCGATGACAGCAGCGCGCATAGTTCGGCCATCGAGGCGCTGTCTCCTTCGATGTGACCGTAAGTCTGTTCGAATACCAGGCTGGCGTTCAGCGACAGCGGCTGGCGCGCGCTGTAGCGCGAAGCGAGGAACGACGACAGGATCAGCACGCCTTTCGAGTGGATGGCACCGCCGAGCGCGACTTCGCGCTGGATGTCGATCACTTCGCCATCGCCGAGCCGCGTGGTGGCAGTGATGCGTGTCGGCTGACCGAACAGGTAGTCGCCGGTTTCCAGCACCGACAGCCCGTTCACTTGGCCGATTTTTGCGCCGGTGGTGTCGATCATGATCGTGCCGTCGAGGATTTCATCCTCCAGCCGGCGCTGGATGCGATCCGAGCGGCGGATTTTGGCATCGATCGCCTGCTGGATGTCGGCGGCAGAAACCGTCGCTGCCTGACGCGCCAGCGCATGGTGCTCAGCTTCGTGCAGCAGGTCGGTCAGACGCTGCATGTGCAGCGACAGCCGCCCGGCGTCGCCGACTTCACGCGCGCCGGCTTCGACGATGCGCGCCACCGCATCGCGGCCAAAGGGCAGCAGTTCGTGCTCCTGCGCCAGCGTGGCCACCAGATTGGCGTAGCCGAGCTGGCTGTCGTCGTTGCGCACGATGTCGTCCTCGAAATCGGCCGCCACCTTGAACAGCTTGGCGAATTCCGGGTCGTAGGCTTGCAGCAGGTAGTAGTAGATGCGCTCGCCAAACAGCACCACCTTCACCTCCAGCGGCACCGGCTGAGGTTCGAGCGAGACGGTGCTGACCATGCCGACCATCTGCATGATCGATTCGATGCGGATTTCATGCTGCTTCAGCGCGCGCTTCAATCCTTCCCATGCGAACGGCATCTCCAGCAGCTTGTGGATGTCGAGCAGCAGATAGCCGCCGTTGGCGCGGTGTAGCGCGCCGGGGCGGATCAGCACGAAATCGGTGATTAGCGTGCCGAAGCGCGCGATGTGTTCGACCCGGCCCAGCAGGTTCTGGAAGGTTGGGTTGTCTTCGGTGATGACCGGCGCGCCAGCATCTTCCGCGCTGCCGACCAGCAGGTTGACCTGATAACGGCGCAGCGGCGGCAATTCCTCGTTCTGCTGCATCGCATTCATGTTCTGCTTGCGGAAGATATGCGCGTTTTCGACCACATCCTTTTTCACCGCTTCGAGATAGGCCAGCACCGCAGGCAGATCCTGATAGCGCTCGGTAATGTCCTCGACCAGACTGCCAACGGCGAAGAGGGTGACTTCACGGTTCAATTGCTTCAGGCGGTTGCGGTGTTCCTTGCGCCATTCGAGCACTTGCAGCAACAGTTTTTCGAGCTTTTCCTGCAGCGCGGCAATCTTCTGGTTGAAGCTTTCCTTTTCTTCGTCAGACAGCTTGTCGTAGTCTTCGTTCGACATCATTTCGCCATCTTTTTCAGGCGCGAACGAAAACCCTTCCGGCGTGCGCATCAGCGCGATGCTTTGCGTGCCGGCTTCCTGCGCCAGATCGAGAAACGCGGTTTTCTGCCTTTCGTTGAATTCCGCATCGAGCTGATCGACGCGCGAAATGTATTCCTCGCCTTCGAACATCGCCGGAATCGCGGTCTGCAATTCCTTCACCAGATGCTGCATGTCGTCGTTGAGTTGCGAGCCTTTGCCGTGCGGCAGGCGCAATGCGACCGGTTTGCTCGGATCGTCGAAATTGTTCACGTAGCAGCAGTCATCCGGCGCGGCTTCCTCCTTCGCGCGCTCGGTCAGAAAGCGCGATACCAGCGCGCGCCTGCCTGCTCCAGGCTGTCCCATCACGAACAGGTTGAATCCGGCACGGCGCATCGCCACGCCGAACCGGACCGCATCCAGCGCGCGTTGCTGGCCGAGCGCATCCGGCTGTGTTTTGTAGTCAGCGGTATGTTCGAATGGCAGGCTGGCGGGGTCGCAGCGGCGGTAGAGTTGTTCCGGTGGCAGGGCGGATATCTTGCTCATGGCGGGTTCCTCATCGGTGACGCTTCAACGATATGGGAAGGCAAGGCGCGCAGTGTTGAGGGGCGTCAAGCTTGCTGCAGTTGCGCCCGGCACCCGCCAGTCACGCATCATGTTTGCGCTGGCGCAAGGAAGAACAGTGCATTGCCGGCCATACTTGACGGCAATAACAGCCAAATAGGAGCTTGCCAGTGGAGCGACCCGATATCATCCGCAAGACAGCGCAGGATTTGACGGTTCCGCCAAATTTGGCCAATTACGATGCCGTGCATGCCTCTTTTTCGTGGCATGAGGCCGAGCGCGAACTGGCTGGCTTGCCGGGCGGCGGGCGCAACATCGCCTACGAGGCGGTCGAACGCCATGCGCAAGGCGCACAGCGCGACAAGACGGCCTTCCGCTTCATCGGCGCGCAGCAGACGCGCGACATGACCTACCGCGAACTGTCCGCGCACAGCAACCGTTTCGCCAATGTGCTGAAGGATCTTGGCGTCGGCAAGGGCGAGCGGCTGTTCATTCTGCTAGGGCGCGTGCCAGCGCTGTACGTGTCCGCGCTTGGCGGGTTCAAGAACGGCTCCGTGGTCAGCCCGCTGTTTTCCGCCTTCGGCCCGGAACCGCTGCTCACTAGGCTGAAGCTGGGCGAAGCAAAGGTGCTGGTGACGACCGAATTGCAATACCGGCGCAAGCTGGAAAAGGTGCGCGACCAGTTGCCGAATCTCAAGCATGTGCTGATCGTGGCCGAAGAAGGCAAACCGGCGCCATCCATACCCGGCACGCTCGATTTCAATGCGCTGATGGAACAGGAGTCGGATGAATTCGAACTGGTGCCGACGCAAGCCGAGGACATGGCGCTGCTGCACTTCACCAGCGGTACCACCGGCACGCCGAAGGGCGCGGTGCATGTGCATGGTGCGGTGGTCACGCACTGGGCCACCGGCAAATATGCGCTCGACCTGCATCCGGACGATGTTTACTGGTGCACAGCCGATCCGGGCTGGGTCACTGGCACGTCGTACGGCATTATCGCGCCGCTGCTGCATGGCGTGACCTCGATTATCGACGAACTCGATTTCGATGCTGAGCGCTGGTACCGCATCTTGCAGGAAGAGCAGGTCAGCGTCTGGTACACCGCGCCGACCGCGATCCGGATGCTGATGAAAGCAGGTAGCGAAATCGCGAAAAAATATGCGTTTCCGAAATTGCGTTTCGTCGCCAGCGTCGGCGAGCCGCTGAATCCGGAAGCGGTCTGGTGGGGCAGGGAAGCGCTCGGGCTGCCGATTCACGACAACTGGTGGCAGACCGAAACCGGTGGCATCATGATCGCCAACACGCCGGCTTTCGACATCAAGCCCGGCTCGATGGGACGGCCTCTGCCCGGGGTCGAGGCGTTCATCGTTAAAAAAGATGAGCAGGGTAACGTGAGCGTGATTGACCAGCCCGAGGTCGAAGGCGAGCTGGCGTTGCGCGCCGGCTGGCCATCGATGATGCGTGGTTATCTGCACAACGACGAGAAATACCGCAAATGCTTCGCCGGCGAGCTGTACCTGACTGGCGATTTGGCCAAGCGCGATCAGGATGGCTATTACTGGTTCGTCGGCCGTAGCGATGACGTGATCAAGTCGGCCGGCCATCTGATCGGCCCGTTCGAAGTCGAAAGCGCGCTGATGGAGCATCCGGCAGTGGCCGAAGCCGGCGTGATCGGCAAGCCGGATCCGACCGTAGGCGAGGTGGTGAAGGCGTTTGTGTCGCTGAAAGCCGGGTTCGAACCATCGGAAGAGTTGCGGCTGGAGCTGCTCGGCCACGCGAGAAAGCGCCTCGGCGCGGCGGTTGCGCCCAAGGAAATCGACATTGTGGCTTCGCTGCCGCGCACCCGCAGCGGCAAGATCATGCGCCGTTTGCTGAAGGCGCGCGAACTCGGGCTGCCGGAAGGCGATCTGTCGATGCTGGAGGGCGGCGCGTGATGAAAAAAGCAGCCAACAAGCCATTGGATGCGGTGCTCGCGCGGGCGCTGCTGGCTGACATGGTGCGCATCCGCAAGATGGAAGAAAGCTGCGCGGAACTGTATGGCGAAGGCAAGATTCGCGGTTTTCTTCATCTGTATATCGGGGAGGAAGCGGTGGCGTCCGGTGCGCTGCGCGCGCTGTTGCCGGAGGATAACGTGGTGGCGACCTACCGCGAGCATGGTCATGCGCTGGTGCGCGGCGTGCCGATGACTGCGATCATGGCTGAAATGTATGGCAAACGCGAAGGCTGTTCAGGCGGACGCGGCGGTTCGATGCACCTGTTCGACATCAAGCGGCGCTTCTATGGCGGCAATGCCATTGTCGCCGGCGGGATTCCGCTGACGGTTGGCGTGGCGCTGGCCGACCAGATGCAGCATCTGCCGCGCATCAGCGCCTGTTTCTTCGGCGATGGCGCGGTGGCCGAAGGCGCGTTTCACGAGTCGATGAACCTGGCGGCGCTGTGGCAATTGCCGGTATTGTTCCTGTGCGAAAACAATCTGTACGCGATGGGCACGGCATTATCTCGTTCCGAATCGCAGACCGATCTGTGTGTGAAGGCGGCCAGTTACAACATGCCGGCGGTCAGCGTCGATGGAATGGATGCGATCGCGGTGCATCAGGCCGTGCTGCGCGCCGCGAAGACGGCGCGCAATGGCGGTGGGCCGCAGTTCATCGAATTCCGCACTTATCGTTTCCGTGCGCATTCGATGTTCGATCCGGAACTGTACCGCAGCAAGAGTGAAGTGGAGGAGTGGAAAAAGCGCGATCCGATCGATCTGATGGTCGCGCGCATGAAGGCAGAAGGCAAGCTGACGGATGATGAATTCTGTGTCATCGCTGCCAGCGCCGACGAAGAAGTGCGGCAGGCGATAGCGTTTGCCGAAGCAGGAAACTGGGAGCCGGTCGAAGACATGTGCCGCCACGTTGTCGCAGAAGGAGAGCTGCGATGAACGTAACTTACCGCGAAGCACTACATCTGGCCTTGCACGAAGCAATGGCCGCAGACCGGCGAGTATTCCTGATGGGCGAGGATGTGGGCCGCTACGGCGGATCATATGCGGTGTCGAAGGATTTTCTGGCCGAATTCGGCAGTGAGAGGATCCGCGATACGCCCTTGTCCGAACTCGGCTTCGTCGGCGCTGGCATTGGTGCTGCCTTGAACGGCATGCGACCGATTGTCGAAATCATGACGGTGAATTTCAGCCTGCTGGCGCTGGATCAGATCGTCAACACCGCCGCCACCTTGCGCCACATGAGCGGTGGCCAGTGCAGCGTGCCGCTGGTGATACGGATGGCGACCGGCGCTGGCCGGCAGCTGGCGGCGCAGCATTCGCATAGCCTTGAATGCTGGTATGCGCACATTCCCGGCATCAAGGTGCTGGCGCCGGCAACCGTTGCCGACGCGCGCGGCATGCTGGCGCCGGCGCTGGCCGATCCTGATCCTGTAATCCTGTTTGAACATGCGCAGCTGTACAACATGGAAGGCGAGCTAAGCGAGGATGATGCATCCTGGCGCTGCGACATCGTCTCGGCGGCGGTGCGACGCGAAGGCAGTCAACTCAGCCTGATCACGTATGGCGGCAGCCTGCCGAAAGTGATGCAGGCGGCCGAAATGCTGGCAGCCGAAGGCATCGATGCCGAAGTGATTGACCTGCGCGTGCTGCGGCCGCTGGATACGGACACGATTCTCGCATCGGTGCGCAAGACGCATCGTGCGCTGGTGATCGACGAAGGCTGGAGAAGCGGCAGCCTGTCGGCAGAAATCAGCGCGCGCATCATGGAAAATGCGTTCTACGATCTGGATGCGCCTGTGGTGCGCGTTTGCAGCGTGGAGGTGCCGATGCCGTACGCGAAGCATCTGGAAGACGCGGCGCTGCCGCAGACGCCAGGCATAATCGCCGCCGCCAAGCGGCTGCTGGGGAAATCATGATCAACTTCACGCTGCCATCGCTGGGCGCAGACATGGATCAGGGCAAGCTGATCCAGTGGAAGGTCGGGCCGGGGGACGTAGTCAAGCGCGGCCAGATCGTCGCGGTGATCGAAACCTCGAAAGCGGCAGTCGATGTCGAAATCTGGCACGACGGCACCGTACACGAATTGCTGGTACCGCCTGGAGAAACTGTGCCGGTTGGCACGGTGCTGGCAACGCTGCTGGAACCGGATGAGGAGGCTGCCAGCGCACGGTCTGCTGAACCGGAAGCAACGGGAGCACCTGCGGTGAAAGAAACGGTGCCGAACGCGCCTTCTGTGCCCCTTGCGTCCACGCCGTCACCTGTCGCACCAACTGCGGCGCGGGCGCGCATTTCTCCGGCGGCACGCCGGCGGGCGGAAGAACTTGGCCTTGCGCCTGAATCGCTGGCCGGCACCGGACCTGACGGCGCGGTCACGCTGGACGATGTGGAACGCGCGGCGCAGCCTGCCAAACCCGCCGAGAGGCAGGCGGAAATGCGCAAGGCGATCGCTGCCGCGATGAGCCGCTCGAAGCGCGAAATTCCGCATTACTACCTGAGTGAAATCGTGCCGATGCAAAAGGCGCAGGTTTGGCTGCTGGCGGCGAATGAATCGCGGCCGGTCACTGAACGCCTGCTGATGGCTGCGTTGCAGTTGAAGGCGGTGGCGCTGGCGCTGAAAGATTTTCCGGACATGAACGGCTTCTTCGCCGAGGGTATGTACCAGCCATCGACAGCAATCCACCTTGGGGTCGCGATTTCGCTGCGCCATGGCGGGCTGATTGCGCCGGCGATCCACGACGCGGCCGACAAACCGCTGGAACAGATCATGCGCGATTTGATGGATCTGGTGCAGCGCGCGCGTGCCGGATCGCTGCGCGGTTCCGAAATGTCCGACCCGACCATTACCGTAACCAATCTCGGCGAGCAAGGCGTCGAGGCAGTGCATGGCGTGATCTATCCACCGCAGGTGGCGCTGGTCGGGTTCGGGCGGATTGCCGGGCGTCCGTGGGTCGAGAATGGCGAAGTGCGTGCGTTGCCGCTGATGACCGCCAGTCTGGCGGCTGATCATCGAGTATCCGACGGACATCGCGGCGGCCTGTTTCTGGCGGCGATTCGCGAACATCTGCAACAGCCGGAAAAACTGTGAGGCCACTATGGAACGACAGGAACTGCGCCAAATCGTGATCGGCACCTTGCGCTCGATTGCGCCTGAAGTCGAGGAAGGCGAACTGGTCGATGATGAGCCATTGCGCAACCAGGTCGATCTGGATTCGATGGACTGGCTCAATTTCCTGATTGGTTTGCACAACCGGCTGAAGGTCGAAATTCCGGAAGCCGATTATGCGAAGCTGGTGACGCTGGGCAATGTGCTGGATTATCTGAACGAGAGGCTCACTGCCCAGGGTTCATGATGTCGGCGTGAATCGCGTTGATTTCCTTTTCGATTTCGTCGGACAGTTCAATCGACAGCGCATCGATGTTTTCCTGCAGTTGCGACAAGCGCGTGGCGCCGATAATGGTGGCGTCAATGAACCAGCGCGAATAGCACCAGGCGAGTGCCATTTGCGCCGGCGTCAGGCCGTGGTCGCGGGCGAGCGCGACATAGCGCCTGGTCGCTTCGATCATCGTCGGACGCAGAAAGCGCGGGCTCCATGAGGCAGGGAAAATCGTCAGCCTGCCCTGTGCTTGCGGGTTATCGACGTATTTGCCGGTCAACTGTCCAAAGCCAAGCGGGCTGTATGCGATCAGGCCGACGTTTTCACGAAAGCAGACTTCATCTAGCCCGGATTCGAATATCCGGTTGCCCAGGTGGTAGGCATTCTGAGTCGACGCGATGCGTGGCAGCCCTTTTATCTCCGCCTGCTTGATGTATTCGCATACGCCCCAGGCGGATTCGTTCGACACGCCGATGTGGCGGATTTTCCCTTCCTTGACCAGCTTGTCGAGCGCCGCCAGCGTTTCCTCGATTGGCGTGCACGGGCGTTCCGCTTCCGGGTTGAACCAGATTTGGCCATAGATCGGCACGTTGCGGCTCGGCCAGTGGAGCTGGTAAAGGTCGATGTAGTCGGTTTGCAGCCGTTGCAGGCTGCCTTCGACCGCAGCGCGGATATTCGCTTCGTTCAGGTCATTCTTGCTGCCGCGAATCCAGTCGATGTTGCGCGACGGGCCGGAGATTTTGCTGGCGAGGATGATCCTGTCGCGGTTGCCGGTTTTTTGCAGCCATTCGCCGATGATGCGCTCGCTCGCGCCCTGTGTTTCCTTGCGCGGCATCACCGGGTAGATTTCTGCCGTGTCGATGAAATTGATGCCGCGCTCCAGCGCATAATCGAGCTGACTGTGCGCTTCAGCGCTGTCATTCTGTTCGCCGAAAGTCATCGTGCCCAGGCAGAGCTTGGTGACGCACAGGTTGCTGCTGCCAAGAGGGATTTTTTGCATGGGCATAGGGTGTTCCGGTTTCATGTTTGGCGCAGCGCAGCCGCACATTCCTTCACCAGCGCCGGGCCGCGGTAGATCAGGCCGGTATAGAGCTGGATCAGATCGGCGCCGGCCGCGATTTTCGCTTTGGCATCGTCGCCGTTCATGATGCCGCCGACGCCGATGATCGGCAATGCGCCGCCGAGTTCAGCCTTCAGTGCGCGGATTACGCGGTTCGACATGTCAGTCACCGGTGCGCCCGACAGGCCACCCGCCTGTTCCGCATTCGGCAATCCGGCAACCGCATCGCGGGTGATGGTGGTGTTGGTGGCGATGACGCCATCCATTTTGTTTTTCAGCAGCGCTTCGGCAATTGCCTTAATTTGTTCGTCGTCAATGTCCGGCGCGATTTTGATCGCGATCGGCACGTAGCGCTTGTGTTCATCCGCCAGACGAAGTTGCGCTTCTTTGAGTTGCCCCAGCAGCGAATCGATTTCCGATGCTCCCTGCAACTGGCGCAGGTTCTTTGTGTTCGGAGAGGAAATGTTGACCGCAACGTAATCGGCGAACGGATAAACCTTGTTCAGGCAAATCAGGTAATCGTCGGCCGCGCGCTCGATGGGGGTGTCGGCATTCTTGCCGATATTCAGGCCGAGGATGCCGCGCTTTTCGCGGTAGAAGCGCGATTTCTGCACGTTGGCAACCAGTTCGTCCACGCCGTGATTGTTGAACCCCATGCGGTTGATCAGCGCCTGGGCCGAAGTCAGGCGGAACATGCGCGGCTTGGGGTTGCCCGGCTGCGGGCGCGGCGTGACGGTGCCGACCTCGACAAAACCGAACCCCATGCTGGCGACGCCATCGACGCAATCGCCATTTTTGTCCAGTCCGGCGGCCAGGCCGACCGGATTCGGGAACGTCAGCCCCATCACGGTGCGCGGGTCGGCCGGCGGTTTGGGCAGGATGCCGGTCAGTCCGAGGGACGAGGCGACCTTCAGCGAGGCCATGGTCAGGCTATGGGCGTTTTCCGGATCGAGCGAAAACAGGACCGGGCGCGCGAGCGCATAAAGCAGTTTTTCACACATGTTGATGATTCAGAGTCGTTTTCATATTGGTGATACCGGTTCCCACGGGCCAATCGGCGGTGCTTCAACCGCCTGCCGCAAGTGCGCGATGAAATCGCTGCGGGGAATCGGCGCCGCGCCCAGCGATGCAAGGTGCGCGGTTTCCTGCTGGCAGTCTATCATCGAAACGCCGTGGATTTTCAGAAAATGCACCAGCCAGGCGAGCGCTATCTTCGATGCATCGGTTTCACGGGCAAACATCGACTCGCCGTAAAACATCCTGCCAATCGCCACGCCATACAGCCCGCCGGCCAGTTTTTTGTTGTGCCACAGTTCGACCGAATGCGCCAGCCCTTGCCGATGGAGAGCAGTATAGCCGGCAATGATTTCATCGGTGATCCAGGTGCCGTCATCCTGCCGGCGCGGTGCCGCGCAAGCACGCATCACGTCGGTAAACGCTGCATCGAAGGTGACTTGCCAGCGTTGGTCGGCCTGCATGCTGTTTCTCACCTGTTTCAGACGTTTTTCCAGGCTGCGCGAAACCCTGAACTGGTCGGTCTTGAGGACCATTCGCGGGTCGGTGCTCCACCATAGCACCGGCTGGCCAACCGAGTACCACGGAAAGATGCCGTGGCGATAGGCGTCGAGCAATTGCATTGGCGACAGGCTGGCGCTGGCAGCCAGCAAGCCGGGGGCGCCGCTGGCTTCGGTCAGTGCAGTCGAAACGTCCGGAAATGGTGCGCCTGTTTCCAGCCAGGGGATCATTTTTGTGCCTTCATATGCACCATGAAGTGGCGCGATTGTGGTGCGGTTTGTCCAAACTTAAACATCGCAAAAATATTATTCAATAAAATCAATTGCTTGTGTTGCGCGCTAAATTGGAACGCTTATTGCTTGATAACGCGGATTCGTTTTGATGGTGCACTTTAACAGGGAGATTTTTCGAATGGATGTGCTCAAAAATAGTGCCGATGCATTGTTTATCCTGCTTGGCGCGATCATGATCCTGGCGATGCACGCCGGCTTCGCGTTTCTGGAGCTGGGAACCGTGCGCCGAAAAAACCAGGTCAATGCGCTGGTCAAGATCCTGCTCGATTTTTCGGTTTCGACCATCGCATATTTCTTCATTGGCTACAGTATCGCTTATGGCGTGAATTTTTTCTCGGGCGCCGAAGTGCTGGCCGATAAAAACGGCTTCGATCTGGTGAAGTTTTTCTTCCTGCTGACCTTTGCCGCGGCGATTCCGGCCATTATTTCCGGTGGCATTGCCGAGCGGGCAAAATTCAATCCGCAGATGATAGCCACTGCGGTGCTGGTCGGATTCTTCTACCCGTTCTTCGAAGGCATTGCTTGGAACCAGGCATTCGGCGTTCAGGACTGGCTGAAGGCGACATTTTCGGCCGAATTCCATGATTTCGCCGGCTCGGTCGTGGTACATGCGTTCGGCGGCTGGGTGGCGCTGCCGGCGGTGATCCTGCTGGGCGCGCGCCGTGGCCGCTATCACAAGAACGGCGCGGTCGCGTCGCATCCGCCTTCCAGCATTCCGTTCCTGGCGCTCGGCGCGTGGATTCTGACGGTCGGCTGGTTCGGTTTCAATGTGATGAGCGCGCAGACGATGGACAAGATGAACGGCCTGGTGGCGATGAACTCGCTGATGGCGATGGTCGGCGGCACGCTGGTGGCGTGGATTCTGGGCAAAAACGACCCCGGCTTCGTCTATAACGGCCCGCTCGCCGGTCTGGTCGCGGTTTGTGCCGGTTCCGACCTGATGCACCCGCTTGGGGCATTGGTGACGGGCGGCATTGCAGGCGCGATTTTCGTCTGGATGTTCACGCTGGTACAAAACAAATGGAAGATCGACGACGTGCTCGGAGTGTGGCCGTTGCATGGCTTGTGCGGTGCGTGGGGCGGCATCGCGGCCGGCATTTTCGGCCTGAAATCGCTCGGCGGCATCGGCGGCGTGTCGTTCATGTCGCAACTGATTGGCACGGCGATGGGGGTGGTGATTGCGCTGATTGCGGGCGTGGTTGTCTATGGCACGTTGAAGAAAACCGTCGGCATCCGCCTCGATCCGGAAGACGAGTTCATGGGCGCCGATTTGGCGATCCACAAGATTAGCGCCACGTCCGATCGCGATACCAGTTGGTGATCATCGATAGGAATAAAGTCTGTCACGTTGCAATAAAGTCTGTCGGATAAACGATGATGTAACAGGCCGGGTACTTCCCCGGCCTTTTTTTGCCTTTGTCAACTATTCGGTCAAAGCGGAAGTTGATATTGATTCAGGCAACGGTTTCTGACTCAACAGCGACAGTCAGGAAATCGAAAAGCGGATGTAGAAATGTTTGAGCTCAGAGGCTGCTGAGGCAGACCGGCCGAGGGTACCTCCGTTCTGCGTCGCTTCCTGCGATGACATGGATTGGTGTGGCCCAGACCGGATCAACCTGTCTCCTGATCCACTGCGGCCTTAAGGCCAGCCCGGACGGGATAAGAACCTGCCGGATCTGCTCTCAAGGCCAGAGCGGCATCATTTCACCCTAGAGTGGCTTCACGTGGATGCGGATCTCGACGAGGTGCTTGCCTTGAGGATGTTGCTTCGGGTCGTTTAGATAACACTCGTAGGTCGGACCATCGCCCGGCTGCCAGCCACTTTGCGGCAACCACACGCCCATCAATTCGTTCCAGGCGGCGGCGTAGTCAACGGGGTCAAGTTCGAAGAGTGCACAAGCATATTTGCCGGCAGGGATGTCTAGCAGGCCGATCTCGCCGCTAATTGGAGTGCCGTCGGGCACAGTGATGCCCAAGCTAATGCGCAGTTTTTCGTCTGCCGTGATGTTGGGGTTGTCGTGATAGATCGTGATGAACTCGGCAGCTGGCGGGTGAAGCAGACCTCGCGGGCCTGCCCAGGTGCACATCGTGCCCCACAGCCGTTCGAACAGCTCATGTTCACCGGCGTAGGGGCCGACATGGCGCAGATAGGCAAGTTTCTTGGCTGGCAGATCGCGAACTTCGATACGTTGAGCGGGAATGGTCTTCATAGGTGTTCTCCTGATTGAGTCGGAATCGACCCAGTCAGGATAAGAGGAGTCCGTAATACCGGCTTTGCATTCCTTGCCGAGCATTTTGCAATTCTTGCTCGGTGGTGCGCGACGGTACTCGCTAGCGGAAACACCGAAGTGCTCGCGAAAGGCTCGCGCAAAAGTAGCCGGAGAACTGAAACCGTGGTCCAGCGCGATGTGCGTGATCGGTTCGTGCGGATGCCGACACAGGCGTACGGCGGCGCGCTCCAGGCGCAATCGCAGGATGAACTGATATAGCGTCTCGCCGGTCAGCGCGGTAAAGAGGCGATGGAAATGGAAAGGAGAAAAGTGTGCGGCCGCTGCAATACCATCCAGCGTGAGCGGCATATCAAGATGTTGTTCGATATAGTCCTGCGCACAGTGGATGCGCGCCAAATATTCTCGGCGGGAATCGCGATGCATGGTTGATACCCCTGAAAGTAATTATTGGCAAGCGCGAGTGGCTGCCTCTCGCCGAAATCAGGCATTCTAGCCTGTTCAATGTTCTGGCCGGCTGCAACCGACCCATTGCGGACGTTTACCCTTTGATCAAAGGCGCGTGTCGAGCCTGGACAAGGGTACCTGATTATGCCGGTGAGATATTGGGCGAAAAATTAGGACGTTGTGGGAAGTGCACTCAATTTATTCCTAATTGCTTCCTCAAAATTTGGATCGGGAGCGAGTTGAAGGCAGTATTCCAAATCTTGACGGGCTGCTTCGATCTGTCCTAGCTTCGCCAACAAGGTCGCACGATTGTAATAAATCAATGCATTTCCCTTATCTAGTGCTACGGCTGCTCCGAAATTTGCGATAGAGCCCTGTATTTCACCCTCCTGCATTTGCGCGGTAGCTAGGGAAGCGTATACGTATGAGTTGTTGTATCCCAAGGAAATCGCTCTTTGAAGGTCAGTTATTGCCTTTGAGGTATTTCCGCTCGAGGCCAATGCAGTTCCACGATCAGCGTAAGCCACTGCCGAGTCTGGATAGGCACGAATTAATTCGTCGTAGATCCCGAACGCTTCTTTGAGATTGCCTCCATAAATGAGCGCGCGCGTCAGCAATTGAGCTGTCAATACTTGGCTTCTTGCGGAATAACCCAAACATGAACAAGTCCTAACATTTAATAGAGCGCAATACGAAATTATAGTATTGGCAATCGCGCAATAATGCAAGTGACAGCTTCTGGCCGGTTGCAGCCGGTCAGAACATTGACTTGACGGTTTGCTTTGGCAGATGAGCAGCCGCTAGCCACTTTATCTGTGCCGTAGTGTCGCGCTTGACCCTCACGCCGGCGAGCATTCGCCAGCGATCCCCATCCGATATTCTTGATATTTGATCTCACGGCAATTCTGAACCATCGCGTTTATTTCTTCGCTGTGTTCTTCTATGATGCCAAATATCGTCGGAGATATGCCGAGCAATTTGCTGTTTCTGATGATGTCAAAGGCCTCTTCCATCGTGCCCCCTTTCCTGTATGGCCTGTCCTCCATCAGGGCAGAGATGACGTCAGAATAGGCAATCACTTTCATCCCGTCGTCGAGGCTTTCGTCAGTCAATGCGTATGGATACCCCGTGCCGTCGGGCTTTTCATGGTGACGTTCGGCCCATGTCACTATTTCGCGGAACCATTCCGAAGTGGTGAGTTCGTTGAGTATCTGCCCTGTGTAGTAGGTGTGCAGTTTCATCTGGTTGAATTCCTCATCGGTAAGGGCGCCGTTCTTCTCCACTATGCCTGGATCTATGCCGATCTTGCCGATGTCATGCAGATAGCCTGCGGCCATGAGCTTTTTGCATTTTTCTTCCGAAAAACCCAAAAAACTTCCTATCAATGCTGCTAGGTGGGCAACCGTGTAGGAGTGAGATACGGTGAACTTGCTTCTGAAATCAATGATCCTGGACATCACCAGCGCGAAATCCAGCACACGGTCTACCGTTAGCACGAAGTTGGCTGAAAAGTCGATTCGCTTGAAAAGCTGTTCGATTTCCAGATTGTTGATCTCAATCCAAAAGATGTCAGATTTTGCGGCCGCATCAAAGGCATCAAAAACTTCCGGGTGGAAAATAGCCCCTACCTTATCGCGAATATGTGCCGTGACTGGCTGCTTCTGATTCAGGATGAACTCGTCAGGCGAAATCAGGATATCGATCCGGTCGGCAAGATGGATGATGTGCGACTCGAATGGCACCTCAACCTCTGGCATGTTCAGCGAATCTTCATACTTGATATGGTGGTGCTTGATGATGTCTGAAATCGTCTTGAAGGGGGCAAAGGAGGCTAGCATCCTTTGTCCCATAACACAGTGCGGCTTGGGATTTTCCACGTCTTTCTGGACGAGCATGTTCCGCTCCTGAACCGAGAGTGCGCCGATGTCATGCAGCGCGGCAGCGGTTACAAGGTTAAAAAGACTTTCCTTTGGCAAGCCCATTTTCATGCCTATGTGGTAGGCAATCACCGCTGTTCTCCGGTGGTGTGATTTGAGCAGATAGTTGAAGCTGTCAATCGATTTGATCATCGGAATCGCCAATTCTCTCAGCGTTAGCTTATCCATTTCCATTTCCTTGTTTGATAAGGGGGCAGATTGAAGCTTACAGCACTCGTTTGGTGTCTCTTTTGATCGAGCGCATCTGGATTGCTTGTTGCAGGCTGCGGGCGTTATTTGATTTTGCAGTAAAGCCCTAGGCGTCAGCGGTTAAGCACGGTTGTTGTGTGCTGGGCGACGGCTGAGAGCGCCATCGGTTTTCCAAATTGGGAAGGGCAGCAATCTATTGTTCCATGTAGAATCGGCACGAATTGTCGGCAAACGCGAGAATGACAGCCCCTTGGGGGTAACGCACAGACGGAGGAAATGATGTTTGATGCCAACAGCCAGACAGCCGATGCCTCCGTAACCGATTCCGCGCCGGAGCCGGATGGCAGCAGGATGCCCAGAATCGTATTCAATCAGATAGAGCTGCTGTTGTCGGAAAAGCGAACCGCATTATCGCTGCTGCGCACCGGCATCGCGGTATTTGCCCTGCCGTTGTCAGTCTTGAGCGTGCTGGTGGCAACCTCCAGCTATTACGATGTGCTGAGTGTGCTGAGCATCCTGCTGCCGCTTTTGTTGCTATGCCTGGTGCTGGTTATTCTGGGGGGCTACCTGGTAGTGCGGGCTATCGTCCAGTTTCAACACTATGATCGCCTCATCATCAACCTTAAAGCGCAGCATTCGAGATTGTCGCAACTGGTTGATTGACGCAAGCCGTGCCTGCCGGTTCGGCAATGTTCGTCATTGCGCCGCCATTGCCGAGGTCAGCACGATGAACAGCGGGATGGTGACGACGAAAGCGCCGGTGCTGACCAGCAGCGCGCCTTCGGCATCCGGCGACTCAACGCCGAAGCGGTTGCCGAACACGACGCCGAAGAAGCCGGCGGACAATGCGATCAGCAGAATGCCGATGCGCCCGGTGACCGGATCAATGCCGAACAGCAGCACGATTCCCCACGCGATTAGCGGCTGTACGATGTTTTTCACCAGCGTGCCAAGCAGCACTTGCGCGTTGATTTTCAGCTTGCGGGCGGACAGGATGACGCCGGTCAGGAATAACGCGGCGGCGAGGGCGGCGGCAGCCAGCGGCTTCATGGTCACGATCAGCAGTTCGGGGATGGCGATGTGGGCAGCGCCGAGAATGGCAGAACCGGCCACGCCGGCCAGCGGGCCGAACACGATCGGTTTCTTGAACGACAGATAGACCAGCTTCGGCAACAGCGAGCCGAATGATGCCTGCTGGCCGCGTTGCGCTGCCTGTCCGGCTTCAAGCAGCATCAGGCACAACGGCGTCATCAGAACGGCGCCGCACGAAATGGAAATGGCGACGTTGAGCGAAATGCCGGTGCTTTCGCCGAAGACGCCGTTCAGGATCGGAAGCCCGAGGGCGGCATAGTTCGGCAGCGCCACCGTCAGCGCCAGCACGGCGGCATCCTGCGACGACTTGCCGCAGAACCTGACCGCGGCCAGATAAATCAACGCATAGGCGAGCCACATCGACAGTGTCAGCACCGCGATCAGCGGCATCTGGCTGACGATGCCATCCCACGGCGTTTGAATGGTGGCCAGAAACAGTGCGCACGGCAGCGCAAAATCCATCAGGAAGATATTCAGCAGCGAGACGTTCTGGTTATCCACCAGTTTTGATTTTCCGGCCCAGAATCCCAGCAGCATGATGACGATGATTGGCGCCAGCGCCTTGATGATGAGATAGGTCATGACGAATGTTTCCGCTTCGATGGTTGATGGTTTTGCCGCTGTGGCCGCATCAGGTTAAGCGGAGAGCGGCGGGCAATCAATCAAGCTTGCCGGCTGATTGTTACTGAAAGCGGAATGATTGGCGCTGTGCCGCGCGCCCGATTAGCGCTGGCGCCGGATCTGCCGGCAGACAGCGGCGAGCGACAGCAGCGACGGATCGTGCTCGCGCGCGTGCAGGAAAATCAGCCCGATGGTCTGGCGCATGCGGAATGGCGATTTGAGCGGAACCAGCCGCACCCGGCTTCCCAGCGCATCCTTCACCCGCCCCGGCAGCAGGGTGAAGCCCATGCCGGCGGAAACGAGGCTGATGAGCGAAAAAATGTCGCTCGCCTGGCTGGCTATCTTCGGCGTGAAACCGGCGATGCGGAAGGCTTCGAGAAATCCGTGGTAAGTTACGAAGCCATCGGTCAGCGAAACGAAATCGGCCTCGCGGTAATCGTGCAAGTCGATCTCGTCCGGCAGCGGCTGGCTGTTGTTGACCGCGCAGGCGAAATAAATCTCGTCCTCGAACAGCGGCACCACGTCAAACGCATCGGGTTCGCCCGAGGGAATGCCCATCAGCACGGCATCGATTTGCGAGCGTTTCAGCTTGTCCAGCAAATCCTCGTTTGAGCCCAACTCCAGTTCGATCCGCAGCTCGGGCCGCTTCGCCTTCAGCTGCATGATGACTTGCGGCGCGATGTCGGCCGTCAGCGAATACAGCGAGCCGATGCGCAGGCGGTCGGACGAAATGCCAGCCGCCGCGCGGGTGAGCGAAATCCCGCGCGACATCGCTTCCAGCACTTCGCGCGCCGTTTCCGCCAGCAGCGCCGCCGCCGGAGTGGGGCTGAGCGCGCGCCCTTCGCGCCGGAAAAGCTGGCACTTCATGCCTGCTTCAAGCGAATGCAGCGCGCGGTGGACGCTCACCGCGCTGGTGTCCAGCAGTTCGGCCGCTCTTGAAATATTCCCGGTCTTGATGAAGGCCAGGAATATTTCCAGCTTGCGGAAGGTGATTTCGCTGTCGATTTCGAAATTCATCGGTGGCAATTCCGGCAAGGGAAAAATAACTGACCGAAAAGCTGGTTTCGTTCAATTAGGTCAAAAAATATACTCCACCCAGTATTTTAAAATCACCAGCAAAAACGAGGCCGGGTAGCTTGTTTTTGTCATATACCCCAGGGCTCAGTTGGGGCTTATTTCTTCTTGCTGCCGATCTTGCTTTCCTTGCCGGCGATCAGGTTGCTGATGTTCGATTTGTGGCGCCAGATCAGGAGCGCGCTCATGATCGCCACCGCCATCATCTTCGCATCGACGCCGAAGAACAGGCCGTAATACATCGGCGCCAGCACTGCTGCGATCAGCGCCGACAGGGATGAATAGCGGAACAGGAACGCCACCGCCAGCCAGGTTGCCAGCGTTGCCAGCCCGAGCCAAGGGCTGACGCCGAGCAGCACGCCGAGCGCGGTCGCCACGCCCTTGCCGCCGGCAAATTTGGTGTAGAGCGGCCAGATGTGGCCGGCGAACACGCCAATCGCCACCAATGCGACGCCACCGTCGCCAAGGCCATAACGCGCGCCGAAATGCTGCGCCAGGAAGACGGCAATCCAGCCCTTGAGCGCATCGCCAAACAGCGTCAGCGCGGCGGCGGCCTTGTTGCCGGTGCGCAGTACGTTGGTCGCGCCGGGGTTTTTCGAACCGTAGGTGCGCGGGTCGTCCAGCCGGTACAGCTTGCTGACCACGACGGCAAAGGAAATCGAGCCGAGCAGATAGGCAGCCAGAACGGAAAAAGCGGTATTCATCATGTTGTTTTTGTCGCGCGCAAAGCGTGCGTGTTAATCTCGCAAAATAATCAGGGGGAGATTATGCAACAGGAAATCCGCTTTGCCACCTTC
>JAGSYW010000159.1 GCA_018262475.1 Burkholderiaceae bacterium | reverse complement strand
ATACAGGAACCAACGAATGAAAAACCAGCTCGCAGGACTGATGAAGCAGGCGCAAGCCATGCAGGATCGAATGAACAAGGCGCAGGAAGAACTGGCGAAGACCGTGGTTGAAGGCCAGGCGGGCGCGGGCATGGTGACAGTGCTGATGACCTGCAAGTTCTATGTGTCGCGCGTTTCGATCGACCCGTCGCTGATGGGCGACGACAAGGAAATGCTGGAAGATCTGGTCACCGCAGCGTTCAACGATGCCGTGCGCAAGGCCGAAGCCACCAGCCAGGAAAAAATGAACGGCCTGACCGCCGGCATGCCGATGCCGCCGGGCTTCAAGCTGCCATTCTGACTTTCACCCAAATCCGGCTCAAAGTGAAACCGCCATCCAGCCTGGAACGGCTGACAGAGACGCTGCGCCGCTTGCCCGGGATCGGGCCGAAATCGGCGCAGCGGATCGCGTTTCACCTGTTGCAGCATGACCGCGACGGCGCGCTGCAACTCGGCCAGGCGCTATGCGATGCCGCCGGCAAGATTCGCCATTGCGCGAAGTGCAACACCTTCACAGAGGAAGAGCTCTGCACCACCTGCGCCGATACCGGTCGCGAGGGCAACCTGCTGTGCGTGACCGAGACGCCAGCCGACCAGCTGATGATTGAACAGACGCTGACCTACAAGGGTCTGTATTTCGTGCTGATGGGCAGCCTGTCGCCGCTGGATGGCATCGGGCCGAAGCAGATCCACCTGGAAAAGCTGATCGCGCGCGCGACCGACGGCATCGTGACCGAAGTCGTGCTAGCGACGAATTTCACCAATGAAGGCGAAGCGACCGCACATGTGATCAGCGAAATGCTGAAGGCGCGCGGGCTGAAGGTCAGCCGGCTGGCGCGCGGCGTACCAGCCGGTGCCGAACTTGAATATGTTGATGCTGGCACCATCGCGCGCGCGATGCTCGACCGGCGCACGACCTGAAAACACCATATTGGCCCGCGAGCAGTCGATACCAGCCAATCAGCTGTGACGCGCCACCATCCTCGCCAGCGCAGCTTTTAACGATTCGTTGCTGGACGAATTTTCCAGCGCCTCCCCCAGCGCGGCCAGCGCCGCGATCGCCTGCGGCGGCACCGGCGGCTTCTCCCTCGGCACAAATTTCACTTTATTTTCAGGCACTTGCACTTTAGTTCGGATTGCGCTAACCTGCCAACCTGCCTGGTTCAACGCTTGCTGCAATTTTGGCAACTGCTGCTTCAGTCTGGTTGCCAGCGCCGCATTCGGCGCCGACAGCACCAGTTGGCCAGACTCGAACCGCTGCACGGCGCACTTATCGAACAACGCCGGCAGCACGGCCGCGCAATCCTTCTGGATCGAGGCCATGCGCATCACCGCCGGCATCAGTGCCGCCATGGTTTGATGCGTGCGCAATGAATCGATAGCGCTTAATGCGGCACGGGGTTTGCCGGCATTGAGCGCGTTTTGCCGCACTGTGGAGAAGCTTCGTCTGGACATAACTTAACCTTACCACAGCTTGCGCCACATGCACCTCAGGAGAACGAATGCAACTCATCCTGCTACACCCGCGCCTTACCGCCAAATCGGTCACGCTGACCACTCGTCATTTGATCATTGCCGCCTCGTTTGCCATCACTGCCATCCTGCTGTGTGCAGCGGTGCTGTCATGGCTGCTGCTCGCGTACGCTCCGCTGCATAAATTACCGCTGTTTGCGGATGCGGCGATGGTGAACTCCGCCGACGATTCCGGCCGGAATTCGAAATTCGTGAAGGAAAACCTGGCGATGATGTCGGTCAAGCTGGGCGAGATGCAGGCGCAGTTGACGCGGCTGGATGCGCTCGGCGAACGGGTGCAGGGGCTGTCCGGCATTCAGCCGGAAACCTTCAATTTCAGGGAAAAACCCGGCCAGGGCGGAATTGAGGTGCCAGTTGGGAGCAAATCGAATGTCGAAACGCTCTCACTATCCGGATTCAGCCGCACGCTGGATTCAATGGAAACCGAAATCGCCCGCCGCGAGGATTACATGAACGTGGTCGAAACCGCGCTGATGGGATTGAAGATCCAGTCGCGCCTGCTGCCGACCATCCAGCCGGTCGAGGCCAGCTACAACGCTTCCGGCTTCGGCGTCCGCATCGACCCGTTCTCAGGCCGCCGCGCCGTGCATGAAGGCATTGATTTCTCGGCGGCACCCGGCACGCCAATCGTCGCGGCCGCCGGTGGCGTGGTGATTTCGGCCGAATACCACCACGAATACGGCAACATGCTCGACATCGACCACGGCAACGACATCATCACCCGCTATGCGCATACGTCGCGACTGCATGTGAACGTGGGCGATATCGTCAAGCGTGGCCAGCATATCGCCGATGTCGGCTCGACCGGGCGCTCGACCGGGCCGCATCTGCACTTCGAAGTGCGCGTCAAAGGTGTTGCACAGAACCCGCACAAATTCCTTGCCGCCGGTTCCAACCAGGCGAAACTTGCCGCGCTGACAGGAAAATGAGCGTTACTGCGTGGTAGAATGCCACTTTTGGCCACGTATCCAGCATCGTGCACATAACGGCATTTCGCCAGCCCCTTCTTCCCTGCCAGCCAAGCTACGGCTGCGCGGTTGATTTGCTGCCTCCGAAGCCCTCATTTTCTTTCGGACTTTTCAAGTAAAAGTAATCAAGTATGCCCCTGTCTTTCCTGACCAAGATTTTTGGCAGC
>JAGSYW010000016.1 GCA_018262475.1 Burkholderiaceae bacterium | reverse complement strand
ATTGGAGAAACCAACAATGTCAGAAAACCAGTCGGCAAAACAGGAAACACGCGTTTTCCTGCCCTCAGCAGAATTTGTGAAAAACGCAGCCGTGTCGGGCATGGACGCCTACCAGGCGCTGTGCAGTGAAGCCGAAAAAGACTATGCGGGATACTGGGGGCGGCTTGCGCAGGAAAATATCCAGTGGCGCAAACCGTTCACCCAAACGCTGAACGAATCGAATGCGCCGTTCTTCAAGTGGTTCGAAGACGGCCAGCTCAATGTTTCCTACAACTGCCTCGACCGCAATCTGGAAAACGGCAATGCCGACAAGACCGCCATCATTTTTGAGGCGGACGATGGTCAGGTTACCAAGGTCACCTATCGCGAGCTGCACCAGAAAGTATGCAAGCTGGCTAATGGCCTGAAATCGCTCGGCATCAAGAAGGGCGACCGCGTGGTCATCTACATGGCGATGTCGATTGAAGGCGTGGCTGCGATGCAGGCCTGTGCGCGCATTGGCGCCATCCATTCGGTCGTGTTTGGCGGCTTCTCCGCCCGTTCACTGCAAGAGCGCATCATCGATACCGGCGCAGTCGCTGTCATTACCGCAGATGAGCAAATGCGCGGCGGACGTCGCATGCCGCTGAAATCTGTCGTCAACGAAGCGATTGCGCTCGGCGGTTGCGACAGCGTGCGCAACCTCATCATTTACCAGCGCACCGGTGCCGACATCGAGATGACCGGCGCGCGCGACATATGGATGCACGAACTGATCGCCGGACAGTCCGACGTATGCGAGCCGGAATGGGTCGATGCCGAGCATCCGCTGTTCATCCTCTACACATCCGGTTCAACCGGCGCGCCGAAGGGCGCGCAGCATGCGTCCGGCGGCTTTTTGCTGTGGGCGACGATGACGATGAAGTGGACGTTCGACATCAAGCCGGACGATGTTTTCTGGTGCACGGCCGACATCGGCTGGATCACCGGCCACACCTACATTGGTTATGGCCCGCTGGCCACCGGAGCGACTGAACTGCTGTTCGAAGGCATCCCAACCTATCCAAATGCCGGCCGCTTCTGGGAAATCATCCAGAAACATAAGGTCAGCATTTTCTACACTGCGCCAACCGCCATCCGCTCGCTGGTCAAGGCTAGTTCGACCGACAGCGCAGTGCATCCGAGCAAATTCGATCTTTCGACTCTGCGCCTGCTGGGCTCGGTCGGCGAGCCGATCAATCCAGAAGCATGGATGTGGTACTACGAAAACGTCGGCCAGAGCCGCTGCCCGATTGTCGATACCTTCTGGCAGACGGAAACCGGCGGCCACATGATCTCCCCGTTGCCGGGCGCGACGCCGATGGTGCCCGGTTCCTGCACGCTGCCGCTGCCGGGCATTATGGCCGCTGTAGTGGATGAATCTGGCCAGGAAGTGCCGAACGGAAATGGTGGCATTCTGGTCATCAAGCGTCCTTGGCCGTCGATGGTGCGCACCATCTGGGGCAACCCGGCACGCTTCAAGAACAACTATTTCCCGGAGGAACTTGGCGGCAACCTGTATCAGGCGGGAGATGGCGCCGTGCGCGATGCGGAAAGAGGCTATTTCACCATCACCGGCCGCATCGACGATGCGCTCAATGTTTCCGGCCACCTGCTGGGTACGATGGGCATCGAATCGGCGCTGGTCGCGCATCCGTTGGTAGCCGAGGCGGCCGTGGTCGGCAAGCCGGACGAAATGACCGGCGAATCGATCTGTGCGTTCGTCATCCTGAAAAAGGAGCGTCCGAGTGGCGACGAAGCAAAGCAGATTGCAGACGAACTGCGCAAATGGGTGGCGAAGGAAATCAGCCCGATTGCGCGGCCGAAGGAAATCCGCTTTGGCGACAATCTGCCAAAAACGCGCTCGGGTAAAATCATGCGCCGTTTGCTGCGCGTGCTGGCCAAGGGCGAGGAAATCACGCAAGACGTATCCACGCTTGAAAACCCGGCCATTCTGGAGCAATTGAAACAGGCAGTATAATTTTTATCGCGAGAATGTATTGAAAGGTTTCCTTTCGGCGTTTCTTGCAGGAGAGATGGATGAGTGGTTTAAGTCGCACGCCTGGAAAGCGTGTATAGGTTCATAGCCTATCGGGGGTTCGAATCCCCCTCTCTCCGCCAAGAACATGACTTGGAAAGTCCAAATAAGTCCAAAAACCCGCGTAAACTCAAGCAGTTACGCGGGTTTTTTTGTTCTGTGAGGTTTTTTAACATCCATTGTCATCCAGTGATTTTGTTGGTACATTGGTTGGTATCTGCTCAGCAACCCTTTTCAGGTACCAACAATGGCTACGAAATTGAACAAGGATGTTGTTTATCGCAATGCCAAGCCCAAGGAGAAGCCGTACAAGGTTTCGGACGGCAAGGGCCTTTTTTTGCTGGTCAATACTGATGGTTCGAAGTATTGGCGCATGGCATATCGCTTCCTCGACAAGCAAAAAACGCTGGCGCTAGGTGTTTACCCCGATGTGTCGCTGGAAAAAGCCAGAGAACGCTGCCAGCTAGCACGCAGCCAGTTGGCGGATGGTTCAGACCCCGGCCAAATCAAAAAGCAAAACAGGCTGATTGCCAAAGAAAAAGCAGAACACACCTTCGAGAAAATCGCTCGCGAATGGCACGCCAACCGCCTGAGCGGATGGCGCGAATCAACCGCCAGGGAAACGATAAACCGGCTGGAAAAAGACATCTTTCCGCAAATTGGCGCCTTGCCCATCGGGGAAATCACCCACCAGCAAATGATTGCTGCCTTGCGCAAGATCGAAGACCGTGGGGCACATGAAATCGCACACCGCATCAAAGCCACCTGCGCACGCATATTCAGCTACGCCAACCAGCACGGCATCGAAAACCGCAACCCAGCAGCCGACCTCAAGGATGTGCTCAAGCCGGTCAAACCAGGGCACTTCGCCGCCATCTCGCCGGACGAATTGCCTGTATTTCTAAAGGCAATGAAGGAAAACGATGCGCGGCTCTACAAGCCAACACGCATTGCCATGCGTTTAATGCTTTTGTGCTTCATGCGCACCAGTGAATTAATCGAAACTCCATGGAGCGAAATCGACCTAGAAAATGGTGAGTGGATCATTCCATGGAACCGGATGAAACGCGGCAAGCTGGCCATCAATCCGGACAAAACCGATCACCATGTTTGCCTGTCCAGGCAGGCGGTAGAACTGTTGCGTGACCTGCACACGCTCACAGGCCGTAACCAGTGGCTATTCCCGAACCAGCGCGACCACGAAAAGCCCATGAGTAATGGCGCGATTCTGATGGCTTTGAAACGCATGGGGTACAAAAATCAAATGACAGGCCACGGCTTTCGGGCGTTGGCCATGAGCACACTCAAGGAAAAGCTGGGTTATCGGCATGAAGTGGTTGACCGGCAGTTGGCGCACGCCCAAAAAGACAAGGTGGCCAGTGCCTATGACAGGGCGCAATTTCTTGATGAGCGCAGAAAGATGATGCAGCACTGGGCGGATTATCTGGACGCGCTGGAGCGGGGCGGAAACGTTGTTCAGGCTTCGTTCAGGTATGCATGAGCGGTAAGAAACGTTAGGTACCCTTGTTTTCAATAGAAAGGAAGCGCGGTGAAACCTCTATCAATCAAGGAGCGTCGAATACGCGCAAAGGAGTTACGTGAGGGGCGGGCGCAGCGTTTGCCTGTGCCTGACATAAATGATGGCGTAGATATTAAATTCGCAGCACGTTTCATAGCAGAGAGGAACCATCGTTCAGCAGAAAAATTGTTTCTGGTCACTGACAAGGTCAAGAAAAGGCTGGATTACGCCATTAATCATGGCAAATTATCTCTGCAGGGCGACGGGAAACTCGTGTTTGGAGAGCTGATGGCATGGGCCTGTGCGATTCCGGAATGGAGTGCAGGATTAGCTGGCATGCCAAGAGCCTTTAACGTGATAGGAGGGGTTGCACCGGGTGGTTTTGGAACGGTCAGCATTTTTCTGACCCCGCCGACTTATGAAGAATGTGCTCGTGCGCTGTGCGAACTCGACAGGAAATATCGCGCGTTGTCGTTGGTGAACGCGCAAATGCAGGCCGAACTGGAAATGCTTCGTCCGATTGCAGAAGCTGACAAAAGGACACGCGCCAAAAGAAGTGCGGCTGGCAAACGGGGGGGGCGAGGCAACGTAATTTAGTGATCAAAACCTCGAGAAAAATAGAAAGCATAGCTTTAGAAAAATCTCGAGCCAGAATGAGAAGGCATGTTCAACAAACTCCAATGGAGGATAAAAACATGCCACAAAACATTCTCAAACTTCCTGCCGTCATATCCCGTACGACGCTTTCAAAAAGCTCCATCTACGCCGGTGTGAAAAACGGTACATTTCCTGCACCTATCCAACTGGGGGCCAGATCGGTCGGCTGGATCGAGTCCGAAATCTCGGAATTCATCCAGGCGCGCATCAAAGCCAGCCGCCCTGACGCCGAATAAGGGGGTGTCATGCAAATTGACAATCTGCTCTCCCGCCTCGACAAAGTACGGCAAACCGGGAAAGGCACCTGGATGGCAGGTTGCCCGGCCCATGACGATCGCTCGCCAAGTTTGAGCATCCGCGAAACAGAAGACGGGCGAATTCTGCTTCATTGTTTTTCCGGGTGTGACGTTTGGGAAATTGTGTCAGCACTTGGTCTGGAAATGGATGCACTGTTTCCGCCCAAGGAATCCATTCAGTTCAGCAACAAACCAGAGAGGCGGCCTTTCCCGGCAAGCGACGTACTTCAAGCCATCGCATTCGAAGCGCTGGTGGTTGCTTCGGCCGGAGCCGCCCTGATGGCAGGCCAAGTATTCACAACAACGGATAGGGAACGCCTCATTCTGGCCGTTTCACGAATCCAATCAGCGGTCAGCGCAGCCATGCCAAATTTTTCCAGGAGGGATCATGTCTGACTATCGAACTGTTCAACGTGGCACTTCGTTTTTGGATGGCATGGCTGAGCAAACAATCGGTTCGCACCCAAGTTCGCACCCGCTACGCGCGCAAGGCAGCCAACCGTGTGAATGGCATACGGCTCACCTCGAATGGCCAGAACCACAACCACTGGTAGCCAGGATAGAACCCGAACCCTATCCGCTGGATGCGCTGCCGCCAATCATCCGGGCAGCAGTGGAAGAGGTGCAGCAATTCGTGCAGGCACCGGTGCCACTGGTTGCAGCATCTGCACTGACGGCAATATCCCTCGCGATACAGGCACATGCTGACGTCCAGCGAGCCGAAAGGCTGACAGGGCCAACAAGCCTCTTCATGTTGACGATTGCCGATAGCGGAGAGCGCAAAACGACCTGTGACGGATTCTTCTCAAGCGCGATTCACGCCTATCAGGACAGACAGGTCGAACAGGCCAAACCGCTGCTGAAACAATATCAGGCAGAACAAGATGCCATGGAAGCCAAGAAAAGCGGCATCAAGGACAAACTGCGCCAGCTTGCGAAAGAAGGAAAATCGACCAGCCCGCAGGAAAAGGAGCTGCACGATCTTGAATCCGACGCGCCAGAACCGCCGAGAGTACCAAGGCTGCTGTATTCCGACGTAACCCCGGAAGCGCTGTCGTACAAGCTGGCGAATCAATGGCCATCTGCTGGTCTGATATCGTCTGAGGCCGGAATCGTGTTTGGTGCGCACGGGATGGGGAAGGAATCCGTCATGCGCAATCTCTCGCAGATCAACATGCTGTGGGACGGCGGAACACTCACCATTGACCGTAAAACGATGGACTCATTTGCAGTAAGGGGCGCGCGGTTGACGGTCGGGCTGCAAGTGCAGGAGGCCACACTGCGGGAAACCATCGAACGTTCAGGACAACTGATGCGCGGCACGGGATTTTTTGCCCGATTTCTGCTGGCCTGGCCAGAATCTACGCAAGGCATGAGGCTTTTCAATGACCCACCGGCACATTGGCCTGCGCTCGAAGCTTTCAACCGGTGCATAACCACATTGCTGGAGCAAGAAGTGCCGATTGACGAAGTGGGTGCACTGAATCCGACCACGTTGGCATTTAGCACGGAAGCCAAGGCAGAATGGCGAGCCTACCATGACGCTATCGAAAGTGAGCTCAAAAGCGGAGGGGAGTTTTATGACGTACGCGATGTCGCCAGCAAATCGGCAGACAATGCAGCACGTCTGGCAGCGCTGTTCCAGATATTCTCGGAAGGCATGGGGGTCATCGGAGAGGCGTGGTTCACGTCAGCGAGCCGGATTGCAGCATGGCATTTGAACGAATCACGGCGATTCTTCGGTGAGCTGGCAATGCCAGCTGAACTGGCACATGCAGTGCGCCTGGAGCGCTGGTTGCTGGCGTATTGTTTCCGATCCCAGACCGATTCCGTGCCGACCAGAATTGTGCAGCAAAGCGTCACAGGCATTTCAAGGGACAAGGACACTATCAGCAAGGCAGTGATGGTGCTCAATGAACATGGGCGCGCAAGAATAATACAGGATGGGAAACGGCGGCTCATACAAATCAATCCGGCGCTACTGGCATTTGCTACTGCTACACATGCTACATCTGCTACAAATGACGCTAATCACGCAACAACTGTAGCAACTGTAGCACCTGTAGCTGTAGCAAACCTGTCTGAAGAGGTGATGGCATGATGCTCTCGGCACTTATCCGTGGTGGCGTCAGAGCGCTGGATAACCCTCACATCGTTCACCAAAAGGTTCAACCAGTTCCCGCTGTACGCACTGTTTTGCAGCAATCAGCACCAGCCAGCAATGATGCGGTTGCCATTACCCAACCAGAAAAGGTGCGGCGACAACTTGAATCCTTTGCGCTGGATACGATGGACGATAACCCGGCAGACAGAAAAGACATCTGCCGCATCAACAACATGGCCTGGGAGTTTATGCAGAGTGATGGCCTGACGTTTCAGGAAGCCATCAACCTGGCAGCCGAGATTGTTGTTAAAGGTCAGGTCGCGCAATGCGAAGCGGCCTATGCCGATGTCTTGGCGTTTTGGCGAAAGCTGACGACAAGCGATTCTGGGTAAGCAAAGATTGGCTGTCAGATTTGCCTAATGATTTCGGTAAAAAATGCGGGAGAAAAATGATGGGTGGAACGGGAAGCGGACGAGGGTACCGGTTTGGCAAGGACACCACCGACGACTATCTATACCTCGATGTGCGTTGGTTGCAGCGTAGCGGTCTACTGGAGCTAGGGAAGGACTCCACGCTGACCTGGCGGCGCAATGGTGAGCCAACCGGTAATATCAATATCATCTCAGAAGGACATCATCTTCGCCTGATATACAAGCACAGACGCCCAGGCAGAGAATGGCAGGACGAAGACTACAGCATCCGGCTGGAGTGGACGCCATGCCATTTTGGCGGCCTGCGCGCCTGGTTCATATGTCCTGCCAATGGCTGCGGCAAGCGTATTGCCATTCTCTATGGTGGCGCCATATTTCTCTGCCGTCACTGTCACCGGTTGGCCTACTCCTGCCAGCGTGAAAGAGGCTATGACCGTCTGGCCAGAAAGGCAGACAAAATTCGTGACCGGCTAGGATGGGAAGCCGGAATTCTGAATGGCAGGGGGACCAAACCCAAGGGCATGCACCGGCGGACGTACCTGCGGCTGCGATGGCAGCATGACGGGCTGGTGCAGGCATCACTGGCAGGGATAGCGCTAAATTTTGGTATGGATCTGGATTATTCGCGTGTGTAAATGTGGGTGGGCATAATATTTCACCAACAACCTCATCATTGCTTCCAGCACCTCCTGCTCTGACATTTGCCCGATGAAAAGCTGATTCCATAGAATTCGTATTCTGGCGGCCAATAGATTTTTCTCATGAAAGGGGAGCGGCATCATGCGAACACGATCGGCATTGAGCAATGTTTTGCGCAAAGCGGTTTCACTTGCTACCAGTTCATGCACAAGCCACGGATAATCCAGAATCGACTTCGGTACGTGACGGTGTGGCATCTCGATCCTTGTGAATCCGGAAAAACGCCCATCGCCTGATGGATTATTCGGGCAGATGGGCGTAATTGCTATTTGGCGGCAACAGTTGCTGGAGCGGATTGGCTGCTGGTCGAAGCATTCGTTGGCATGTCAGGCGCGGTACCAGCTTGCGCAGGCTGAGACTGGCCTGTGGCATCGTTTGCTGGCGGCTTCTCTTCAATCGTTACCGCCTTGCCCATAATGACAGTCAGCAGCGAAGGATAGTCATACGCAGCGCCAGAGCCTGCATCTATCGCGGCGCCAATGATGCCGCCAAAAATGATGTTGCCGAATGCCATTGCCTTGGTGGACGACTTCACGGTTGCCACCCCGGATTCGATCTGCTCCTTGGTGCAATTCACATGCATGTCGCCATAACTGCGCTGGACACTCACGGTTCCTGGCGTCTGAATGAAATAGGTGCCCTTGTCATTCACTAGCCGGCAAGCAGCGCCAGTGACCTGCTTGCCCTGCTGATCGCGGGTATCGACCGACAATGGCTGGCCATGGCCAGTGGTAATGGAAGCGCAGCCAGACAAAAGGCTTGCTATGACAATGGCAGCAACAGAAGCAGATTTCATCATGATGGAGTTCTCCCTGTTTGGTGGAATCGCCATCATGCCCAGCACCAAGCTCACAGGATGACCATCGCCCAATCCTCTGAATGAAAAACAAGCGTTAAAGAAACGCAACAGGCTCGTTATATGAGCCCAATCATCTGCAAAATGGTATTTCACACGCCTGCAAAAACAATGTGAAACGCCTTGTTATGAATTCGCATCAGCATCAATAACTATCCAGACGTTCAATTACTGATTGCGGGAGAGACAAGTTTCGCGCTACGATTAACAGGTTTGAGACGACCACCACCCGGAAAACAACGATGAATCGGACGGAGAGGCTGTATCGGATCGACGACCTGCTCACCCAGCGCAAGGTCGTAACGGTGGAAACGTTTCTCGACGAACTCGAAATCTCCCGCGCCACCTTCAAGCGCGACCTCGAATATCTGCGCGACCGGTTGCAAGCGCCCATCATCTGGGACAGGGATGCAGGCGGTTATCGTTACGAACAGCTGCCAGCCAGCAAGAAATTCGAACTCCCCGGCCTCTGGTTCAACGCCTCGGAAATCCACGCGCTGCTCACCATGCAGCAACTGCTCGGCAGCCTCAGTCCCGGACTGCTCACACCGCACATCGAACCACTGATGGCACGATTACGCATGTTGCTCGACAGCGAGGGCATACCTGCCACTGACATCGAAAAACGCATCCGCATCCAGAAACTGCACGCCAGACCCTACGAACCCCAGCACTTCATCCCGATAGCCAACGCCGTATTGCAACGCAAGCGCATAGCCATCGAACACCACAGCAAATTCGACGGCAAGCAAACCAGCAGGGAAATCTCCCCACAACGCCTCACCCACTACCGGGAAAACTGGTACCTCGATGCATGGTGCCACCTCAGAGAAGAAATCCGCAGTTTCAGCCTCGACGCCATCCTGGCGGTCACCCCAACGGAAAAGAACGCCAAAGAAGTCACAGCCAAAGTGCTCAAGGAAGTGCTGGATGCCGGCTATGGCATTTATTCGGGCAAAAACGTGCAATGGGCTGAACTCGCCTTCACTCCAGAAAGGGCAAAATGGATCAGCAAGGAAACCTGGCATCCGGAACAACAAGGCTGGTATGCGGAAGATGGCACGTATCACCTCAAAGTGCCGTACAGCGATGAACGGGAACTGTGCGCGGATATTCTCAGGCATGTGCCGGAGGTAAGGGTGGTGGGGGCGGATGGTCTAAAAAAACGCATATTGGCACTGCTGCATGAAGGTATTAAGAGACAAGATGCGCAATAACCACACAGCGCCGGTTACTATGTCATTGATTTGAAGCTTGAGTTATTCCATGAGTATAGAAGAAAGATAAAAAAGAATGGACGTCTTTAAATTCCGCGAAAACCTCATAGGCGACTACTCACAATTCACACGCAGTTTCACGCGCATCAAGGCTAACGACATCGCACAATTTGTCGAGGACGCCTACGAATCACAACGTTACTGGCCAGCGCCACTGGTGCAGGTCAATCCCAATTTCAAACCTGGTCATACGGTTGAAGAACTGGTAGCAGCGGGTAAACTTCACAAGGAATGCGCGCGCATCTTCCGTGCAGGCAAATCGGCATCGTCATCTGGTGCAACTCTTAAGCTGTTCCTGCACCAGGAAGAGGCCATCAGCTTTGCCGAGAAGGGAGAGAGCTATGTTCTGACAACCGGAACCGGATCAGGCAAATCGCTGGCTTATTTCATTCCTATTGTTGATGCTGTACTAAAGGCGAAGGCAGCGGAAAAAACGGCGCGAACCAGAGCTATCGTGATTTATCCGATGAACGCGCTTGCCAATAGCCAGCTTGAAGAACTGGGAAAATTTCTCGCTGATTATGGCGATGACGCGCCAATAACATTTGGGCGTTACACCGGCCAGGAGAATGACGAAGAGCGTCAGCGACTTGCCTCCAATCCGCCGGATATTCTGCTGACCAACTTCATGATGCTTGAACTCCTGATGACACGTCAGGACGACAAAGACAAGGCAGTTATCCGGAATGCAAAAGGATTGCAATTCCTTGTTTTGGATGAATTGCACACCTACCGTGGCCGTCAGGGTGCTGATGTGGCCTTGCTGGTAAGGCGCGTGCGTGAGGCGTTGTCTGACAACCTCCAGTGCATAGGCACCTCCGCCACAATGGCAACCGAAGGTACGGAAGCAGCAAGAAACACAGTAGTGGCTGAAGTTGCAAGCCGCCTGTTCGGTGGCAAGATTGCACCATCAAACGTGATTACGGAAACATTGCAACGGGTCACTCCCGAACACCTTCTCATTGAGCACATTCGGAACGATCTCGCGCGCGCAGTTCAGGACGATTTACCATCAGAAGTCAGCTACGAATCGTTGGCGGGACACCCTTTGTCTGTCTGGACAGAATTAAACCTTGGCCTGACTCGCGAAGAAGGCAAATGGCGTCGCGCCAAACCGATTACGCTGGAAGAAGCCAGTACGAGGCTGGCGGAAAATGCCGGAACAACAGAAGAACGCGCCAAACAGGTGTTATCAGACTTTCTGTTGCTCGCCTACAGGACTGTGGACAAGCCGATGGAAGATGGCGGGCGCAGCCTGTTTGCCTTCAAGCTCCACCAATTCATATCTGGCGGCAGCAAAGTATTTGGCACGCTGGAAGCCGAAGGAAGTCGTTTTATAACATTGGATGGCAGTCAATATGTACCTGGTGACCGCAGCCGCAAGCTGTATCCCATCCACTTCTGCCGCGAATGTGGGCAGGAATATATACCGGTATGGGATGAGAACCAGTCATCAGGTTGCACATATAGCCCGCGCAACATTGACGAGCGCAGCCATGAAGACGAAGACATCCGCAGTGGTTTTTTCATGCCGGACACGACGGGGGTTTGGGATGATATACCGGAACGCTACCCGGAATCATGGCTTGAGATGCGTGGGGACGATTACCGCCTGAAATCCGGTTACCGCCGCCGCCAGCCTGTGCATGTGAAATTGTCACCGGAAGGTGTCGCAGACCAAAATGGTCTGTCAGGTTGGTTCATACCCGGTCATTTCGGCTTTTGCCTGAATTGTGGTGTCACCTACGACACCACAGGAAAAGATTCACTGCGTCTGACTTCACTTTCTGGTGAGGGCCGCAGTTCGGCCACCACCATGATGGTGCTGTCAGCATTGCGATATTTGTATGAAGAAGATGCGCAGCTCAGCGACGAGGCCAAAAAGATACTGGGCTTCACCGACAACCGACAGGATGCTGCGCTACAAGCAGGACACTTCAACGACTTCCTTCAAGTGCTGATGCTGCGTTCGGCCGTGCTGGCTGCCATGCAAACAACACCGGGTGGCCAGATCACCGAAAGCGAGATTGCAGGCGCAGTATTCAATGCACTCGGTTTTAACCGGGATGATCCAGGCGTGCGTGCCGAATACATGCAAAATTCTGATGTAAAAGGAAATGCGCGTCGGCAGGTGCAGGAAATCATGCGCAACGTCCTCGGCTATCGCATTTACTTCGATCTCCGTCGTGGATGGCGGTTCAATAACCCCAACCTGGAACAGCTCGGGCTGGTACGCATCAACTACCAGGATGTGGAAGAACTAGCGTCCGATGGGCAGACATGGCAGGAAGCGCCGCTCATCTTGCAGGCGGCCACACCTGCGGTCAGGCAAAAATTGTTGCACATTTTGTTCGATGCAATGCGTCAGGGCTTGTGCGTTGCTACGCGCTATCTTGACCGCTTCGAACTCGAAAAGCTCAAAACAACCAGCTTTGCCAACTTGCTAGAACCATGGGGATTTACCGAGGATGAAACACCATCGGCGGCCAACTGGTTTATTACGCGAAGCAGGCCAAAAAATGAAGATCGGCGAAATGTCGAATACTTGGTTTCTGGCAGCGCGCGCTCAAGGCTGGGACGTGTGTTGCGGCAAGCAGGAACATGGCGTGAAGCGAACGGACAGGATAATCCTCACGCAGGCAAAATCAAGGATGATCAATATCAGGAAATCATTGCTGCGCTGCTAAAAGGTGCCAAAGAATATGGCCTGGTTGTTTCAGAAGAAACAGAATTTGGCATCACTGGCTATCAGCTCAATGGAACCAGCCTGCTCTGGTGCCTGAATGATGGGAAGAGTGGTCAGGCATCAAATGACAACGAGTTTTTCCGCACGCTATACGCCAATATTGCTGGTCTATTGGCGAATCCGGCGCACCGGCTGTTTGACTTTGAGGCGCGCGAACATACCGCACAGGTTGAACAAGATGATCGCATGCAGCGCGAAGCCCGTTTCCGCTATACCAACAAGGACAAAGATGACTGGCTGCAACGTACCGGCAAGCCTCTGGAGTGGCTTCCAGTGCTGTTCTGTTCACCGACCATGGAACTGGGTGTAGACATTTCCTCACTCAACACGGTTTACATGCGCAACGTGCCGCCGACACCGGCAAACTACGCACAACGCAGCGGTCGCGCAGGCCGCGCCGGACAGCCCGCATTGGTCATCACCTATTGTGCGGCGCAATCGCCACATGACCAATATTTCTTCCGCGATCCGGTGCGCATGGTTCACGGGCAGGTCAACCCGCCAACCCTCGATCTGGCTAACCGAGAACTGATACAAAGCCATCTGCACGCTGTCTGGTTAGCTGAAACGGGCGTCAAGCTGGAAAGCAGCATTCGCAGCCTGCTGGACATGAATATCGACCAATCGCCTTTGGTCGAACATCTGCAAAAAGGTCTGGATGCCAAGGCGGCGCAAAAGCGCGCTCACGAACGTGGTCTGCACATACTTGGAATGCTGGCCAGCGAGCTGACGCCACAAAAAGCCCCGTGGTATGACGAGCGTTTTGCAGAACTGGTATTCGGAAGAGCCTTCGCGGCATTCGATCACGCGCTCAACCGCTGGCGCGAACTGTTTGCAGCCACCAAGCGGCAGATGGAAATCAACCAAAATGTCATGAACAACCCGGCAGCCAGCGAACGCGACCGTCGGGATGCAAAACAGCGGCACGACGAAGCCTTCCGCCAGCAAAGCCTGTTGCTGCAAGAATCCGGCTCGTTGAACTCGGATTTCTACACCTATCGTTATTTGGCAAGCCAAGGGTTTCTGCCGGGCTACAACTTCCCGCGCTTGCCACTGATGGCATATATTCCAGCACGGCGCGGAAAGATCGGTCGCGAAAACTTCCTCAGCCGCCCACGCTTCCTCGCGCTTGGTGAGTTTGGCCCGTATAGCCTGATTTACCATGAGGGCAGCCAATACCGCGTCACCCGCGCCATGCTTGCAGTATCCAGCGAAGATCAGGTATCGCTTGGAGCGCGTCTGAGTACCGAGGTGGCGCGCCTCTGTCCAGTATGCGGTTATGGGCATTTCCGTAGTCAGCGCGATGCCAGCCGCTGCGTTTCCTGCAATGCGCTACTGGCTGATGCCAAAGAAGTACAAAGTCTGTACCGCATCGAAAACGTATCTACCCGGCGCGCCGAGCGGATTACTGCAAACGAAGAAGAGCGCGTCCGTCAGGGCTACGAAATGCAAACCACGATCCAGTTTGCCGAGCAGGATGGGCGCATGCAACGATTAGACAACCAGCAAGAAGATGCAGCCGGAACCGTGCTTACGCTGCAATACGGCCCAGCGGCGACCGTATGGCGCATGAATTTCGGCTGGCGACGGCGCAAGGAAAAAAGCATTCTCGGCTTCATGATCAACCCCGTGACCGGGCACTGGGTGGGTGGTGCAGAAGAAAGCGGCGAAGCCGACGCAGACACACCGCCGGACAAAACGCCACCGCAACGCATCGTTCCCTATGTTGAAGATCGCAGGAACATCCTGATCATCCGACCGCCTGAAACCTATTCGGCTGTGACAATGGCAACACTGCAATACGCCCTCAAGCGCGGCATTGAAGCCATTTATCAGCTAGAAGAAAGCGAATTGATGACTGAGCCGCTGCCAAGTCGCGACAACCGTCAGGCGATCCTGTTCTACGAATCGGCAGAAGGTGGCGCGGGCGTACTGACAAGGCTGGCAACCGAGCCGGACGCGTTTGCGCGGGTGGCAGAAGAAGCGTTGCGTATCATGCACTACCTGCGCCCCCAAGACGGCATCTGGAAAAAGGAAGAACTCACGCAGGAGCAGGATGCCGATGGCAACCCAACATGCGAAGCGGGTTGCTACAAATGCCTGCTTTCCTACTACAACCAGCCAGACCACACGTTGATAGACCGGCAGGACATCGACAACGACGGCAAGGCGCTGGAAGTGCTCATACGCCTTACGCGTGCAACCGGCAAGATAGGCACATTTGGCCGTTCACCGGATGAACAGAAGGCCGAACTTGCGCGCATCTCCGGCAGCAGTCTGGAACAAGCTTGGCTTGCACACGTAGAAGCACATGACTACCGCGCACCCGATCGCGGGCAGGAAACCATCGCAGAATGCCATACCTGCGCCGATTTCTTCTACCAGGACTGGAAAGCAGCGATCTTCATTGATGGCCCGCATCACGATGAGTCTGCACAAAAAGAAAAGGACAGCGCGATAAACCTGGTGCTTGAAGATGCCGGTTACTACGTCGTGCGGTTTCCAAAAGAACAAGCACTCTGGGAGACCATCTTCCAGCAACATGCCGACCTGTTCGGCCAAGGAAGCAAGAATTGATGAATGCACCAATGAATTTCCAGCCGGGCGCACTGGTATCCGCTCGGGGGCGAGAATGGATCGTCCTGCCAAAATCGGACGCCGAAACGCTCTACCTGCGCCCGCTTGGCGCGGCAGAAGATGACGCAACGCTGATTTACCTGCCGATCGAACCCCACGCAGTAGCTCCCGCCAGCTTCGAATGGCCGACAGTGGCGCACGCATCGAACCATGCAGCAGGCCAATTGCTGGGTGATGCACTCATGCTCAAGCTGCGCAGTGGTGCCGGCCCGTTCCGCAGTTTTGGCAATATCGCAGTCGAACCGCGAGCCTATCAGCTGGTGCCGTTATTGATGGCCATGCGTCAGGAAGTCGTGCGGCTGCTAGTGGCGGATGACGTCGGTATCGGCAAAACCATCGAAGCGGCGCTCATTGTGCGTGAACTGCTCGACCGTGGCGAGATTTCAAGGATGGCGGTTCTGTGCCCGCCCCACCTGTGCGAACAATGGCAGCGTGAACTCAAGGAACGGTTCCACATTCAAGCAGTGGTTGTGCGCAACACCACTGCTGCACGACTAGAACGTGGCTTGCCTGCCAACCAATCCGTATTTGAAGCCTACCCGTTCACGGTTGTCAGTCTTGACTACATCAAATCCGACAGGCGGCGCGACGAATTCCAGCGCGCCTGCCCGGAATGCGTGATTGTGGATGAAGCGCACACCTGCGTTCACGGCGGACAAGGCCGTCAGCAACGCTATACCTTGCTCAAAGGGCTGGCCGAAGATGTCCACCGCCACCTGATACTGTTGACTGCCACCCCACATTCTGGCGACGAACAAGCTTTTTACAACCTGCTCGGCCTGCTCAACCCGGAATTCACCAGCCTCAAGGATTTGCCGCTGGACAGCAGGCAAGCACTTCGCGAACAGCTGGCGCGCCATTTCGTGCAACGCCGTCGGCCAGACATCGAAGAATGGCAGGATCGGCAGGTCTTTCCGGAAAGGCTGACAGCCGAAATCACCTATCGGCTAAGCGGCGAATGGGGAAAACTGTTCGACGATGTGCTGTCCTATGCGCGCGATCTGGTCGAGCGTACCGAAGGACAAGGCATGTTGCGCCAAAGAATGAGCTGGTGGGCGGCTTTGGCATTGCTGCGCTGCATATCTTCCTCGCCTGCAGCGGCAGTAAATGCCTTGCGCACACGGCTGGACGGTTCGAATCCCTCCGTGGGCGCCGAAGAAGAAGCCTACAGTCTGGAGGACGCCGAATCACAAGGAAGGGAACGCGTGCTGGACGGGATGGATGACGAACTCAGCACGCAAGATATCGAACCAGCAGCCTGCACTGAAGACAGCCACTTGCTCACGGAACTCATTGCCAAAGCCAGCAAGCTCATCGGCCCGGCTCACGACCCCAAACTGAAACGCCTGATTGGCCATGTCAAGGAACTGACGGAAGCCGGGTTTTTGCCAGTGATATTCTGCCGCTACATTGCCACTGCGCACTACGTTGCCGATGCGCTGCGCCAGGAATTCAAGCGCCACAATGTGCGTGCGGTCACTGGAGAAATGGCACCCTCCGAGCGGGAAGCGCTCATCGAAACCATGGGCGAAGACGAAAACCGCATACTGGTCGCCACCGACTGTCTGTCCGAAGGCGTCAACCTGCAAAACCTGTTCACGGCGGTGGTGCATTACGATTTGTCGTGGAACCCGACACGCCACGAACAGCGCGAAGGCCGCGTTGACCGCTTTGGACAGAAAGCGCGCCAGGTACGCAGCACCATGCTGTTCGGCCAAGATAACCCGGTCGATGGTGCCGTGCTGCAAGTCATATTGCGCAAGGCGGAGAGCATCCGCAAGGAACTTGGCGTGCTAGTGCCGCTGCCGGACGATGAAGGCAAACTCACGCAAGCGCTGGTCGGTGCCGTTCTGCTCAGAAAAGGCACCACCACCACGGCCACGCCGCAACGCCTGTTCGACTTCGGGCAGCCGGAACAGGAAATCGAAACCGCCTGGCAATCGGCGCACGAAAAAGCAGCCAAGAACCGCACGCTGTTTGCGCAACGTCGATTGCGCCCGGAAGATGTCTTGCCGGAATGGCAAAAAACGCTCGCTGTGCTGGGTGGTGAAGATGATGTCGAACGCTTTGTTCGTCGTGCTGCCGTCCGGCTCGGTGCGGAGCTGGAAGCCACCACCGGTCGAAATGCAGGCCACTGGCGGCTGCACACAAACGGCTTCCCCGCTGCGCTGCGGGAGCGGCTTGCAGGAGAAGGGCTTGAAAACAGTCTGCGGATTGATTGTCACCAGCCCCCCGCGCCGGGCGCGCAATTCATCCACCGTACGCACCCGCTGGTCGCATGCCTGGCGGATCACCTGTTGGAACAGGCGCTGGATGATGCCAGCAGCACGGCGGATGAAATGGGCAATGTCGCCCGTGCGGGTGCCATCTTCACCAGCGCGGTCAGCACCCGGACAACCGTACTGCTGCTGCGCTTGCGCCACCAGCTTACCATCACGCAGCGTGGACAATCGCGCATGTTGCTGTGCGAAGAAACCGCCACGCTCGCACTCGAAGGAGCAGAAGGCTCACGCCAGCTTGATGCGGAAAAAGCACGCAGCCTGATGGCGGCAGAACCCGAGCGCAACATGCCAACTGCCCTGCGCGACCGTCACCTGCTGCAATCGCTCGACATGCTTCCGCGCTGGCAGCAGCTGCTGGAAACGATTGCGCGCGAACGCGCTCAGGCGTTGCTCGAAGATCACCGCCGTGTGCGAGAAGCCGCCAGAAGCGTGGGTGAATACCGCGTCACGCCCAGCTTGCCGGTTGATGTCATGGGCGTATTTGTCCTCATCCCGGCGTGATGCCCGAATAAAGCACAGGAAGAAACCACATGGCACGCCGCTCCTCCCAGGAACTCGCCTTCACCGCCCTCACCATTGAAGGCGGCTTGCTGGCACCCGATTTTCTGAACAAAATCGCCCATCTCGACGCCACCGAGCAAACCGAAACCGATTACGCCATACCACGCGGCCTGCGGCTGCGCGATGAAATTGGCCGCTACTGGAAAATTGCCCAAAGCCTCTGGCAGGATTTCGAAGCGCACCGCCAGCGAAGCGGGCGCGAAACGCACGCCGTCACCGTGCGCCACTTTCTTGAGCCGTTCTGCAGGCAGGTTCTCGGTTTTGCCGATCTCGAATCCATTGGGCAAATCACACTCAGCGAGCGCATCTTCCCGATTGGGCACACGGCAGCACAAGGGCGCATCCCGGTGGTTTTTGCCGCACATGACCAACTGCTCGATAGGTCGGACAACCGCCACGGCGATGGCATTCGCCGCCGCTCGCCGTTTCTGCTTGCACAGGAATACCTCAACGCTTCGGAAGCCTGCCTGTGGGCGGTCGTTACTAACGGCCTCAAACTGCGCATATTGCGCGACAATGCCAGCCTCACGCGTCCGGCCTACATCGAAGCGGATCTCGAAGCCATCTTCAACGAAGGTCTATACCCCGATTTCACCGCGCTCTGGCTGCTCGCACACGCCAGCCGCTTCGGAAAAAATGGTGCCGAACCAACAGATTGTCCGCTAGAACGCTGGCGCAACACTGCTCAGGAAGATGGCGTGCTGGTGCGTGGCCGCCTGCGCCTTGGCGTGGCAGACGCCCTGCGCGCGCTCGGCACCGGCTTCATTGCCCACCCCGCCAACACGGCGCTGCGCGAAAAAATAGACCGGGGAGAAATGACTGCGCAAAGCCTGCACGAACAACTGCTGCGCCTCGTTTATCGCCTGATCTTCCTCGCCACTATTGAAGACCGCGAACTGCTGTTCTCGCCACAAGCCCAGCCCGAAGCTAAAGAACGCTACCAGCAAGGATACAGCCTGCAACGACTGCGCCAGCTTGCGATGCGCCGTCGCCGCTACGACCGCCACAGCGATCTATGGCAGGCGCTATGCATCACCTTTGCAGGTCTGGCCAAAGGGCAAGCCGCGCTAGGGCTGCCACCGCTGGGCGGATTGTTCGAAACCAGCCAATGCCCCGATCTCGATGCTGCGCAACTGGAAAACCAGTCACTGCTGGGTGCGCTCTTTAGTTTGTGCTTCTTCCGCGATGGCGCAGCGCTCTCACGCGTCAACTACCGCGACATGGGCTCAGAAGAACTTGGCAGCGTCTATGAAAGCCTGCTCGAACTCGTGCCAGCCATCTCGATAGCCGCTGGTGATCGTCGATTTGGTTTTATTGGCGATGACGATGAAGGCAGCAACAAAGGCAATGCCCGCAAGCTCTCCGGCTCCTACTACACACCGGACAGCCTGGTGCAGGAACTCATCAAAAGCGCACTCGACCCAGTGATCGAACGCACGCTCGAAGTCAACCCCAAAGAACCGGTCAAGGCGCTGTTCAATCTAACCATCTGCGACCCGGCCTGCGGTTCCGGCCACTTCCTGCTGGCAGCGGCGCGCCGCGTTGCCGAAGAAATTGCCCGCCTCAATGCCGAAGACGGCAACCCGCTGCCCGCCGATTTCCGCCACGCGCTGCGCGACGTCATTGCCCGCTGCATCTATGGCGTGGACAAAAACCCGATGGCGGTCGAACTGGCGCGCACCGCGCTCTGGCTCGAAGCCTACACGCCAGACAGGCCGCTAACCTTCCTCGATCACCACCTGCGCTGTGGTGACGCACTGCTCGGCGTGCTTGACCCGGCAGTGCTTGAAGCAGGCATTCCAGACAAGGCATTCAATGCCCTCTCGGGTGACGACAAGGAAACCGTCAAGCAACTCAAAAAAACCAACCGCGACGCCAGAAAAGCCATCGAAAAAACCCGCGAACGCGCCGGACGCATCCTTAGTTTGCAATTTGACGGCGCCGACGACGTAGCCGCGCTCGAAGCACTGCCGGACGACACCCTGGAAGCGCTGGAAGCCAAGCGGCTCGCCTTCCGCCAGGCTGAAGACAAGGCGGCGCAATCCAGCACGCGACTGGCGGCAGACCTGTTCGTGGCAGCGTTCGTCCTGCCAAAGACCGCGCCCAACAAAACCAACACCCCCACCAGTCAGGATGTCTGGCTGGCACTCAATGACAGCGAACACCGGCCGAGCCTGGCAGCCGCCGCCAGCCGCGCAGCCACCGAAGCGCAAGCCTTCCACTGGTGGCAAGCCTTCCCGCAAGTGCACGCCAAGGGCGGGTTTGATGTATTGCTCGGCAATCCGCCGTGGGAAGTTTCCCAAATGGGTGAAGAGGAGTACTTTGCCGCACGTGCGCCAAGCATTGCGGCGCTGGCAGGAGATAAGCGCAAACGTGCAATCGCCGCTTTAGAAATTGAAAATCCGCAATTATGGGAACAATATTTGACAGATGCGCAAGTGATAGAGGCGACAAATACCTTTTATCGTGAGTCTGGCCGCTTTCCTTTAACGGCTGTCGGAAAGCTGAATACCTATCCGCTATTTGCCGAAACCTTCGCCCAACTGGTAGCGCCCCAAGGGCGAGCGGGTTTCATCGTGCCCACCGGCATCGCCACTGATGACAGCACCAAAGCCTATTTCGAAGCCATTTCGCAGCAGGGGCGGCTGGTAAGCCTGTTCGATATTGAGAATCGTGAAGCGGTTTTCTCATCTGTGCACCGCAGCTACAAATTTTGTCTGCTCACGCTCGGTCAGGCAGCAGCGGCGCAATTCGTCTGCTTTGCCACGAAGGCAGCGCAACTGACTGATGCGCGGCGTCGTTTTACCTTGACGCCGGCAGAATTCCGCCTGATCAACCCGAATACCCGCACCTGTCCGGTTTTCCGGAGCGAACGCGATGCGGAGCTAACCAAAAAACTCTACCGCGCCGCGCCGGTGCTGATCGAAGAAGGAACGCCAGAGAAAAACCCGTGGGGCATTACGTTCTCACAGGGATTATTCAACATGACGAGTGACAGCCACCTGTTCCAGACCGAACCGGCGGCGGGCTTGTTGCCGCTGTATGAAGCCAAGATGGTGCACCAGTTCGACCACCGCTGGGCGAGCTACACCGGCAGTGACAGCCACGATGTTTCCATCGACGAAAAAGCCAACCCGGATTTTGCCGTGCGGCCGCGGTATTGGGTGGATGCCAGTGAAGTGAAGAAAATTCTGGCAGCCAAAGGCTGGGATCGCGGTTGGTTGATGGGGTGGCGGGATATTACCAACGCAACCAATGAACGCACTGTGATTGCTTCGGTGGTGCCGATGGCTGGGGTGGGTAATCAAATGCCACTAATGCTCTTTACCGATCGGAAGAATAAGCAGATTTTTGCCGTGTTGCTTGGTAACTTATGTGCATTGGTGTTTGATTTTGTGGCACGCCACAAAACTGGTGGAACGCATATGAATTATTTTATTTATAAGCAATTGCCTATACTTCCACCCGACCGCTATACCGAGGCCGACCTCGACTTCATCGTGCCTCGCGTGCTGGAGCTGACCTACACCGCGCACGACTTGAAACCCTGGGCCGAAGACCTCGGCTATGACGGCGAGCCGTTTGCCTGGAACCCGGAACGCCGTGCATTGCTGCGCGCCGAGCTGGATGCGTATTACGCCAAACTCTATGGCCTCACGCGTGATGAGCTGCGCTATATCCTCGACCCCGCTGACGTGATGGGCGAAGACTACCCATCCGAAACCTTCCGCGTATTGAAGAATGGCGAAATCCGCCAGTTCGGTGAATATCGCACTCGACGCTTGGTGCTGGCAGCGTGGGATCGGCTGGAGGCAAATTCATGAGCCCGCAGGGCTGTTTTTATACTGCTGGCAGTATTTTTAATGTACCCCAGAAATATTGGGGGAGTTGCTTGTTTTTAAGATATACCCCCATGTTTTTCGATAAAAATCAAGGTTTTTAGGTCGTGGGAAAGGCAGCAGCATGAAAGCTTCACTGAAGTATCCGGCGCAGGAAGCGCTGGCGGTGGTGGATGGCGCATTGCGCCTGGAACTGGGCATCCATCGCTTTGATGGCAAGGAACGAACCAAGGCACAGTTTTTTGCGGTTGGCGGCGCACGCGGCAAACAGTTCGCCATTGTGCTGGGCAATACCAATACCAATACCAATACCGCTACTGGCGAACACCCCGCCAAGCAAACCCGCGTGTTGCTGGAAAAATGTGCATTGCCCGATGCCCCTGGCTGGGAAATCTGCGATGCGCCGTACAAGGGCAGCAGCGTGAACCGCGCCTTTTCCAAACTTGCTTCGCCCAACCAGACCTCATGCATCGTCGCTGACGAAACGGCGCTGAAGGCGTTGCTAAGGTGGTATGCGGGGTAAGCGTTGCCTGTTAGTGACCAACGCAAAATCACAACGGATGAAAAAATCGGGAGGATAAATGGACTGGAACAAATTGTTGTCCACGAAAAGACTGGGGAAACAAGATGGTGACGAGGCAAGCGCTCCGGAGCCCAGAACGGAGTTCACGCGCGATTACGACCGCGTCATTTTCTCTTCGGCTTTCAGGCGTTTGCAGGATAAAACTCAGGTTTTTCCGCTGGCGAAAAGCGATTATGTGCGGACGCGGTTAACCCACAGCCTAGAAGTGGCAAGCGTAGGGCGCTCGCTAGGCATGATGGCCGCTGATGAAATATTGAGGAAAGATTACAGTCTCAAATCTATCATTACTCCCCAGGACTTGGGCACCATCGTTGCCACTGCGAGCCTGATGCATGACATTGGCAACCCGCCATTTGGACATGCGGGTGAATCTGCCATTCAGGAATGGTTTGCCAATTCAGCCATTCCTTCAATCAAGTGCATGAAAAAAGCCGAGGTGATGGATTTGCTGAAGTTTGAAGGAAATGCACAGGGGTTTAGAACCTTGTCGTCATTACAGAATAAACATCGACGGGGAGGAATGCAACTTACTTGTGCTGTTCTGGGAGGGTTCTCAAAATACCCGCGCGAATCGTTTGTGGACGAATCACAGAAGAGTGGTATTAGTGGGAAAAAGTTTGGTTTCATGCAAAGCGAGGCAGGATTATTTGAAGAGCTTGCCGATGAACTGGGACTGAAAAAGAAACCTGGTTCAGGCAGAGCTTGGTTCAGGCATCCACTGGCCTATCTCGTTGAAGCTGCTGACGATATTAGCTATCACGTGATGGATGTTGAAGATGGTTTTAAGGGCGGCTATCTGACTTTTGAACAAATCGAGTGGTTGCATAAACCTTGGCTAGATAGCAAAAGGCTGGCGAAGGCAAATGCAATCCCTGATCTTCAACGGCGTGCCGAATACTTCAGGGCAGTCACCATCGACCAGATGATTCGAAGCATGATTGAGGCGTTTCGCAACAACTATGATCGAATCATGGATGGCAGCTTTGATGATGAACTGGCGGATCATCTTGATAAAGCGAGTGATTTCAAGGCGTTTAAGGATTTGGCAAAAAAGCATGTTTATTCCGCGCGCCCAGTTGTGGAGGTTGAAGCTTGTGGTTTTGAAGTTATCGGTGGGCTTTTGAGCGCCTTCCTTGGCGCCATGGAAAATGTTGCTGATCCGACTGCAAGCGAGCCATCTACCAAGGCAAAAACCATCCTTAGATTGCTCCCTGGGGGGGAGGTCGATTTTGCCGCGAAATCCGCTTATGAGCGCGCGGTATTGGCTGCAGACTATATCTCGGGCATGACAGATTCATATGCTGTCGATCTTTATCAGAAAATTCGAGGTATAGCCTTGCCTTAACTGTGAGCATAGCCTGTTCAATAACGGAAGGATTGCATCAAATGATGGATACGCTTTTCAAGGAAGTACATTACACCCTGGGTGGCTTAATTCAGGACATTGGCCTTGGAAGAATTGGTTTGCCAGACATTCAGCGGCCATTCGTCTGGTCGAACGCCAAAGTACGTGATTTGTTTGATTCGATGTTTAAAGGTTATCCGGTTGGCTATTTTTTATTCTGGCAAACCGGCGCTTTTGATAGTGGCAGCAAAACTATTGGCGTTGATGCCAAGCAAAAGGAGCCTTCACTTTTGATTGTTGATGGACAGCAGCGTTTGACGTCGCTTTATGCTGTTGTACGCCGCAAGGCGATTATTCGAGAAAATTTTGAACAGGAGTTTATAAGGATTGCGTTCAATCCTTGCGATGGGACTTTTGCCGTGCCTGATGCAACGACCGAAAAAAAGCCCGAATTCATCATCGATATTTCGGAGGTGTTTGGCAACGATACCTATACGACTATTTCGGAATATTTGAACAAGTTGCGTTTATCGCGAGAGGTATCGAAGAATGAGCAAGGCCAGATTGCTGCCAATATTACCAAGCTGGCTAATCTGGTTAACTATCCGTTTGTGGCTTTGGAACTGTCTCAGTCTACTAATGAGGAGCAAGTTGCCGACGTGTTTGTTAGGATCAACAGCGAAGGTAAGAAGCTTAATCAGTCTGACTTTATTCTGACACTCATGTCGGTATTTTGGGATGATGGGCGAACGGAATTGGAGCGCTTTAGCATTGGTGCGCGTAAACCTTTACCAGGTAAGCAGGCCAGTCCTTTAAATCCAATATTTCATCCAGAACCAGATCATCTTTTGCGTGTTGATGTTGGCCTTGCGTTTCGTCGAGCGCGCTTGGAACATGTTTATTCCATCTTACGCGGTAAGGATTTGCGCACGGGAGAATTTAGCAAGGAGCGTCGGACTGAACAATTTGATAAGCTGAAAGAGGCACAGAGTCGAGTTTTGAACTTGACTTACTGGGCAGACTTTCTAAATATTGTTCGAGCTGCGGGATATCGCCATGAACGCTACATCAGTTCGACTGGCGCTTTGGTGTTCGCCTATCAGTTGTACTTGATTGGGCGAACGGAATGCGAGGTTGACCCGTTTATTTTGAAGCGCACTGTTGCACGTTGGCTTTATATGTCGTTGCTTACCGGGCGGTACTCTACTTCACCGGAATCAAAAATCGAAGCTGATCTGTCAGTCATTCCTGCAAACAAAGATCCTGTCGCTTTCGTGCAAGCTTTGCAGAAAGTTGAAAGGGCTACGCTGACAGATGACTATTGGACGAAGACCCTGCCCCTTGAGTTGTCCACTTCGTCTGGTCGCAGCCCAAGTTTATTTGCTTATTACGCAGCGCTGGTCTTGTGCGAAGCCCAAGCACTATTTTCTAAAAGCAAGGTTGCCGATTTGCTAGACCCTCCGGCAATAGGCAAGAAAAAGGCTCTTGAACGTCACCATCTCTACCCAAAACGCTATTTGCACAAGATAGGTTTTAAGGAGTTGCGCGACACCAATCAGATCGCAAATTTTGCGCTGGTGGAGTGGGATGACAATATCGCGATTTCTGACAAGCCACCATCAGATTACTGGTTGAATTATGCCAATCGTTTTAAAACAGCAGAGGTGGAAGAAATGATGAGCTGGCATGCATTGCCAGAAAAATGGACTGAAATGAACTACTCTGATTTTCTGGCGGCAAGACGGCCAATGATCGCGCATGTGATTCGGCAGGGGTACGAAAAACTGACGAATGTTTGACGATTTCTCCAATCTGACAGATTATCTATGAGCGCCCAACTTGAAAAACGGATAAGCAGCGCGTTTCTTCCTCTAGGCCGTTATGGAAAGCTGGCCAACGGGTTTCGTAGGAGTGCTTCCAAAGGTCAGACGTGCGCAGTGTATTTCTCAGATAACCTGCCGGGCAACATCGTCGAGATGGGGTTGAATCCTGATGCGATTGCCGACCACTTGGGGCGTGGTGCTACCGAGGTTCGAGATTGGGTTAACGCGCAGGCTGCGTTGACAGGGCGCGAGCGCAAGCATTCTGGACAGCGTGGGAAGTATCTTGGAATTGCTTTCGGTAATGAGCGCGAACTGGATTTTTTTCTGCAAGCTTGGGCGGCATTTTCAAGCAATGTTGGGCTGGGTTTTGCACCGGCGAGGACGAGTATGGATTTGTTGGATGCTACCCGCATCGCCAAGGCAGCCACGGATGCGGGTTTTGATATATCGCCCAAGATTGAGAACGGCTGGCAGGTTTTTCGTTCGAGCGCCTTTCCGGCGTTTTTTGGTGTGGCGGCTTCAGGACGGGATGAATATCTTGTTGGGTTTTCAAGCGGTGCATGGGGGCTGGCAGTTGCTGGCGAGCTGAATGTGCCTGCACAGGAGGCTTCTCCACCGTGGGTGTTTTGTGCTGGTGTTGTTCTGGGCTATGAAGCGCTGCATAAGCTGCTTGGCCGCGCCGCTGCGCTTGCACCTGCGCTGACTGGCGGAACGTTGGCGAAATTTCGTCAACAGACCAAAGGTAAACCTGCCCATACTGAAGCAGAGCGCATGGTCTTGCAGCGTATAGGACAAGGCTTGTTTCGGGATGATTTGATTTCATACTGGAACGGGCGCTGCGCAGTTACCGGCCTGGATGTTATCCCCTTGCTGCGCGCATCGCACATCAAGCCGTGGGCTGCTTGTGATTCAGATGAGGAACGGCTGGATGTGTACAACGGTTTGCTGTTGGCACCTCATCTGGATGCGCTGTTTGACGGTGGGTGGATCACGTTTGATGGTGTGGGAAATATCCTAGTGAGTCGCTCGCTTGGGGTTGTTCAGATGCGTGCGCTATGTATTTCTTCAGGCGAAAAATTGAGATCCATATCGGACAGACATCTGGTGTATTTGGATTTTCACAGGATGAATGTTTTCAGGGACTAAATTTTCGCACGCACTTCGAGCCGCCTGAATTTTAAGGCGGTTGATTACGTCTTCTACAAGACGTGGGGGTACCATGGTATTTCCCCCATGTGGGGGGAGATAGAAGTGGTTGGGTTAGCCTTTCATACGCATGTAGGGATGTAATAATTGCATTTTTCCATTGGTGTTGCATTATCGCTAATCAGCATGCATCAATAAGGAATCGGTGGCTTCGAAAAGGGAAGCAAAGCCCCCAACTGTTGGTACATTTGTTGGTATGTTGAATTTCGAAAATGTGAAAACCTATTAAATATAAGGCTTTTCAATGATTATTCGACTTCCCCTCTCGAAAAAAGGCCTCCAGATTGGAGGCCTTTTTGTTTGTTGCGCTATAGATGCCGATTGCGCTATAGATTTTGTTGTTAGCGCAGCGGATTGATGAATTCTGGCTTGCGGCGATACACCCGTTCAGTGATACGGCCATCGGCATGAGACAGCAGTTGCCGCGCATGTTCCAGCGTGGTGGCATCGCTGGCGCACTTGGCTCGCAGGTCGTGTTCAGTGAATCGTTCCTTGACCTTGGTTTCAGCCAGCACGCGAGCCATGAAGCCACGCCACATCGAATCCCAACCGCCAGCTCGTCCGCTTTCTTCGTCGATGTAAGGTTTCCCAAGGCGATTGCAGAACAGGAAGGGCGACAGCTTTGGGCGCACATCCTTTGCCATGGCAATCGCATCTCGCAGTTCGTCCGACCAGCCAATGATCAATCGTTTGCCAGAAGTGTCAGCCGTTTTGTGCGGCATCACATGGATGCCATCTTCTTTCAGGTCAGACATGGTCAGTCGCAGCAAATCGCCACGGCGCAGTCCGGTTAACAGCTTGATGCGCATGTAGGCCTGAACAGCCTTGACGCTGCCAGCAGTCCGTTTTGATGAAAGAGAAAGGCATTCGACGATTTCCCAATCCTCGATGTAACGGCTACGCGGTTTTTCTCCGGTAAGGCGAATTTGTCCCTTGAATTGTTGGCGCTAACCAAAAATCGGGGTTCGTTCCCCAACGATGAAGTGCTGCTGAAGCTGTTCTATCTGGCGCTGAAGAACATCAGCCAGAAATGGACTATGCCAATCCGGGATTGGAAAGCAGCGCTAAACCGGTTTACCATTGAGTTCGGCGAGCGTATCGCTCTGCTTTAACCTAAACCCGTTTACACAAAAATTCGGACA
>JAGSYW010000158.1 GCA_018262475.1 Burkholderiaceae bacterium | reverse complement strand
CTGGGTGTATTTACGAGGTAACCAGGCCTCGGTATGCCCTGCGCTGCTTTGCAACCCCTGTCGAATCCAAGTCGCCCCCGAATCCGGTCAGGTCGATGGTGTTTTCCATCGCTGTGCCAGTATTGTATCAGGTCATGCCAAAACTTTCAGGCGGTATTGCGGCGCCCTTTTCCGGCGGCGGCATTTCAGCGACGATGCAGTCGGTTGTCAGGATCAGGCTGGCGATCGAGGCGGCATTTTGCAGGCCTAAGCGCGTAACCTTGGTTGGGTCGATGATACCCATTTCCAGCATGTCGCCATACTGGCCGCTGGCGGCGTTGTAGCCAAAATTGCCGTTGCCGCGGCTGACAGCATCGATCACGACCGATGGTTCACCGCCGCCATTGGTGACGATCTGGCGCAATGGTTCCTGCAATGCGCGCTGGACGATCTTCACGCCGGAATCTTGGGCGAGATTGTCCAGGTGCAGATCATTGAGTGCTTCGCTTGCGCGCAGCAGTGCGATGCCACCGCCCGGGCCGATTCCTTCCTCGACTGCGGCGCGGGTCGCATGCAGTGCATCCTCGACCCTCGATTTCTTTTCCTTCATCGCGGTTTCAGTTGAGGCGCCGACCCGGATCAAGGCTACGCCGCCAGAGAGCTTGGCCGCCCGTTCTTCCAGCCGCTCCCGTTCAAATTGAGAATCGGCCCTTTCGATCAACTGCCGGATTTGCGCGATGCGTGACTGGATCTTCACCGGATCGCCGGCACCGTCGATCAGCGAACAACAGTCCTTGTCGATTTCTACCCGGCGCACGCGGCCGAGGTCGTCGAGTGCAAGCTTTTCCAATGTCAGGCCGGTTTCGTCGGAAACGATTTTGCCGCCAGTGACGATGGCGATGTCTTCCAGTTGCGCTTTGCGGTGATCGCCGAAGCCTGGCGCCTTGACCGCGCAAACTTTTAGAGTGCCGCGCAGAGAGTTGATCACCAGCGTCGTTAGAGCATCGCCGGTGACATCTTCGGCGATGATCAACAGCGGCTGGCCTGTTTTTGCCACTTGTTCCAGAATAGGCAGCAGGTCGGTAAACAGCGAAACTGCCTTGGTGCAGATCAGCAGCAGCACGTTGTCGAACGCAACCTGCGCATTTTCCGCATCGTTGATGAAGTACGGCGACAGGAAGCCGCGGTCGAATTGCAAGCCTTCGACCACTTCGAGTTCATTGCTCATGCTGCGGCCATCCTCGACCATGATCACGCCATCGCGCCCGACCTTGTCCATCGCCTGTGCAATCATTTCGCCGATGGCGCGGTCACCATTGGCGGAAATCGTGCCAACTTGGGTGATTTCCTGGCCGGAGCCGATCTTGCGCGAATTCGCATTCAGCTGGGCGACCACAGCATCCACTGCGGCATCGATGCCGCGCTTCAAATCCATCGGGTCGAAACCGGCTGCGACGTATTTCATCCCTTGCGTTACGATAGCCTGTGCCAGCACGGTAGCGGTGGTGGTGCCGTCCCCCGCCATTTCGGAAGTGCGCGCCGCGACTTCGCGCACCATTTGCGCGCCAACATTCTCGCAGCGATCCGGCAATTCGATTTCGCGCGCTACCACCACGCCGGAATTGATGATCACTGGCGGGCCATACGGTTTGTCCAGCACGACCGTGCGCCCTTTCGGGCCGAGCGTGACCTTGACCGCATTTGCCAGCATGTTTAGGCCGGCACAGATTTTTTTGCGCGCTTCATCGTGAAACATCAGTTTTTTGGCTGACATAACAGTTCTCCGGATTTCATGGCAGGCGACCGTTTGATTATGGCAAAAAACGGTTCAGGATTAAGTGCAATGAAACTGGCGGATGAGATTGATCAAACGCGGCAAGTTCGCGGATTGCTGAATTCGGAGCAAGCCCGTTTGCTGCCGTTGCGCAAGCAAAAAAGAGTTTTGTTATACTTGACAAAAATGTTCAACAAATAGGGTTATTACACTGCCTGGCCGGTTTGGCGGCAGCTCTTACGAGATTTGCCTGCGGGGAGTTCCGTGCAGCATCGCGGAAGGTCGGGAAGGGGATGGCCTCAAGGAGCATGTTATGAAACTGACGACCAAAGGTCGCTTTGCGGTTACGGCGATGATTGACTTGGCGATGCGCCAGGGCAGCGGGCCGGTGACGCTTTCCGGCATCAGTGCGCGGCAGGAAATTTCGCTGTCGTATCTGGAACAGTTGTTTGGTAAACTGCGCCGCCATCAGCTGGTGGCTTCTGTGCGCGGGCCGGGCGGTGGCTATCGTCTGGCGCGCAAGGCGGCAGACATAACGGTGGCGGACATCATTTTCGCCGTGAACGAACCGATGGATACGACGATGTGCGGCGGCATCGGCAACTGTCGGCACAAGGCTGAAGCCGATGGTGAGAAGCATTGCATGACCCACGAACTGTGGGCATCGCTTAATGAAAAGATTGTCGATTATCTCGATTCCGTGACGCTGCAGGATCTGGTTGACCAGCAGCGTGAAAAAAACAGCGAGCAGACGCTAAAGGTGGTACATCCGTTGCCGGCCTTTGCCTCCGATCTACCTTGATTATTCGGCGACGACGCCGGTAGATCCGAGGGTGGCGGATGCGATGATTCCGTATTTAAGGGAACAGTTTGGCAATCCTGCATCGAGGAGCCACCAGTACGGCTGGGAAGCGGAGAAGGCCGTCGAAGAAGCGCGGGCGCACGTCGCGGCGCTGGTGAATGCTGACCCGCGGGAAATCATCTGGACGTCTGGTGCGACCGAAAGCGACAACCTAGCCATCAAAGGTGCGGCGCAATTCTACAAAACCAAGGGCAAACACATCATCACGGTCTCGACCGAACACAAGGCGGTGCTCGACACGGTGCGGGAACTGGAACGGCAAGGCTTCGAAGCCACGTATCTCGACCCGCAACCGAACGGGCTGATCACCATCGAACAACTTGAAGCCGCGATCAGGCCGGACACGATCCTGGTCTCGGTCATGCTGGTGAATAATGAAATCGGCGTCATCCAGCCGATAGACGAAATCGGCGAACTCTGCCGCAAGAAAGGCATCGTCTTCCACTGCGACGCAGCGCAAGCGACCGGCAAGGTCGACATCGACCTGCAAAAAACCAAAGTCGATCTCATGACCTTCACCGCCCACAAAACCTACGGCCCCAAAGGGATAGGCGCGCTCTACGTCCGCCGCCGCCCACGGGTCAGGATAGAAGCGCAAATGCACGGCGGCGGGCACGAACGCGGCCTAAGGTCGGGCACGCTCGCCACGCACCAGATCGTCGGCATGGGAGAAGCATTCCGGCTCGCCAAAGAAGAAATGGCTACCGAAATCCCGCGCATCAAAGCGCTGCGGGACAAACTGCTCCAAGGGCTGCTCGAAATCGAAGAAGTGTACGTCAACGGCGATCTCGAACACCGGGTGCCGCACAACCTCAACGTCAGCTTCAACTACGTCGAAGGCGAATCGCTCATCATGGCGATCAAAGGCCTCGCCGTCTCCTCCGGCTCCGCCTGCACCTCGGCCAGCCTGGAGCCCTCGTTCGTCCTAAGAGCGCTAGGCAGGAGCGACGAACTCGCGCACAGCTCGATCCGGTTCACGCTCGGGCGGTTCACCACCGAAGAAGAAATCGACTACACGATAGCGCTATTCAAGGACAAAGTCGCCAAACTGCGCGAAATGTCACCGCTATGGGACATGCACAAGGAAGGCGTGGAC
>JAGSYW010000015.1 GCA_018262475.1 Burkholderiaceae bacterium | reverse complement strand
ATTCAGCAGCGTTTCCCTGGCCGTGCGCTGGAAAAAGCCGTCAAAGGCATGCTGCCGAAAGGCCCGCTTGGCTACGCGATGATCAAGAAGCTGAAAGTGTATGGCGAAGCCACGCACCCGCATACCGCGCAGCAACCCAAGGTACTCGAACTGTAAGGAGCAGACATGATCGGTAACTACAACTACGGAACCGGCCGTCGCAAGAGTGCAGTGGCGCGTGTGTTCATCAAGGCTGGCAGCGGTAATATCGTTGTCAACGGCAAACCGGCCGGCGAGTACTTTTCGCGTGAAACCGGCCTGATGGTTATCCGTCAGCCGCTGGTGCTGACCGATAACGCCGAGCGTTTCGACATCAAGGTCAACGTTTCCGGCGGCGGCGAATCCGGCCAGGCTGGTGCTGTTCGTCACGGCATCACTCGTGCGCTGATCGACTACGATGCAGCCCTGAAGCCGGTGCTGTCGAAAGCAGGCTTTGTCAGCCGCGATGCGCGCGAAGTCGAACGGAAAAAAGTCGGCTTGCGCAAAGCACGTCGCGCCAAGCAGTTCTCGAAGCGTTAATCCCTCGAGGCAGCCAGTTGCCGTGGCAACTGGTGTGGCGCAAACAGAAAGCCGCTGGGGTTCCCGGCGGCTTTTTGCATTTCACATCGCGGCGCAATGCCATTACAATGCAATGCGTTTCGAAATGAATATCCGGTTATTAGCGAGGGACAACATGATTAAGGTCGGTATTGTTGGCGGAACGGGTTACACCGGGGTAGAGCTTTTGCGCCTGCTGGCCGCCCATCCGCAGGTGCGGCTCACATCCATTACGTCGCGCAAGGAAGATGGGATGCCGGTGGCGGACATGTTCCCATCGTTGCGCAAGCGCGTGTCGCTGGCGTTTTCGACGCCGGAAAAGGCGAACCTAGCGGAATGCGACGTGGTGTTTTTCGCCACGCCGCATGGTGTGGCAATGTCGCAGGCGCGCGAGCTGCTCGCTGCCGGGGTGAAGATCATTGACCTGGCAGCGGATTTCCGCCTGAAGGATACGGAGGTATTCGAGCAATGGTATGGCATGCCGCATTCGTGCCCGGATTTGCTCGCTGAGGCCGTGTATGGCTTGCCAGAGGTGAATCGCGAGGCAATCAGGACAGCGCGTGTGATTGGCCTGCCGGGCTGCTATCCGACTTCGGTTCAGCTCGGGCTGGCACCGCTGCTGACGCAGGGCAAGCCGCTGGTGAACGAGGCGGCGCTGATTTCCGATTCGAAGTCTGGCGCATCCGGCGCCGGCAGGAATGCTGCGGTCGGTACACTGCTGGCCGAGGCCGGCGACAACTTCCACGCCTACGGCGTCAAGGGACACCGGCACCATCCGGAGATCGTGCAGGGGCTGGAGGTGCTGACGGGCGGGCGCAAGGTCGGGCTGACGTTCGTGCCTCATTTGTTGCCGATGATCCGCGGTATCCATTCAACGCTGTACGCGACCATCCTGCCGGAAGCGCGCGAGATCGATTTCCAGGCTCTGTACGAAAACCATTATCGCGATGCCGCGTTCGTGGACGTGATGCCGGCCGGCAGCCATCCGGAAACCCGCAGCGTGCGCGCGTCGAATTACCTGCGCATTGCGGTGCACCGCCCGGGCGGCGGCGATACGCTGGTGATTCTGGTGGTAGAGGACAACTTGGTCAAGGGTGCGGCCGGTCAGGGCGTGCAATGCATGAATCTGATGTTCGGGCTGGACGAAACCGCTGGGTTGCAGCATATTCCGGTTATTCCCTGATAGTACAGGACTCGCCAAGTGAAACACAGACTCTGGTTGCGCCAATTGTCGATCTCGTCGCCGACGATGATCATCAAAAGCCAGCTGCCGAAACCGGTACGCCTGGGGTTGTGGCTGCTGTCGCTGGTGGTGGCGGGCGTGCTGGCGCTTTGGATTTACGACCTTGGCCGTGGTTTGGCTGGCAATCCGGAAGACCGGGATTTGCGTGCGCAGATAGCGCAGATCAAGGCGGAACGCGATCAGCTGGCGAAGTCGGCCGATTCGACAGAAACCCGGCAAACGATAGACCGCGTGGCACAAAGCCAGCTAAGCGAACAGATCAAGGCGCTAGAAGCGGAAAATGCACGCCTGAAAGAAGATCTGGCGTATTTCGACAGCCTGTTGCCGGCCAACACCGGCACGCAGGGGGTTACGATCCAGCGGCTGTCGCTGGAATCGTCCCCGCCGAATCAGTTGCGTTTCCGCCTGCTGGTGATGCAGGGCGGCAGCGGCAAGCAGCGCTTTAGCGGTGAATTGCAGCTGGTGGTGACAGCCGAGCAAGGCGGGCAAAGCATCAGTCTGGTTTATCCGAAAGACAGGGCGGCGGATGCAGATAAATACAAAATCGGTTTCCGGCACTATCAGCGGCTCGAAGGGGTGCTGACGTTGCCGGAGGGCGTGGTGGTCAAGAATGTTGAGGCGCGGGTGATGGAGCGAGGCCAGGTGAGGGCGCAGAAATCGGCAGGTTTATAATGGCATCATGAACGGCGCAGGCATGTTGAGTGCGTGCGTTCGTGTTTCAGGTTGCATAAACGAGGGGGAAGTGATGTTCAGTCGTAAACCCAAGAATTCAATCGATACCCTGATTGGTGCGACCACCCGCATCAATGGCGACGTATTCTTTACCGGCGGCATGCGCATCGACGGTGAAGTCAAGGGCAATGTAATCGCCGACGAAGGCCAGTGCAGTCTGCTGGTGATTTCGGAAAAGGCCAAGATAGACGGTGAAGTGAGGGTCGCGCATCTGGTTACGAATGGCGAAATCAACGGTACGGTATATTCGACCGAGCTGCTTGAAATGCAGCCGAAAGCGCGCATCAACGGCGACGTGAATTACAAGCAGCTGGAAATGCATGCCGGTGCATTGATAGCCGGCCACTTGTCGCATGATGAACAAAGCGAGCCGGTATTGCAGCTGGCGATGGCCAAGGCATGATTTGGGCAACGGGTCTATAATGCCCCATCCGTTTTTTGACAGGAGTACATCATGAGCGCAGTAATCGAAACGCCCGCCCCGATCAATTTCACCGACAGCGCGGCTAACAAGGTGGCGGAACTCATCGCCGAAGAGGGCAATCCGGAGCTGAAGCTGCGGGTATTCGTGCAGGGGGGCGGCTGCGCTGGCTTCCAGTACGGTTTTACCTTCGATGAAACTGTCAATGAAGACGACACGACCATGGTCAAGAATGGCGTGCAACTGCTGATCGATGCGATGAGCTACCAGTATCTGGTCGGTGCCGAAATCGACTACAAGGAAGACCTGAACGGTTCGCAATTCGTGATCCGCAATCCGAATGTCAGCAATACCTGCGGCTGCGGTTCTTCGTTTGCGCCATAAGCTGTTTGCTGGCCGTAGCTTCAATGGAAAAGGACGCCTGCGTGGCGTCCTTTTTTGCAGAAAGGCCGAGGGGGCAGGATCTTGGGCAGACGTGGGTGAGAAGGCTTTCGGTTTGCCAGCATTGGCTCAATGCAGCCACTGTCACGATGCCGGTTTTTCAGCCGCAACCAGCTTCTGACAGTAATGCCATTCCGCTTCCGACATGCCCCATCCCTCGATAGCCGCTTCGTCGATGCGTTGATGCCGGATCAGCAGTGCCAGCTTGCTCAGGCGGTCGCTGGTTTGCACCGTCATGCCCAGTGCCGACTGGTTGCTCGCTTCCGTGGGGCTGGCTTCCAACAGCGCGTTGCAGATGGTGGCCGGCATTTGCCAGAGCGCGGCGATATTGGCCGACAGTTTCAGCGCCATGCCTTCAGCCTTGTGGCAGAACGCTTCGGAATAGATCGCATGAGCGTCATGCACGAACTGGTCGATGACGCGCAGCACGATGGTAGTGCCGAGGTTTTTCAGCAGGCCGGCAAGGAAGGCGTCAAACGGATCGACGCGGTGCGCCCCCGCCAGCATGCAGCAGGCGGTCGCGCACTGTTCGGTTTGCGCCCATAGCAGCGGTGATGCGCGCCGCGCCAGCGGGCCGGCGCGAGTATCTATGATGGGTCTCAGAAAAGCTTTGGCAACGGTCATGCGCAAACCCTTGTTGCCCAGCACCATGATGGCCTTGTCCAGGCTGGTGATGCGGGATGTCGGGTGATAGGCGGGGCTGTTTGCGTCGCGGATGGTTTCGGCTATCAGCGATGCATCTTGGCCAATTTTCGCGGCCAGTTGTGCGGTCGAGGTCTGTTGGTCGTGCAGCGCGACGATCAGCTGCGGCAATACATCCGGTTGGCGCGGCACCAGATGGCTGCCGAAATGCATGGAGCTGACCAGCCGGTCGAGTGCGTGCAGCACGCCATGTTCGGCGGTGGAGTTGGCAGGCTTGCCATCGGTGATGTCATTGAACAGCCATGTCCGGAACAATGCGTCGACATCGGCTTGCGGCACTGGCGGTAACGGCGCCGGCGGCGCAGCGCGCGCTGGGGCAGTGCCGGGGTGATCTCCTGTGCCGGCAACGTCCTTCTTCGGATTCCATAGCTTGCCCAATTTCATCTGCTTGCCTTGCAAAACTTGTCGGTGTGGCAAGTTAGCATGGCTTGCGAACTGCAGGTTTGAAGGAAAGCAAATGTTTTGCTGGTTTGCCACAGCGCAGCGGAAATTCCCGGCGCAGGCTGTTTAGCCTGAAAATAAGCAAAATTCCTGGGGTATGCGCCGAAAACGATGGTTTCGGCCAGAAGATTCGATGCGGTATTGAGATACTGGCGGCAGTATGTTTTCCGCCCCTAGCGGGCGCCAGAGGCGGTTGCAGCGCACAATGCGGAAATTACATTTGCGCGATCATGATGTCGCCGAATTCCGAGGTTGTGACTTCGGTGGCGTCGTCCATCAGGCGTGCAAAGTCATTGGTGACTTTCTTGGTCGCAATCGCTTTTTGCATCGCGTCGATAATGACATCGGCCGCTTCGACCCAGCCCATGTGACGCAGCATCATTTCAGCCGACAGGATGACCGAACCCGGATTGACCACGTTCTTGCCGGCCAGCGTTGGCGCGGTGCCGTGCGTCGCTTCGAAGATCGCGGTCGAATCGGAAATGTTCGCGCCCGGTGCAATGCCGATGCCGCCGACTTGCGCCGCCAGCGCGTCGGAAATGTAATCGCCGTTCAGGTTCAGGGTGGCGACCACGCTGAATTCTTCCGGCCGCAGCAGGATTTCCTGCAGGAAGGCGTCGGCGATGACGTCCTTGATGATGATGTCCTTGCCGGTTTTTGGGTTCTTGAGCTTGCACCACGGACCCTTGCCGATGACTTCAGCGCCGAATTCGGTTTTCGCCAGTGTGTAGCCCCAGTCGCGGAAGCCGCCTTCGGTGAACTTCATGATGTTGCCTTTATGCACCAGCGTTACTGACGGCAGGTCGTTGTCGATCGCATATTGGATCGCTTTCTTGATCAAGCGTTCCGAACCTTCCTCGGATACCGGCTTGATGCCAATACTGGAGGTTTCCGGGAAGCGGATCTGGCTCACGCCCATTTCATCCTGCAGGAACTTGATTACCTTCTTCGCCCCTTCGGAGCCTTCCGCCCATTCGATGCCGGCGTAGATGTCCTCGGTGTTTTCGCGGAAGATCACCATGTCGGTCTTTTCCGGGTGCTTCAGCGGTGACGGCACGCCCTGGAAGTAGCGTACCGGCCGCAGGCAGACGTACAGGTCGAGCTTTTGTCGCATCGCGACGTTGAGCGAGCGAATGCCGCCGCTGATCGGTGTAGTCAGTGGACCCTTGATCGAGATGACGAATTCCTTCATCGCCTGCAGCGTTTCATCCGGCAGCCAGGTGTCGGGGTTGTACAGGCGGGTTGCCTTTTCGCCAGCGTAGATTTCCATCCACTCGATCTGGCGCTTGCCGGCGTAAGCCTTGACCACCGCGGCGTCGATCACTTTTCTCATCACCGGCGTGACATCGACGCCGATGCCGTCGCCTTCGATGAACGGGATGATCGGGTGATCGGGCACGTTCAGCGTGCTGTTCGGGTTGACCTTGATTTTCTGGCCGTTTGCCGGCACCTTGATGTGTTGATACATAGTGAATGAATCTCCCAAATTGCTGGAATCAGACAACAGCGCCATCGGCTTCCGCCTTGCCCTTGTTGCCGGTGTGCTTGATCAGATCTTCGCGCTTGATGCCGAGCCACATCGCGATGGCGGCGGCGACGAATACCGACGAATAAATGCCGAACAGAATGCCGATGGTCAGCGCGATGGCGAAATAGTGCAGCGTCGGGCCGCCAAAGAACAGCATCGCCAGCACCATCAACTGCGTGCAGGCGTGGGTGATGACGGTGCGCGAAATCGTGCTGGTGATCGCGTGATCGAGCACATGCTGCACTTCGGCGCCGCGCAGGCGGCGGAAGTTTTCGCGTACGCGGTCGAAAATGATGACCGATTCGTTGACCGAGTAGCCGAGCACTGCCAGCACCGCCGCCAGCACCGAGAGCGAGAACTCCCACTGGAAGAAGGCGAAGAAGCCGAGAATGATGACCACGTCGTGCAGGTTGGCGATGATGGCCGCGACCGCGTATTTCCATTCAAAACGGAATGCGAGGTAGATCACCACACCGATGATGACCATGCCGAGCGCCATCAGGCCGTCGTGCGCCAGTTCGTCGCCGACTTGAGGGCCGACGAATTCAACTCGGCGCAGCTTCGCTTCCGGTTCTTTCGCCTGCAAGGCCGTCATCACCTTTTCGCTTTGCTGCGCCGCGGTCATGCCCTTGAGCGGCGGCATCTGGATCAGCACGTCCTGCGCCTTGCCGAAGTTCTGTACCTGGGTATCGACGATGCCCAGCCCTTCGATCGTCTGGCGGATGCTCTGGATGTCGGCCGCCTTCTGGTAGGTGACTTCCATCACCGTGCCGCCGGTGAACTCGACCGACAGGTGCAACCCCTTGTGCCACAGGAAGAATACCGCGGCGACGAAGGTGATGGCCGACACCAGGTTGAGAACCAGCGCGTGGCGCATGAAGGGAATGTCTTTTTTGATGCGGAAGAATTCCATGATGAATCCTGTTATCCGTTACTGAATGAATAGATGGGGCGGGCTTATTCGCCCGGCTTCCATACCTGGCCAATCGACACTGACGCCAGCTTTTTCCTGCGTCCGTACCAGAAGTTAACCACGCCGCGTGAAACGAACACGGCCGAGAACATCGAGGTCAGGATGCCGAGCACGTGCACTACCGCGAAGCCGCGCACCGGGCCGGAGCCGAAAATCAGCAGCGCCAGGCCGACGATCAGCGTGGTCACGTTCGAGTCGAGAATCGTCGCCCACGCATGTTCGAAACCGAGCGAAATCGCCACCTGCGGCGACTGGCCGGCGCGCAATTCCTCGCGCACGCGCTCGTTGATCAGCACGTTTGAGTCGATCGCCATGCCTAGCGCGAGCGCAATCGCCGCCATGCCCGGCAGCGTTAGCGTCGCCTGCATCAGGGACAGGATCGCGACCAGCAGCAGCACGTTCACCGACAGCGCCAGCACGCTGAATACGCCGAACATCATGTAGTAGAAAATCATGAACGCCGATACTGCGGCAAAGCCGTACAGGGTCGAGTTGAAACCCTTGGTCACGTTGTCGGCGCCAAGCTGCGGGCCGATGGTGCGTTCTTCGATGATTTCCATTGGTGCGGCCAGTGAGCCGGCGCGCAGCAACAGCGCGAGGTCGTTCGCTGCTTCGGAGGTGCCCATGCCGGTGATCTGGAAGCGCGAGCCGAGTTCGTCGCGAATCGTGGCCACTGTCAGCACTTCACCCTTGCCTTTCTCGAACAGCACGATCGCCATCAGCTTGCCGATTTTTTCGCGCGTGGCCTGGCGCATCTTGCGGCCGCCATCGCCGTTCAAGTCAATGCTGACCGAAGGCTGCTGGTTCTGGTCGAAGCTGGCCGAGGCGTTGGCGATGTAGTCGCCGGTGATGATCGGTTCCTTCACCAGCACCACCGGCGCGCCCTTGCCGGATTTGAACAGTTCGGAACCGAACGGCACGGCCGAGGTTTCTTCCATGCCGCGGGTCACCGTTTCATCGACCATCCGCACCTCAAGCGTAGCGGTGCGGCCGATGATGTCCTTCGCGCGCGACACGTCCTGCACACCTGGCAATTGCACCACGATGCGGTCCGCGCCCTGCTGCTGGATCACCGGCTCGGCCACGCCGAGTTCGTTCACGCGCTTGGACAGGGTCGAAATGTTTTGCTTGACGCCGTTGTCGCGCGTTTCCTTCAGCGCCTCGGGCTTGAGCGTCATCACCAGCTTGACGTTCGAGCCGTCGGCCGCTTCGGCAAATTGTGCATCCGGCATTTGCGCGCTCAGCACATCCTTCGCCTTGGCGCGCGTGTCGGCATCGGAGAATTTGATGTCGATGGCATCGCCGCTGCGGCTGATGCCGGCATGGCGCACGTTCTTGTCACGCAACTGGCCGCGCGCTGCCGCCTGCATGCCCTGCAGGCGCTTGTCCATCACCGCCTTGAGATCGACCTGCATCAGGAAGTGGACGCCGCCGCGCAAATCGAGGCCGAGATACATCGGCAAGGCGTGCATGCTCTGCAGCCAGTGCGGCGTGTTCGACAGCAGGTTGAACGCCACCATGTACGACGGGTCGTTCTGGTCGGCATTCAGTTCCTTCTCCAGCAATGCTTTGGCCTTGAACTGCGTGTCGGTATCGGCGAAGCGCGCGCGCACCGTGCCGTGCGTGCCGCTCATCTCGAAATACACGTTGTCGGACTTGATGTTTTCCTTTTGCAGTGCGGCCTCGACTTTTGCCACCAGGTTCGAATCGATCTTCAGCGTCGATTTGGCGCTGCTGATCTGCACCGCCGGCGATTCGCCGAAGAAATTGGGCGAGGTATAAATCGCGCCGAATGTCAGCGCAACCAGGATCAGGATGTATTTCCAGAGAGGATAGCGATTCATGATGACTCAGCGAGTTGTTAGGCGCAGCAGGACGGAGGAGGCGGGGGCAGCGATTCCGGGTTATCCAGCGTTCCCTTGGGCAGCAGCGTGGTGATTGCTGCTCGTTGCACCTTGATATTGATTTCCGGCGCAATTTCCAGCGTCACAATGTTGTCGGCAACGGCCGACACGCGACCGAGAATGCCACTCGAGGTTGCTACTTCGTCGCCGACAGACAGTCCGGCGTGCATCTGCATCTGTTCCTTCTGGCGTTTCTGCTGCGGCCTGATTATCAGGAAATACAGCATTGCCAGCATCAGGATAAATGGCCAGTATTCGGCGATATTGAAGCTGCCTTCACTCATAAAACCTCCAATGCGCGAGGTGTTCGCGCGTTCAAATCCGACCGGCGGGAGGCCGATCCGTCAAACCTGCCATTCTAGCACCTGCGGATGGCGTTTTTCCGTATTTGCAAGTCTGCCGCCGAGCAAAATTGGGGAGAAATCAAGGAAAAAATATACTGAGCGGAGTATTTTGAAAGCCCTAGAAAATATGAGGCCTGGCGGGGTGGTTTGACCATATACCCCGCCAAAATTGGTTACACGCCGCGTTGCCGGTCGGCCTTGAACTGGGCCACGAAGGCGGTAAAGCGGCTGGCTTCGATCGCGGCGCGCATGTCGCGCATCAGTTCCAGATAGTAGTGCAGGTTGTGGATCGTGTTCAGCCGCGGCCCGAGCATTTCGCCGGTGCGATCCAGGTGGTGCAGGTAGGCGCGCGAGAAGTTGCGGCAGGTGTAGCAACTGCAGGATTCATCCAGCGGCCGCTCGTCGTCGCGATAGCGCGCGTTGCGGATGCGCACGTCGCCAAAGCGGGTGAACAGCCAGCCATTCCGCGCATTGCGGGTCGGCATCACGCAGTCGAACATGTCGATACCGTTGGCCACGCCTTCAACCAAGTCTTCCGGCGTGCCCACGCCCATCAGGTAATGCGGCTTGTGCGCCGGCAGGCGCGGGCCAGTGTGCGCCAGGATGCGCCGCATCTCTTCCTTCGGCTCTCCGACCGACAGCCCGCCGATGGCGATGCCGTGAAAGCCAAGTTCGTTCAGCTCGGCCAGCGATTCGTCGCGCAGTTCTTCGTACATCCCGCCCTGCACGATGCCGAACAGCGCGTTCGGGTTTTGTTCGCGCAGGAATTCGTCTTCCGAGCGTTTCGCCCAGCGCAGCGACAGCTGCATCGATTTGGCCGCTTCATCCTTGGTTGCCGGCCGGTCGTTGATCTTGTACGGCGTGCATTCGTCGAACTGCATCACGATGTCGGAATTGAGCACGCGCTGGATCTGCATAGATACTTCCGGCGACAGGAACAGTCGGTCGCCATTGATCGGTGACGCGAATTTCACCCCTTCCTCGGTGATCTTGCGCATCGCGCCAAGCGAAAAAACCTGGAAGCCGCCGGAATCGGTCAGGATCGGTTTGTCCCAGCCCATGAAGCGGTGCAAGCCGCCGAATTTCGATACCACTTCCAGCCCGGGGCGCAGCCACAGGTGGAAGGTGTTGCCGAGGATGATGTGCGCATCGATGTCGCGCAATTCCTGCGGTGACATCGCCTTGACCGAACCATAGGTGCCGACCGGCATGAAAACCGGCGTTTCCACGGTGCCGTGGTTCAGTTTCATCCGGCCGCGCCGCGCGAGGCCATCGGTGTTTAGCAGTTCAAATTCAAGCATGGTGGCTCATGGTTTGGTTTTCTTCAGCAGCATGGCATCGCCGTAACTGAAAAAACGGTAGCGTTGGGCGATTGCGTGCGTATAGGCGGCACGGATCGTATCGTAACCGGCAAAGGCGGATACCAGCATCAACAGCGTCGATTTCGGCAAATGGAAGTTGGTGATCAGTCGGGTGACGGTGTTGAAATGGTAGCCTGGCGTGATGAACAGCGCGGTATCGCGGCTGCCGGACTGCAGCGTGCCATCCTGCGAGGCCGATTCCAGCGCGCGCAGGCTGGTGGTGCCGACCGCGACCACATCGCGCCCGGCGGTTTGCGTCGCACGCACGGCTTCGACGGTTTCCGACGGTATTGTGTACCACTCGCGGTGCATCTTGTGTTCGGCCAGGTTTTCGCTGCGCACCGGCTGGAAGGTGCCGGCGCCGACATGCAGCGTGACGGTTGCCATGCGTACGCCCTTGTCGCGCAACTGCTGTAGCAGCGCCTGATCGAAATGCAGCCCGGCGGTCGGCGCCGCCACCGCGCCCGGCTCCTTCGCATACACGGTCTGGTAACGCGTTTCGTCGAACTGGTCGGCGGCGCGCTCAATGTAAGGCGGTAATGGCAGTCGGCCATACTGGTCGAGCAGTTCCAGCACCTTGCCGGGAAAAGTCAGCGTGAAGAATTCCCCTGCGCGTTCGCCTACCGTGACCTCGAACGCATCGGCCAGCCTCAGGGTGCTGCCGGGGCGCGGCGATTTCGATGCGCGTACCTGCGCAATCGCAGTGTGTTCATCCTGCACGCGCTCGATTAGCATTTCGACCTTGCCGCCGGTCGCCTTTTCGCCGAACAGCCGCGCCTTCAGCACGCGCGTGTCGTTGAATACCAGCAGATCGCCGGGCTGCAGCAGTGCGGCGATATCGGCAAATGCGCGGTCATGCAGACGGTCGCCGTCGACATGCAGCAGCCGCGAAGCGCTGCGGTCCGGCAGCGGCAATTGCGCGATCAGTTCGGGCGGCAGGTTGAAATCGAAATCGGACAGGGAATACATCGGGAATGCGTTGGTGTGCGGCGCAGAATCAGCCAAACCCGCCATTTTACGCGTTTGTGGCGGAACTTTCTTCATGCGGCAGTTCAGGCCGTTTCATGCCGCGGACGCGGCCGTAAAGCTGCGTCAGTTCGGCCAGTCGCTCGGCGTACCAGTGTTCGAACTGGCTCCACTGGAAGCGCCATTCCCATGAACCCGTGATTTCGCCCGGACGGTTCATCCTGTGCGACGAATCCAGCCCGAGCACATCCTGCAGCGGAAAGATGGCAAAGGCCGCCACTGAGGCGGAGGCGATGCGGATCAGATCCCAGTGTATCCAGTCGCCGTTGACGCTCAGATAGCGGCGCGCATAGTCGCGCTCGTATTCGGACAGCGAGGACCACCAGCCGCGCGTGGTGTCGTTGTCGTGCGTGCCGGTATAGGCTACGGTGTCCGAATGATAATTGTGCGGCAGGTACGGGCAGGCCGGGTTGAAATCGAACGCGAATTGCAGGATGCGCATGCCGGGGAAGCCCTGATGCTTGCGCAGCAAGTTGACTTCGGCCGTGATCAGGCCGAGGTCTTCGGCGATGACACGCAGATGGCCAAATTCGCGCCGCATCGCGTCGAACAGTGCCGATTTCGGGCCGGGACGCCAGCGGCCTTCGAGCGGGGATTTCGCTTCGGCGGGGATTTCCCAGTACGACTCGAAGCCGCGAAAATGGTCGATGCGAACCAGGTCGAACAATTCTTGCATTCGACGCATCCTTGCTATCCACCAGCGGTAGCCGTTGGCGGTGTGCGCAGGCCAGCGGTACAGCGGGTTTCCCCAGTGCTGGCCGGTTTCGCTGAACTTGTCTGGCGGCACGCCGGCGACAGTCAGCGGCCATCCGTTGTCATCGAGATCGAACAGCTCGCGGTGCGCCCAGACGTCGGCGCTTTGCAGCGCGACGAAAATTGGCATGTCGCCGACGATCTCGACCCCGCGCGCGTTCGCATACGCCTTCAGCCGCGCCCATTGGGCGAAGAATTGCCACTGGCAGAATTTCCAGAACGCGATGTCATTCGCATGGATCGCGGCTGCATCGCGCAGCGCCTGCGGTTCGCGCATCGCCAGCGGCCGAGGCCAGTTCTGCCACGGCGTATCGTCGCCATGCGCGCTTTCCAGTGCCATGAACAGCGCGTAATCGTCGAGCCAGACGTTTTCCTCGGCGCAGAACGCAGCATATTCGGCGTGCGCCGGTTCATGCGCGCTGTCAAAAAACCGCGTCGCCGCCTGGCGCAAGCGCGCGATGCGAAATGGAATCATGGCGGCGAAATTCACACGCTCGGGATCGAAGCCGTGTTCGGTCGCCAGGTCGGCATCATCCAGCCAGCCGGCATCGCGCAATTGCACCAGGTCGATCAGCAGCACGTTGCCGGCGAAAGCCGACGGGCTCATGTACGGCGAATTGCCGATGCCGATGTCGCACAGCGGCAGCACTTGCCACAAGGATTGTTTGGCCAGCACCAGCCAGTCGACGAAATGGTAAGCCGATGCGCCCATGTCGCCGCAGCCGTGCGGGCCAGGCAGCGAAGTCGGGTGCAGCAGGATGCCTGAGAGTCGTGGCAGATGCATGGTCGCAATGTTTGGCGGAAAATTCCAGCTTACTTTCATCTTGGCGCAAATGCAATTCCGTATACTGACGGTTTGATGATAGACAAACCTCATCGTTCCCATGCCGGAAAAGAAACCGAAAACCGCCGCCAGCAAGCTCGAACGTCTGGGATTGCGCTCGGACGGCGACCTTGTTTTGCACCTGCCGCTGCGCTACGAGGATGAAACCACCCTGGTTGGCATCCACGAAGCGGGTTTTCGTGGCGGTGACAGCGCGCAGGTCGAAGGCGAGGTGGTGTCGGCCGAAATCCAGTACCGGCCACGACGGCAACTGGTGGTGACGATTGCCGACGACGGCGGCCAGATGACACTGCGTTTCCTGAATTTCTACGGTAGCCAGGTCAAGCAATTCGAGCCTGGCCGCCGTGTGCGGGCGCGCGGCGAAGTGCGCCACGGGTTTTTTGGCGCGGAAATGGTGCATCCGGCATACAAGATGGTTGGTGCAGACACGCCGCTGCCGGATACGCTGACGCCGGTGTATCCATCGGGAGAAGGCTTGTCGCAGACGGTGTTGCGCAATGCGATCGGCAGCGCGTTAAAGCGGGTAGATCTGGCCGATACATTGCCGCCGGCACTGCTAGCGAAACTGAATTTGCCGGCATTCGGGCCGGCAGTGAAGTTGCTGCACAATCCGCCGCCAGAGGTTTCGGCTGCGGCGCTGGCCGAGCGTTCTCATCCAGCTTGGCAACGGATGAAATTCGATGAACTCTTGGCGCAGCAATTGTCGATGAAGCGGGCGCAAGCGGCGCGGCGCACACAGTCCGCGCCACGGTTGCCGGTGGTGGGTGCGCTGTCGGATGGGTTCCGGCGCAGCCTGCCATTTGCGCTCACCGGCGCGCAACAGCGCGTGTTGGCCGAGATTGGCCAGAACCTGGCGGCGCCGTTTCCGATGCAGCGGTTGCTGCAGGGTGATGTTGGCAGCGGCAAGACCATCGTGGCCGCGCTGGCGGCGGCGCAGGCGATCGACAGCGGCCATCAGGCGGCGTTGATGGCGCCGACAGAAATCCTGGCCGAGCAGCATTTCCGCCGCATCGCCGCCTGGCTGGCGCCGCTTGGGGTGACGGTGGCGTGGCTGGTCGGCAGCCAGAAAAAAAAGGAAAAGATGGCCGCGCTGGCGCAGATTGAATCCGGCGCGGCGCAACTGGTGATCGGCACCCATGCGCTGATTCAGGACGAGGTGCTGTTCGCCCGGCTCGGTCTGGTAATTGTCGATGAGCAGCACCGCTTCGGCGTCGGCCAGCGGCTGTCACTGCGCAACAAGGGGGATGCAGCGCGTTTGCCGCACCAGCTGATGATGAGCGCAACACCGATCCCGCGCACATTAGCAATGACGTATTACGCCGATCTGGACGTGTCGGTGATCGACGAACTGCCGCCAGGACGCACGCCGGTGGTCACGCGGCTGATCGACTCGCAACGGCGCGACGAAGTGATTGAACGCATCCACGCAGCGGCGCGCGAAGGGCGGCAGGCGTACTGGGTGTGCCCGCTGATCGAGGAATCGGAAGCGCTGCAATTGCAGGCGGCGACCGACGCGCACGCCCTGCTGGTGGAAGCCTTGCCCGATTTGAACGTCGGCCTGGTGCATGGCCGGCTGAAGACGGTGGACAAGCAGGCGGTGATGGAATCGTTCGCCAGCGGCCAGATGCATTTGCTGGTTGCGACCACGGTGATCGAAGTCGGGGTTGATGTGCCGAACGCGTCGCTGATGGTGATCGAACACGCGGAACGCTTTGGACTGTCGCAACTGCACCAGCTGCGCGGCCGCGTCGGGCGCGGCGCGGCCGCCAGCGTCTGCCTGCTGATGTACCAGAGCCCGCTGGGCGACACCGCCAAACAGCGGCTGAAAACGATGCGCGAAACGGCCGACGGTTTCGAAATTGCGCGGCGCGATCTGGAAATCCGCGGCCCGGGAGAGTTTCTCGGCGAGCGCCAGTCGGGTGTGCCGATGCTGCGCTTCGCCGATCTGGAAACCGATCAGGCGCTGGTGGAACAGGCGAGCGCGCTGGCGGACGAACTGCTGGCAAGGAACACACCGCAGGCGGCTGCCATCATTGAGGCGCATCTGGCGCGCTGGCTCGGTGGGCGCGAGGATTTCCTGAAAGTGTGACGAGCAGAAACGATGCAAACTTTCCGACCGAGGATGACGCGTCAGGCGGTGGGCTGGAGGTAGGTGGCAAGAAAACTCAGGAATTCGCTGGCGGGCATCGGTCGGCTGAAGTAATAGCCTTGCGCTTCGTCGCACTGGTCGGCTTGCAGGCAATCGAGAATTTCCCGGCTTTCGACCCCTTCGGCCAGCGTGCGTAGCCCCAGGCTATGTGCCATCTGGATGATGGCGCGGACGATGGCAGCATCTTCCGGGTTGTTTTGCAGATCGCGGATGAACGACTGGTCGATTTTCAGTTTGTCCACCTCAAAGCGTTTCAGATACGATAGGCTGGAATAACCGGTGCCGAAATCGTCTATCGATAGTTTGATACCCATGTTTTTGAGTTGCTTGACGGTGGCCAGTACATTGTCGGTATCACTGATCAGGATGGATTCGGTCAGTTCGAGTTCAAGCATGCCGGGCCCGATGCCAGAGGCTTCGAGAGCCTTGCTGATCGACTGTTCCATCTCGCCGCGCTTGAATTGTACGCCTGAGAGATTGACGGCCACGACCGGATTGGCCATGCCTGCATCGCGCCATCTCGCCGCTTCGCGGCACGCTTCCTGCAAGACCCAGTCCCCGATTTGCACAATCAACCCGGTTTCTTCGGCAATGGGAATGAAGCGCATTGGCGAGATCAGGCCGAGATCCGGGTGTTGCCAGCGGATGAGAGCTTCCGCGCCGATCAGTGCGCCGCTGTCGAGAGCAAATTGCGGCTGATAGTGCAGCACGAACTGTCCGGCATCCAGCGCGCGCCGCAGACCGGCGTGCAGCATGACTTGCTCGGTCGCCTCATCGTTCATGTCTTCGTTAAAAAAGCGGTAGGCGTTCCGCCCGGAATCCTTGGCGCGGTACATCGCCATCTCGGCCCGTTTCAGCAGAGTTTCGAAATCGGCGCCATCTTCCGGGTAAACGGCCACGCCGACCGAGCAGGTTACGCTCAGTTCCTGCTGATCGATGCGAAAAGGGTCGCCCAATTTCTGCATTAGTTCGCCCAGAAATGTGACTACCGCATCCGGTTCGGTCAGATTCGGCAGCAGCAGGATGAATTCGTCCCCTCCCATGCGGCTGATGGTATCTGTGGCGCGCAGGCATTGTGTCAGCCGGTTCGATATCGCGACCAGTGTTCGATCACCGGCATGGTGCCCGAGAAAATCGTTCACGGTCTTGAAGCGGTCTAGATCGACCAAGATGAGCGCAATCTTCGTGCCGTCACGTTTCGAGAAAGCGATGGCCTGCTGCAGGCGGTCCTGCAGCAGTTGCTGATTCGGCAGTCCGGTGAGTGCATCATGGAAGAAGAGGAATTTTGCCTGCTCTTCCGCTTGTTTGCGTGCGGTGACGTCAGTCAGAATCCAGATGCTGCCCTCCTCAGGATGAGCCAAATCAGTGGCGCGCCCGGTCAATTCACCCCAGAACGATGTGCCATCTGTGCGCGTCATCATTAGCGTGTCGGAATAACTCTGCCCGTTCCTCAAGGCATCGTATGCTTTTTCGCCAAATGTGGTGAACTCTTCCACCGTTTTATACAGCAGGCCTGTCGATTTTCCTGTCAGGGAGCCAGGTTCGGCTCCCAGCATTTCTTCCAGCCTGCGGTTGCAGGAAACGAGTTTTCTCCCTCGCACCATGGCGATGCCGACCAGCGCGTTGTCCAGCAAGGCTTCCTTTTCTGCCAGCAGCGAGGCGGCCATTTCGTGCGCCTGCTTGCGCTCGGTGATATCACGCCCGACCAAGATGCCATACAGACGCTCGTCCAGTGTTGCCGTTCGGCAGGTCAATTCAAGCCAGATCTGGTCATTGCCGCGCTTAAATTCAACCACGACCGGATGATGGGCGGATTTGCCGCCTGTCTGCCCTGGCGCCAGGTTGTCAGATAAAGTGCAAAGCGAAACGCCTTCATTGCCCAGCCCAAGGGTGCCAAACGGACGGCCAATGAGCGCTTCGACCGGCTCGCCCACAAGTTCGCCAAAGGCGGTATTGGCGTCGGCTATGGTGCCTTCTGGCAGAGCAATCAGCACGACAAAATCGGTGGTGCGATCCAGCAGTGCGCGGAATCGTTCCAGCCGTTCCAGGTTGGCGCGCAGCTGCGGATAGTAGCTCTTGTGAAAGGAGCGTTCTCCAAGACCGATGACACGCTCCTTGCGCGTGTCCCAGTTGTCCGAATCAAAGGGCGTCGCCATAGATGGCCTGCAAATCGCCAGCGCTTGTGTGCCGCGGGTTGGTCACGAGGCACGCATCATTGAGTGCATGTCTGGTCAGTTCGGGCACGTCGGCCGCGCGCACACCACGGCTCGATAGACCGCCAACAACGCCGACCTGCTGGCGCAATGACGACAGCGTGCTAATGAGTTGTTGCATGCATTCCTGGTCATTCATTCGTGCGGTAGGGATGCCCATCGCCTCGGCGATGTGCCGATAGCGTTCTGGCGCCGTCGGCATGTTGAAACGCACTACATGTTCCAGCAACAGGGCATTGCATTCGCCATGCGGCAAGTCGAGGAAACCGCCCAGCGCGTGTGCCATCGCGTGCACCGCGCCGAGGCTGGCATTGGAAAAAGCCAGTCCTGCCTGCAGGCTGGCCAGCAGCATATTCTCGCGCGCGGACAAGTCGTTGGGTTGGGATACGGCTTGCGCCAGATTGTTCGCGATCAGCCGGATGGCAGCCAGTGCGTGGACATCGACAATCGGTGAGCTGGCGGTGGAAACATAGGCTTCGATCGCATGCGTCAACGCATCCAGTCCGGTGCAGGCGGTCAGGTAAGGATCCATCGTCAGCGTGGTTTCCGGATCGACCAGAGCGGCATCGGGGATAACGGTTTTGCTGACAATCGCCATTTTTGTGCGCTCACGTTCATTGGCAATAATGCAGAATTGCGAAATTTCCGCCGCCGTGCCCGCTGTTGTCGGCAGGCAGATCAATGGCGGGCCGGGAACATCAACCCGGTCAACGCCTTCGAAATCCAGAATGTGACGGTCGTTGGTATGGACGATGCCGATCGCCTTGGCGCAATCGATCACACTGCCGCCGCCGATCGCGACGATCACGTCACATCGTTCACGCGCATAGACTTCGGCGCCGGCCATTACTTCGTGCGACCTCGGGTTGGAGCTGAGATCCTGAAAAACAACGGATTCCGTGCCTGCTTCATTCAGGTCGGACAGCAGATCCTGCAGCCAGCCGGCAGCGATGACGCCCGGATCGCTCACTACCAGCACCCGTCGCGCCATCATGTTGCGCGCATAATGCCCCACCCGATGCCGGGAGCCGACCCCAAAAATGAATTCGGGCGCGACAAACTTGCGCATTTCATATAGAGCCATGTTTCCCCCGTCATGCCAGGTGGTTTGGGCGGTTGATGTTGTCAGTTGATTATGTTTGTTTTTATCCTAGTGCATATCGTTTGCAGATCCTTTGATCCAGTTAAAACAATGCTGCTTTGATTGCTGTTTGCGCTGGGATGCATTGCTGCGCAAAAGCCAGGAGTGAATCAGAATCGTTTTATATCGTGGTCAAATAATAGATGAGGCGATTCGTACTGGTTTATGCCAGAATGGCTGGGGTATCAGCGAAAACATGCGGTTCGCCGCCATGCCTCGCACTCGACCTTGCACGAGGAATGTTCGATGGAAGCATCGCCAGCAAGCAAGTACCCGGCACTATCCCATTTCCTGTTCGTCGGCCTCGGCTATGCACTGGCGCTCGGCTGGATGGGCACGATGGTGGTCAACAACGTGATTGGCGTGGCAGCCGAACTACTGACCCGCACCGATCTGACCAGACACTATGCGGGCGCGCTGCTTCTGACCATCAGCTCGATTGCCATTATTGGCGCATGCATCTGGTACGGCAATCTGCGTTTTTCTCGCTGGTGGACAGGCTGGTTCGAGCGCCGGCATCTGCTGTGCTCGACGTTTTTGTACTTGCTGCTGGTGCTGGTGATTGTCGTGCCGCAATTTGGCAGCGTGTTCGGGCTGATCGGAAGCAATCTGTCCGCCGCCTACCGCGATTCGTCGGACGCTTTGCTGATGCTGTCGCTGCCAGCTATCCGGTTGCTTGCGCTGCCGGCTCTGTATTACTTCATCGCGTCGCATCACTTGCTGTCCATCTCGGCCTTGCCCGAGCGCGAACGGCTGCTGGGTCTCGCGGCCGGGGCGAGTGAAGCGAAAACGGTGGCGCGGAATGCCTACCTGCGGATGTTCGTCAGGAACTCGACCATATTTCTCGTCTTGCTGGGCGCGGTTGTTCTGCTGTATTTCCACACCGTGCCGGAACTGTACCAGCGTGCGTACCCGAAAATCTCGCATGACGGCAAGTTCCTGCTGGTTGTCGAGGATGAACGCGTCCGGAAATTCGAGCTGTCGGATAGAAGCTGGTCATCGTTGCCCATGCCGCCGATTGGGGCAGATTACAGCCTGTCGCTCGATTCGCAGTGGCTGCTGGCCAGCTATCCGTCGAAGGATGGGGGCGCGACGGTCAACCGGATCAGGATTGCTCCACCGCATGATGTCGAGAAGGTTTATGCTTCGCCCTATCCGATCTATTCGCCAAGCGAAATTGCGCCGGGAACCTACCTGATGCAACTGTCGAGCGAGCCGCGCAGGGGCAGAGGCGCGGAACGCAAGCTATGGCATACGCTGGAGCCGGGCGGCAAATTGACCGCTTATGGAACGGATGAAGATGGTTTGCCTTGGGATCGCAACGTAGCCGTGACCGCGCAGGGCATCATCCGCGCACAATGGAAACCCAGGCAGGGAGCAGGAGAACAGACGCTGGCCGAAGAGCATATGAACCTGCGCAGCATACCATTCGGCCATGAACTGGTGCCAGGAGTCGAAGCGATGGTAACGCCCGATACCGTTGGCCTGACTTGCAGCCGCGACCTTTCCACCTGCCTGCGCCAGCATCAGGCAAACGTGCAGGGTGCATTCCGATACTGGCTGGATGCGGTGGTCAAGGGCCAGACTTGCGCAATTGAAGGCTGGCTGGCAGGTTTCTACCGGGTCGAGGCTGTATATGTTTCGCCAGATGGTCGCTTTGGCTCGGCCAGGGTGGCCAGGCGCCATAACGATGTTCATTCAGCCATCGTCATCCGCTTTGCCGATGGCGGCTGCCCGCGCGCGGAAATCATTTCATTCAAGGATGGCAGGCGGTAATATCCGGCTACTGCTGTTTGAACCTGATTTTGCATGAACCGTTTCAATCTCTACCTTCGACTCGTGCGGCTGGACAAACCCATCGGTAGCCTGCTGCTGCTGTGGCCGACGCTGGTCGCGCTGTGGATCGCGTCCGGCGGCGTGCCGGATTGGCGACTGCTGGCGATCTTCACCATCGGCACGGTGCTGATGCGCTCGGCTGGCTGTGCGATCAACGATTTCGCCGACCGCGATTTCGATCGCCATGTGAAGCGCACCGCCGAACGGCCGCTGACCGCCGGCCTGATCGCGCCGTGGGAAGCGCTGGCGGCGGCGGCGGCGCTGGCGCTGGCATCGTTTCTGCTGATTGTGCCGTTGAATATGCTGGTGTGGCAGCTGTCGGTGGTGGCGCTGATCGTTGCCGCCAGCTATCCGTATTTCAAGCGTTTCTTCGCGCTGCCGCAGGCGTATCTGGGGATTGCGTTCGGTTTCGGTATCCCGATGGCGTTTGCAGCGGTGCAGGGCGAGGTGCCAACGGTCGCATGGTGGCTGCTGGCAGCGAACGTGTTCTGGACGCTGGCTTACGATACCGAATACGCGATGGTCGATCGCGACGATGACGTGAAAATCGGCATCCGCACCTCGGCGCTGACTTTCGGTCGTTTCGATGTGGTGGCGGTGATGGCGTGTTATGCGATTTCGCTGGCGCTGCAGATGGCGGCCGGCTGGTCACTGGGCCTGCGTGGCGGGTTCATCGCCGGCCTGATGGCGGCGGCGGCTTGCGCACTGTACCACTATTTCCTGATTCGCGAGCGCGACCGAATGCGCTGTTTCGCTGCCTTCCGGCATAACAACTGGTTCGGTGCAGCGGTGTTTGCCGGTGTGGTGCTGGACTATGCGCTGCGATAGCGGTATGCTGTTCTTTCAGCATGGTGTTTGATGCTGCGCAACAGAGGCGGCTCGATGCCGCACTACACTGTTCGTACTTTTTTAACCTGACCAAAGGGGATTGCATCATGGACGCAACCGAAAAGATTGCTCAGTCGCGCGACAAGCTGATTTCTGACCTTCGCATCGTCGTACGCGACGCCGAGGAGTTGCTGGCCAATACCGGTGAACAGGCGGGTGAAGGCTACAAGATTGCGAAAGCCAAGATCGAGGCATCGCTGCAAACGGCCAAGGAAGAGCTGGCGCGGGTGCAGGATACGGCGTTGGTCAGGGTCAAGGAAGCAGCCACCACCACCGACGAATATGTGAAGGCGCATCCGTGGCAGGCCGTCGGCTTTGGCGCGGCACTGGGCGTTATTCTGGGCTTCCTGATCTCTCGCAAGTAAATCGATGTTTGAAATCATCCGGCGGATGGCGGGCACGATGTTCGCCGTCCTGCACACGCGCGCGGAACTTCTGGCGGTTGAGGTCGAAGAAGAAGTTCTGCGCCTTTTCTCTTATCTGATGCTGTCGCTGGTGGCGCTGGTCTGTTTCGGCGTAGCGGCGCTGCTGCTGATATTGCTGGTTATCGTCGCGTTCTGGGACACATATCGCCTCGCCGCCATTGTGGTGCTGACCGGGGCGTTTGGCGCTGTCGCCGTTGGCATCGGGCTGTACGTGCGCAATGCGTTGCGCACCAAGCCTCGTTTTCTGTCGGCTACGCTGAGCGAACTGGAGAAGGATGTCGACATGCTGCGTCCGAAGCGCAGTCCGGAGGTGGAGCCATGAGTGTAAGAGAAACACTGGCCCAGCGGCGCAAGGTGTTGCTGGTGCGCGGCGCCGTGCAGCGCGCCGATTTGCTGGCGGACGCTTATTTGCTGCGGCATGCGGCCGCGCCGGCGCGCATTGGTTCAGACCTGATGCAAGCCGTGCGCGAGCACAAGATGATGATTGCTGGCGCAGCACTGGCAGCGGTGGTGATCCGGCCCTGGCGCCTGATTGGCCTGCTCAAGCATGGCGCGGCGGCTCTGCAGGCGGTGCGCAGTGCCGCACCGCTGCTGCAATATTTCCGCCAGCGAACCTGATCAGATTTCTTTCGCCAGCCTGGTTGCGATGCCGGTGTATGAAGCCGGTGTCATCGCCAGCAGCCGATCCTTCGCATCTTGCGGAATCGCCAGTCCCTTGATGAACGCTTGCAGGTCTTCTTTCGCGATGCCTTTGCCGCGCGTCAGCGCCTTCAGTTGTTCGTACGGGTTTTCGATGCCGTAACGGCGCATCACGGTCTGTACCGGTTCGGCCAGCACTTCCCACGACGAATCGAGGTCTTCGGCCAGCTTTTCCGGGTTCGCTTCCAGCTTGTTCAGTCCGCGCAGTGTGCTGTCGTATGCCAGCACCGCATAGCCGAAGCCGACACCGATGTTCCTGAGCACGGTCGAATCGGTCAGGTCGCGCTGCCAGCGCGAGACCGGCAGTTTTTCCGCCATGTGGCGCAGGACCGCATTCGCCATGCCGAGGTTGCCCTCGGAATTTTCGAAGTCGATCGGATTGACCTTGTGCGGCATCGTGCTGGAGCCGATTTCGCCCGCTTTGGTTCTCTGCTTGTAATAGCCGAGCGAAATATAGCCCCACAGGTCGCGGTCGAGGTCGATCAGGATGGTGTTCGCGCGCGCAATCGCGTCGAACAGCTCTGCCATGTAGTCGTGTGGCTCGATCTGGATCGTGTACGGGTTCCAGCTCAGGCCGAGATCGTTTTCGATTACGCCCTTGGCAAAGGCCTGCCAGTCGAAATCAGGGTAGGCCGACAAGTGGGCGTTGAAATTGCCGACTGCGCCATTCATCTTTCCCAGAATTTCAACCGAGGCGATGCGTTTGGCAGCGGTGCGCAGTCGAGCGACCACATTAGCCACTTCCTTGCCGAGCGTAGTCGGGCTGGCCGACTGGCCGTGGGTGCGCGACAGCATCGGCATCTCGGCGCAGTCGTGCGCCAGCAGGGTCAGCCGGTCGATCACGCCTTGCAGCGATGGCAGCAGCACTTGGTCGCGCGCGGCCTTGAGCATCATGCCGTGCGAGGTGTTGTTGATGTCTTCGGAGGTGCAGGCGAAGTGGATGAATTCGGCCGCGGCCTTCAGTTCGGCCGATATGGCCGGATCGACTGCGGCGTCCACCGTCGCCAAGTGTCCCATTTCCGGCGGCAACGGCAGTCCGGACGATTCCTTCAGCCAGTATTCGACCGCTTTCACGTCATGGTTGGTGACCGATTCGATCGCCTTGATCCGCGCTGCGTCATCCTCGGTGAAGCCGTTCACCAGCCGGTCGAGGAAGGCATTGGTCGCAGCGGAAAACGGCTTCAGCTCGGCGAAACCGGCATTCGACAGCGCGCGCAGCCAAGCGACTTCGACGATGACGCGGTGACGCATGAATCCGGCTTCGGACAGGAGCGGGCGCAGCTTGGCGGTGCGGGAAGCATAACGGCCGTCAAGCGGCGAAAGGGCGGTGAGCGCGGAAAGTGACATGGCGAAAGAATATGACAGTTAGGTAAACCGGCATGAAAAATGCTGGGATTGTTCATGCCCTGTGCCCATCCGCCCCGAAGCCGGGATGGCGGGAAAATGCGGTGCTTTGTGTCGCATTGGCTTCCGGTTTGGGCGATTTTGTCGCGCAACGGCGGAAATGCAGCATTTTATCACCATGCGTTGTTTCGGCGTCGTACCAGTCAGGTCGCGTGAGTCAGAAAATTCTGATGCGGTGTTATACTTGGAAACTTGTCCCCATTTTAATAGTGAGTCGCTTGCAAATGAAATTGTTCGGCACGTACACCAGCCCCTTTGTTCGTAAGGTTCGCGTGGTTCTTGCGGAAAAGAAGCTGGATTACAAGTTCGTTCTGGAAAATCTCGGCGCTCCCGGCTCGACGATCCAGGAAGTCAATCCGCTGGGCAAGGTGCCTTGCCTGGTGATGGATGACGGCGATGCCCTGTTCGATTCGAGCGTGATCGTCGAATATCTGGATACGCTGTCGCCGGTCGGCAAGCTGATTCCGGCCAGCGGGCGTGAGCGTGCTGGCGTGCGCTGCTGGGAAGCGCTGGCCGATGGCGTGATGGATGCCGCCGTTCTGGTGCGGCTGGAACAGACCAAGCGCCCTGCAGAGCAGCAGAGCCGCGAATGGATCGAGCGTCAGATGGCCAAGGTCGAGGCCGGCTTGAAGGCGATGTCAGAATGGCTGGGCGACAAGCCGTTTTGCAATGGCAACCAGTATTCGCTGGCCGATACTGCTGTCGGCTGCGCGCTTGGCTGGCTCGCGTTCCGCTTCCCGCAAATCGGCTGGCGCGAAGAATATCCGAATCTAGCCAAGCTGTTCGACAAGCTGGCCGAGCGGCCATCGTTCAAGGATACGGTGCCGCGCGATTGAGGGTGCTGGCAGGGTAGCTGTGTGCCAGTCGCGTCTGTCTGCAAAAAATAACTGACCCAAAGTGCGGTTTGGGTCAGTAAGGTCGAAAAATATACTCCGGGTAGTATTTCAAAATAGCCAGCAAAAATGTGGCTCATTTGATCGTTTTTGCTATATACCCCATATTTTCTTGTGAGTGCCGGGCGTGATGCCGCCGTCGGTGCTGTCACAGCGGTTGCGCCTGCTCGATGATTCCGCCGCCGAGGCAGATTTCTCCCTGATAGAACACCGCCGATTGCCCGGGCGTGACCGCCCATTGCGGCGTCGGGAATGTCATGCGGAAACTTTCCGCGTTCGCGCCGCTGCAAATGCATGGCACATCGGCCTGGCGGTAGCGTGTTTTGGCCGACAGTAGTTCTTCCTGTGGTGCAACGCCGGCAATCCAGCTGGCTTGCCCGGCTTCGAGCGCGGATGACATCAACAGCGGATGGTCGTGCCCTTGCACGATGATTAGGGTGTTGTTCGGGATGTCCTTAGCCGCCACGTACCACGGCTCGCTGTTGCCGTCAGCGCCGCGATGCTTCTTCGAGCCGCCGACGCCGATGCCCTTGCGCTGGCCGAGGGTGTAAAAACTCAGGCCGACGTGTTCGCCCACGATGTCGCCCTCTGGCGTCTTGATCGGGCCGGGCTGGTACGACAGGTAGCGGTTCAGGAATTCGCGGAACGGCCGCTCACCGATGAAGCAGATGCCGGTCGAATCCTTTTTCTTTGCGTTTGGCAGGCCCAGTTGCTCGGCAATCTGGCGCACCTGGGTTTTCGGGATTTCGCCCAGCGGGAACAGCGTTTTCGACAGTTGCTGCTGGTTCAGGCGGTGCAGGAAATAGCTCTGGTCCTTGCTTGCGTCCAGCGCCTTCAGCAATTCGAACCGGCCGTTGTTTTCGCGCACGCGGGCGTAGTGGCCGGTGGCGATTAGATCGGCGCCGAGGCGCATCGCATGATCAAGAAAGGCCTTGAACTTGATTTCGGCATTGCATAGTACGTCCGGGTTCGGCGTGCGGCCGGCTTCATATTCGCGCAGGAATTCGGCGAACACGCGATCCTTGTATTCTGCGGCGAAGTTGACCGCTTCAATGTCGACCCCGACCACGTCGGCCACGCTGACCGCATCGATCCAGTCGGAACGGGCGGAGCAGTAATCGTTGTCGTCGTCGTCTTCCCAGTTTTTCATGAACAGGCCGATCACCTCGTAGCCCTGTTCCTTCAGCAGCCAGGCGGACACCGACGAATCGACGCCGCCGGACATGCCGATCACGACTCTTTTTTTGCTCATCGGTGGTTTCCTT
>JAGSYW010000014.1 GCA_018262475.1 Burkholderiaceae bacterium | reverse complement strand
GCTGGCAGCAAGCGGTGCCGATGACATCCTCGGCATGGTGCTGGCTTATGAACCTGTCTGGGCTATCGGTACTGGCAGGACAGCTACGCCGCAGATGGCACAGGAAGTGCATGCTTTGCTGCGTGCGCAGCTGGCGGAAAAGAATCCGCATGCAGCTGGTCGCGTGCATATCCTGTATGGTGGCAGCATGCGGCCGGACAATGCGCTGGAATTGTTGCAAATGCCGGATATCGATGGTGGACTGATTGGCGGTGCGTCATTGAATGCGGCAGACTTTCTGGCGATTGCTGATGCGGCATAGTCATTGAACATTGATTTAACGAAACACAACGGATTCGGATTGGAAATCTACAAATGAGCGGTATCTCAACCATCATCATCATCATTCAGGTTTTGTCGGCGCTAGCCATTATTGGTTTGGTATTGCTGCAGCATGGCAAGGGGGCAGACATGGGGGCGGCTTTTGGTTCCGGTGCGTCAGGCAGTCTGTTTGGCGCCTCCGGTTCGTCGAATTTCCTGTCTAAATCGACCGCAATTGCGGCAGTGGTTTTCTTCCTTTCGACACTGGCACTGGTTTACATTGGTAATCAGCGGATCGCTGGTGCTGGTACGGGCGGCGTGATGGATAATATGCCTGCTGTTTCCGCGCCAGCAGCGAAGGAAGCGGCTAAGGCCGATGTGCCTCAGTCGCCTGCTGTTCCGGTGCCGGGCGCGCCGAGCACGCAGTCTGGCAGCGTGCCGAAATAATTTGTGCTTGAACAGGGCCGCAAGGCTCACCGCCGACGTGGTGAAATTGGTAGACACGCTATCTTGAGGGGGTAGTGGCGAAAGCTGTGCGAGTTCGAGTCTCGCCGTCGGCACCATTCTCCGGCTTCGTTCCGGATTTCTTCTTTGCCTTTTGGCATCCTCCATTTTGAATGCATCCTTGGCTTTGCGTAAGCGTTTGGGTATGCGTGTTTCCTTCCTTTTTGTCCAGTATTTTGAGGGCTTCAAAGAATACTCTATCAGGTATTTCTCTTGCGCTATCATTGCGAATATGTGCGCACAGCACGAATGTGAGGTAACATCCTGCTGTTGCTGTGTGCCAGTTCGGCTACGGCCGGACCGAACTGTTTGGATTGGGCATGACCGTAAATCTGGAAAACTATTTCCCCATTCTGCTGTTTGTGCTGGTCGGGCTCAGCTTCGGGGTCGTGTCCCAAATCATGGGGCGCCTCATTGGGCCGCACAAGCCGGATGAGGCTAAACAGTCTGCTTATGAGTGCGGTTTTGAGGCGTTCGAAGATGCGCGCATCAAATTTGATGTGCGCTACTACCTGATTGCGATCCTGTTCATTCTGTTCGATCTTGAGGCGGCATTCTTCTTCCCATGGGGTGTCGCCTTGCGCGATATCGGCTGGCAGGGATTTCTGGTGATGATGGTTTTTGTCGTCGAATTTGTCGTCGGTTTCTGGTACGTCTGGAAAAAAGGCGCACTCAACTGGGAGTGAACCATGGCGATTGAAGGCTTGCTCAAGGAAGGTTTCATCACCACTCAGGCTGACAAAGTCGTCAACTGGGCGCGCACAGGATCAATGTGGCCGATGACTTTCGGTCTTGCATGTTGCGCGGTCGAGATGATGCATGCCGCTGCTTCTCGCTACGATCTCGATCGTTTCGGCATCATGTTCCGCCCTTCGCCGCGCCAGTCTGATTTGATGATTGTTGCCGGCACTTTGTGCAACAAGATGGCGCCGGCGCTACGCCGCGTATATGACCAGATGGCGGAACCGCGCTGGGTGCTGTCGATGGGGTCGTGCGCAAATGGCGGCGGCTATTACCATTATTCTTATTCGGTCGTGCGCGGCTGTGACCGCATCGTGCCGGTGGATGTTTATGTTCCTGGCTGCCCGCCGACGGCGGAAGCGTTGCTGTACGGTTTGTTGCAATTGCATAACAAGATCAGGCGCACGAACACGATTGCGCGTTGAACGGCGAACGACATGGCGACCAGACTTGATTCTCTGCAAAGTGCGCTCGTGACGGCGCTTGGCGCTTCCCTTCGTGAAATGAAGGTGGCGCTGGGCGAGATTTCAATCGAGGTGGCCGCTGCCGATTACCTTGATGTGATGCGCATGCTGCGTGATGCGCCGACATTGCAATTCGACGAATTGATCGATTTGTGCGGCGTGGATTATTCCGAATATGCGGATGGCGCCTGGACGGGAGCGCGCTTCGCCGTGGTCACGCATTTGCTGTCGCTGACAAAAAACTGGCGCCTGCGTGTGCGTGCATTCGCGCCGGACGATGCCCTGCCGCTGGTCGCCTCGGTGACTGAGTTGTGGCCTGTGGCCAACTGGTTCGAGCGCGAGGCATTCGACCTGTTTGGCATCCTGTTTGATGGCCACCCTGATCTGCGGCGCATCCTGACCGATTACGGCTTCATCGGACATCCGTTCCGCAAGGACTTCCCGATTTCTGGCCATGTCGAAATGCGCTACGACCCGGAACAGAAACGCGTTGTGTACCAGCCAGTAACGATTGAGCAGCGCGAAATCACGCCGCGCGTGCGGCGTGAAGAAGGATACGGGCGCCATGGCTGAGATCCGCAATTACACCGTCAACTTCGGTCCGCAGCATCCCGCAGCGCATGGTGTGCTGCGCCTGATTCTCGAACTCGATGGCGAGGTCATCCAGCGCGCTGATCCGCATATTGGCCTGCTGCATCGCGCAACAGAAAAACTGGTCGAGCAAAAGACCTTCCTGCAAACCGTGCCGTACATGGATCGGCTCGACTACATCTCCATGATGTGCAACGAGCACAGCTATGTATTGGCGGTTGAAAAGCTGCTCGGCATCGAAGTGCCGCTGCGGGCGCAATATATCCGCGTGATGTTCGACGAAATCACGCGATTGATGAACCATCTGTTCTGGCTGGGCGCGCAGGCAATCGACGTCGGCGCAATGGCGCTGCTGCTGTATTCGTTCCGCGACCGCGAGGATTTGATGGATTGCTATGAAGCGGTCAGCGGTGCGCGCATGCATGCGGCCTACTATCGTCCGGGCGGCGTATATCGCGATTTGCCCGACTCGATGCCGCAATTTCAGCCGACGAATACCCGCAGTGTGAAAAAGACGGCGGTGCTGAATGAGAGCCGCCAGGGTTCGCTGCTCGATTTCATTGACGATTTCACGCAGCGCTTCCCGAAACATGTCGATGAATACGAAACGCTGCTGACAGACAACCGCATCTGGAAGCAGCGGCTGGTTGGTGTTGGCGTGGTGTCGCCAGAGCGTGCGAAAGCACTTGGCTTTGTCGGCCCGATGCTGCGCGGTTCCGGCGTTGAATGGGACTTGCGCAAGAAGCAGCCGTACGAAGTGTATGACCGGCTCGATTTCGATATTCCTGTTGGTACACAAGGCGACTGCTATGACCGTTATCTGGTCCGGATCGAGGAAATGCGCCAGTCGAACCGCATCATCCGGCAATGCATCGACTGGCTGCGCAAGAACCCGGGGCCGGTAATGACAGGCAATCACAAGGTTGGACCGCCACGACGGGCTGACATGAAGGCCGACATGGAAAGCCTGATCCATCATTTCAAGCTGTTTACCGAAGGTTTCCAGGTGCCCGAGGGCGAGGCTTACGCAGCGATCGAGGGGCCAAAGGGGGAATTTGGCATTTACCTCATTTCCGATGGCGCGAACAAACCATACCGGATGAAGATCCGCTCGCCGGCTTTTGCGCATTTGCAAGCTCTGGGAGAAATGGCGCAAGGAATGCTGATTGCGGATGCGGTAACCATTATCGGTTCGCTTGATATTGTTTTCGGGGAGATCGATCGGTGAGCGCGGGAGATAACAATAGGCAGCTAAGCACGCAGGCATATCAGAAAATTGATCGCGAGCTGGCGAAATTCCCGTCAGAGCAGAGGCAGTCGGCGGTGATCGCCGCGCTGGCGATTGCGCAGGATGAGTGCGGCTGGCTGTCGCCGGAAGCGATGCAGGCAGTGGCCGACTATCTCGGCATGCCGGCGATCGCAGTGCAGGAAGTGGCCACCTTTTACAATATGTTCAATACGAAGCCAGTGGGAAAACACAAAATTACCGTTTGCACGAATCTGCCGTGCATGCTGTCAGGCGGTGATAGTGCCGCACGTTACCTGCAACAGAAACTGGGCATCAAATTTGGTGAAACCACGCCTGACGGGAAGTTCACGCTGATTGCCGGCGAATGCATGGGTTCCTGCGGGGATGGCCCGGTGCTGCTGGTGAACAACAAATGGATGCATATCCAGATGTCGAACACCAAGATCGACGCGCTGCTCAAGGAACTGACATGACCTGTCTGCATGGTCGCCACCTGAAGCCGCTGCTTCTTGCCGGATTGAATGGCGAGAACTGGCGGCTGGCCGACTATGTTGGCCGTGGCGGTTATGCTGCGCTGAAGCGGGTGCTGACGGAGAAAATCCCGCCCGAAAAAGTGATTGACGAAGTCAAGGCTTCCGGCTTGCGCGGTCGGGGCGGCGCGGGGTTTCCGACCGGGTTGAAGTGGACCTTCATGCCGAAGAATTATGGCGGCCAGAAATACCTGGTTTGCAACAGCGACGAGGGTGAACCAGGCACGTTCAAGGATCGCGACATCCTGCGCTACAACCCGCATGCGATTATCGAGGGCATGGTGCTCGCGGCCTATGCGATGGGCGCAACGGTGGGTTACAACTATATTCATGGTGAAATCTGGGCCGAATATGTGCGTTTCGAGGAAGCGCTCGACGAAGCGCGCGCGGCCGGTTTTCTTGGCGAGAACATCCTCGGTTCCGGGGTCAGTTTCCAGTTGCATGCGTTTCACGGCTACGGTGCATACATCTGTGGTGAGGAAACGGCACTGCTGGAATCGATTGAAGGCAAGAAAGGGCAGCCGCGCTACAAGCCGCCTTTTCCGGCGAATGTTGGCTTGTATGGCCAGCCGACGACAATCAACAACGTCGAAACGCTGGCCTCGGTGCCTTTTATCCTCAATATGGGTGGAGAACAGTTTGCTGCGCTCGGCAAGGGCAACAGTGGCGGAACAAAAATATTTTCCGTCAGTGGCGATGTCGAGTTGCCCGGCAATTACGAAGTGCCGATGGGCACGCCATTTGCGAAGCTGCTCGAATTGGCTGGTGGCGTACGTGGCGGCAAGAAATTGAAGGCGGTGATTCCGGGCGGCTCGTCTTCGCCAGTGGTGACAGCCGAAGTAATGATGGATACCGACCTTGATTACGATTCGATTGCCAAGGCAGGGTCGATGCTGGGGTCGGGCGCGGTGATCGTGCTGGATGAAACGCGCTGCATGGTGAAATCGCTGCTGCGGCTGGCGTATTTCTATTACGAGGAATCGTGCGGCCAGTGTACGCCATGCCGCGAGGGTACCGGCTGGATGTACCGCGTGATCAAGCGGATCGAAGAAGGACAGGGCAAACCGGAAGATCTGGATTTGCTGGTGTCGATTGCCGATGGCATTCAGGGAAGGACGATTTGCGCGCTGGGCGACGCGGCCGCGATGCCGGTGCGCTCGTTCGTACAGCGCTTCCGCAGCGAATTCGAATACCACATCGAGCACAAGCGTTGTCTTGTGCCAGCGTATTGAGCGGCAGGGCGGAGATATGGTTGAAATCGAGATTAACGGTAGGAAAATCGAGGTGCCCGCAGGCACGCCGGTGATCACGGCTGCCGAAAAGCTTGGCACCTACATTCCTCATTTCTGCTATCACAAGAAATTGTCGATTGCCGCCAGCTGCCGCATGTGTTTGGTCGAAGTCGAGAAAATGCCGCGGCCGGTACCGGCTTGCGCCACCCCGGCGACGGCAGGAATGGTGGTGCACACGCATGGCGAGCGGGCGGTGCAGGCGCAAAAGGCGGTGATGGAATTTCTGCTGATCAATCACCCGCTTGATTGCCCGATTTGCGATCAGGGCGGCGAATGCATGCTGCAGGATATTGCCGTTGGATACGGCGCAGGCAAATCGCGTTATGGCGAAGAAAAGCGCGTCGTGTTCCACAAGAATGCCGGGCCGCTGATCGCGATGGAAGAAATGAGCCGCTGTATCCACTGCACACGTTGCGTACGCTTCGGGCAGGAAATTGCCGGCGTGATGGAATTGGGGATGCTCAACCGCGGCGAACATGCGGAAATCACCACCTTTGTTGGGAAAACGGTCGACTCGGAACTGTCGGGCAACATGATCGATTTGTGCCCAGTGGGTGCGCTGACGTCGAAGCCGTTCCGTTATCAGGCGCGAGGCTGGGAACTGTCGCGTCAGCGCTCGGTCAGCCCGCACGATGGCCTTGGTGCGAACCTAATCGTGCAGGCGAAAAACGACCGCGTGTTGCGCGTGCTGCCGTTGGAAAACGATGCGGTGAATGAATGCTGGCTGTCGGACAAGGATCGTTTTTCGTACGATGCATTGAACAGTGCCGAACGGTTGACGAAACCAATGATCAAGCAGGATAACCAGTGGCATGAAACCGACTGGGCAACGGCGCTCGAATATGTCGCGCATGCGCTGGACGATATCCGCAGTGAACATGGCGGGGATGCGATCGCCGCACTGGCATCGCCGCATTCGACGCTGGAAGAACTGGCATTGCTGAAGAAGGTCTTGCGCGGACTTGGCTCGGACCATGTCGATTGTCGCCTGCGCCAGAGCGACTTCGCGCTTGATGGCAAGATTGCTCCGTGGCTCGGGATGCCGATTGCCGAATTTGGCCAGTTGCAGGACGTATTCATCATCGGTTCGTTCCTGCGCAAGGATCATCCGCTGCTGGCCACGCGGTTGCGGCAGGCAGTAAAGCACGGCGCGACAGTGTCGATGCTGCACGCGGCCGACGATGACTGGCTGATGCCGGTGGCGAATAAGCTGATTGCCCCGCCGTCCGGTTGGTGTGCGGCGCTGTGCGAAGTGGTTGTGGCGATAGCACAGCAAAAAGGCGTGAATGCGCCCGCCTGTTTTGATGGCGTTACGCCGTCTGCTACCGCAGCGCGGATCGCTGCCAGCTTGTTGTCCGGCAGACGCGTCGGCGTGTTTCTCGGCAATACGGCGGCGCAGTTCCCGCAGGCATCGCAACTGCACGCGCTGGTCGAATGGATTGCGCAGCAGGCGGACATTGGTTTTGGTTATCTGACTGAAGCGGCGAATACGGTTGGCGGCTATCTCGCCGGCTTATGCGGAACCTCGAATAACGCGCCGCTGGCTGCGCCGCGCAAGGCGGTACTGCTTTTGAATGCCGAGCCGGAGTTCGATTGCGCCGATCCGGTGACGGCCAAGGCTGCGCTGGCTGAGGCGAAAACCGTGATTGTGATGTCGACATTTAAGCATAGTCTGGATCTGGCCGATGTGCTGCTGCCGATTGTGCCGTTCACCGAAACTTCGGGCACTTTTGTGAACTGTGAAGGTAGGGCGCAGAGCTTCAACGGCGCCGTCAGGCCGCAGGGTGAGGCGCGCCCGGGCTGGAAGGTGCTGCGCGTACTGGGGAACCTGCTGGAACTCGATGGTTTTGATTACGAAACGTCTGAGGCTGTGCGCGATGAAATTACCGGTGGCGAAACCGATTTATCGGCAAAGCTGAACAATCTGGCAGGTGTGCCGCTGCAGGCCGCATCACCTGTTATAGACGGGCTGGAGCGGCTGGCCGATGTACCGATTCATTTCGCCGATCCGCTGGTGCGGCGCGCGCGGTCGTTGCAAATGACGGTGGATGCCAAGTCGCCACAGGCAAGGATGCCATCGGCGCTGATGCGGCAACTCGGTGTTGCCAACGGCGAAAAGGTTCGCGTGCTGCAGGGAAGTGCCGAAGCGGTTTTGCCGGCGCAGGCCGATGACAGGTTGCCGGCTGGCGTGGTGCGCATTGCGGCCGCGCATGCGGCGACTGCTTCGCTCGGGCCGATGTTTGGCGCCATTCGGGTGGAAAAAGCATGATGGCCGAACTGCTCGCTTTCGTGCAAGCCGCCGGTCAGGGCTGGTTCGGCCCGCTATGGCCGCTGGTGTGGACGATGGTCAAGATCACTTGCGTGATGCTGCCGGTGCTGGGCATGCTGGCCTACCTGACGTTGTGGGAACGCAAGCTGCTGGCATGGTTCCATATCCGTCTGGGTGCGAACCGTGTTGGGCCGACCGGCTTGTTGCAGCCAATTGCAGATGGTATCAAGGCGGTGCTGAAGGAAATCACGGTGCCGGCCAGAGCCGACAAACCACTGTTTTTCCTTGCGCCTGTGCTGTCGATCGCGCCTGCGTTGGCGGCTTGGGCTGTGATGCCGTTCGGGCCGGAATTGGTGCTGGCGAACATCAACGCCGGTCTGCTGTACATCATGGCGATTACGTCGTTTGGCGTGTATGGCATCATCATTGCCGGCTGGGCCTCGAATTCGCGTTATGCGTTCCTCGGTGCGATGCGTGCCACGGCGCAGATGGTGTCGTTCGGTATTCCGCTCGGTTTCGTGCTGGTGACTGTTTCGATGGTGTCCGGCAGCCTGAATTTGTCCGACATCGTGCTTAGCCAGTGCAACGGATATTTCGCCTCGCTCGGACTGAATTTCCTGTCGTGGAACTGGCTGCCGCTGTTGCCGATGTACGTGATTTACCTGATTTGCGCGCACGCAGAAACCGGTCGCCATCCGTTCGACGTACTCGAAGGCGAGTCGGAAATCGTCAACGGCCACATGGTTGAATATTCCGGCATGTCGTTCGCGATGTTTTTCATGGCCGAATACGGCAACATGATCTTGTTTTCTGCCATGGCGTCGGTCATGTTTCTAGGCGGCTGGGCGGCGCCGGTTGATTGGGCCATCATTAGTTGGGTGCCGGGCTGGATCTGGCTGGGGGCGAAGACTTTCATGGTGGTATCGACCTTCATCTGGGTGCGGGCAACGTTTCCGCGCTATCGTTACGACCAGATGATGCGCCTGGGCTGGAAGGTGTTCATTCCGCTGACGCTGGCGTACCTGGTACTGGTGGCAGCCTGGATGCAGACGCCGTGGAATATCTGGGGGTGATGTGCGGGGAAATATTGGGGGTATATGTGAAAAACATGCTGTTCCGCTTCAACTTTGCTGGCGATTTAAAAATACACCGGGTAGTATATTTTGGGGCGTAAACGGCCGCCTGATGGCGAAAAGGGCGGATGGCAGATGAAAGCGATCGTCGGATTTTTCCGCAGCCTGCTGCTGCTGGACATGATCAAGGGCTTCGCGCTGACGGGCAGGTATCTGTTCGCGCGCAAGATCACGATCGAGTATCCGGAAGAGAAGGCGCCGCAATCGCCGCGCTTTCGCGGCATGCATGCATTGCGCCGCTACCCGGAAGGTGAGGAGCGCTGCATCGCGTGCAAATTGTGCGAAGCGGTATGTCCTGCGATGGCGATCACGATCGAGTCTGAACAGCGCGCCGACGGCACGCGTCGCACGCTGCGCTACGACATAGACCAGAACAAATGCATCTTCTGCGGTTTTTGCGAGGAAGCCTGCCCGGTCGAAGCAATCGTCGAAACCCAAATTCACGAGTACCATGGCGAAACGCCGAACGACCTGTATTTCACCAAAGAAATGCTGCTGGCGATTGGTGACCGCTATGAAAAAGAGATTGCCGCCGCTCGCGCCGTGGATGCGCGCTACCGATGAACCCTTGCTGAACGGCTGATATGGAATTCAAGACCATTCTGTTCTACGCACTCTCGGCCATACTCGTACTGGCTGCGCTCTGCGTCGTGACCGCCAGGAATCCGGTGCATTCGGCGCTGTTTCTGGTGCTGTCGTTCGTTACGTCTGCCGCGCTATGGATTCTGCTGAAAGCCGAATTCCTGGCAATTGTGCTGGTACTGGTCTATGTCGGCGCGGTGATGGTGCTGTTCCTTTTTGTGGTGATGATGCTGGATCTCGATCTGGACAAAATGCGGCGGGGATTGCGACAAAGCCTGTGGGTAGCGGTGCCGGTTGGGCTTTTAATCGTGTTCGAAATGTCGGCGGTGCTGTTGCGCGGTTTCTGGTCGCCTGATGCGCAGGTGCCAACAAATGCGTCTAACATCGGCACGACCAGGGAATTGGGCAAGGTGATTTTCACGCAATATGTGTTCGCGTTCGAAATTGCGGCGGCAGTACTGCTGGTGGCGATGATTGCTGCTGTCGCCTTGACGTGGCGCCGCCGACGCGATGCGCGCTACAACGATATCTCGGCTGCGCTGCGTGTGCGGCGCGAGGATCGCATCAGGCTGGTCAGCATGAAGGCGGAAACCGAGGCGGCAGAACACGCAATGGATGAAACGGAAGGGGGGCGCCAATGACGCTGTCGCACTTTCTGATTCTTGGCGCAATTCTGTTCGCGATCGCGATCGTCGGAATTTTCCTTAACCGCAAGAATCTGCTCATTTTGCTGATGTCGATCGAATTGATGTTGTTGGCGGTGAACATGAATTTTGTGGCTTTCTCGCATTACCTCGGTGATGCGGCCGGTCAGGTATTCGTGTTTTTCATCCTGACGGTGGCGGCGGCGGAAACGGCCATCGGGCTGGCGATACTGGTAGTGCTGTTCCGCAACCTGAGTTCGATCAATGTCGAAGACCTCGACAGTCTGAAAGGCTAGCCGATGACGCCGCAACTGAACTCCTGTCTGTTGCTCGCCGTGCCGCTGGCACCGCTGATTGGTGCAGCGGTTGCCGGACTGTTCGGCACTAAATTCTTCGGCAACCTGGTTGGCCGGAAAGTGTCGCATACCGCAGCCATCGCCGGCGTGCTGATTGCTTTTGCACTGTCGGTTCATACGCTTCTGGCGGTGCTTGATGGTGCGCGCTTCGATGGCGCGATTTACACCTGGATGAAAGTCGATGGCATCAGCCTCGAAGTTGGTTTCCTGGTCGACAGTCTGACTGCGACCATGATGAGTGTTGTGACCTTCGTTTCGCTGATGGTGCATATTTACACCATCGGCTACATGGACGAGGACGAAGGATACAACCGCTTCTTTTGCTACATCTCGCTGTTCACGTTCGCAATGCTGATGCTGGTGATGAGCAACAATTTTGTTCAGTTGTTCTTTGGCTGGGAAGCGGTCGGCCTGATGTCCTACCTGCTGATCGGCTTCTGGTATGACAAGCCGAGTGCGGTCGTCGCCAACCTGAAGGCGTTTCTGGTGAACCGTGTCGGCGATTTCGGCTTCATCCTCGGCATAGGTTTGCTGTTCGCATATACCGGTTCGATGCGTTATGGCGAGGTGTTTGAGCAGCGCGAAACGCTGTCGCTGATGCTGTTGCCTGGTACGACGTGGAACCTGCTGACCGTTGCTTGCATCTGCCTTTTCATTGGCGCGATGGCGAAGTCGGCACAATTCCCGCTGCATGTTTGGCTGCCGGATTCGATGGAAGGCCCAACCCCGATTTCGGCGCTGATCCACGCCGCGACGATGGTTACCGCCGGCATTTTCATGGTCAGCCGGATGTCGCCGCTGTTCGAGCTGTCGAATACTGCGCTGTCGCTGATGCTGGTGATTGGCGCGGTCACTGCGCTGCTTATGGGCTTCGTGGCGATGACGCAATACGACATCAAGCGGATTATCGCGTATTCAACCTTGTCGCAGCTCGGCTACATGACGGTGGCGCTCGGCGCGTCCGCCTATCCGGCCTCAATTTTTCACCTGATGACGCATGCATTCTTCAAGGCGTTGCTGTTCTTGGCAGCCGGTTCGGTGATTCTCGGCATGCACCACGATCAGGATATCCGCAACATGGGCGGATTGCGCAAGCACATGCCGTTCACCTGGATTACGGCGCTGCTTGGTACATTGGCGCTCATAGGTACGCCGCTGTTTTCCGGTTTCTATTCAAAGGACAGCATCATCATTGCTGTCGGTCATTCGCAGTTGGCCGGTTCGGGCTTTGCCCATTTTGCGGTGATGGCGAGCGTATTTGTCACTGCGTTCTATTCATTCAGATTGCTGCTGGTGGTGTTTCACGGCGAGGAGCGTTTTGGTCGGCACGACAGCATGCATTACGGCGACCTGGAAGTCGGGCTGCATGCAGGTGACAAACCGCACGAATCGCCCTGGGTGATGACCGTGCCGCTGGTGCTGCTGGCGATTCCTTCTGTGGTTATTGGTGGCATTACCATTGGCCCGATGCTGTTTGGTGGGTTCTTCGGCGATGCGATCTTGATTGATGCCAGCCATCAGGCGATGCAAATGCTGTCCTATCATTTCCGCGGCGCGTTGCTGATGGCGTTGGAGGGATTGATTCACCTGCCATTTGTGCTGACGCTGGCGGGCGCGGCAACAGCCTGGTATTTTTACAAAGTCAACCGACAAATTTCGGTCTGGATGCGCGAGCATTTCAAGCCACTGTACGCGCTGCTGGACAACAATTATTATCTCGACCGTTTCAATGAAATCGTATTTGCCGGAGGTGCGCGGCTGGCTGGCCGGTTCCTGTGGCGGGTTGGCGACCGGTTGCTGATCGACGATTTGCTGGTCAATGGCAGTGCAAAATATGCGCGGCACGCAGGCCGTTTCTTGTGGGGCAGCGATCGGATCGTGATTGACGAGTTGATCGTCAATGGCAGTTCGCGCCTGATCGGCTGGCTGTCCGGCGTGATTCGTCAGTGGCAATCTGGCCATCTGTATCACTATGCGTTCGTGATGATTTTGAGCTTGCTGGCATTTCTGATTTATTTTATGCCTTTCCCGTTTGGCAAATAAAACGGTGTGTGAGAACAGGCATTTGTGATGATATTGTCCAAACTACCGATTTTGAGTATCGCCATCTGGTGCCCGGTTATTTTCGGGCTGATCGTGTTCCTATTTGGCCGCGATGACAAGCCGCGTCGCGTGCGCGCAATGTCGCTGATTGGTGCCGTCATCAGCTTTCTGGTTACGCTGCCACTGATTCGTGGTTTTGACAACGCTGCGCACGGGATGCAATTCGTCGAGAAATTCGCGTGGATCGAGCGTTTCAACATCTACTACCATTTCGGCATCGATGGCATTTCTCTATGGTTCGTGGTGCTGACCGCGTTCATTACGGTGATTGTCGTCATTGCCGGCTGGAGGGTGATTGAACAGCGCTTTGCGCAGTACATGGGAGCATTCCTGATACTTTCCGGCATGATGATCGGCACCTTCTGCGCGCTCGACGGCTTGCTGTTCTACGTGTTTTTCGAATCAACGCTGATTCCGATGTTCATCATCATCGGCGTATGGGGCGGTGAAAATCGTGTCTATGCGGCCTTCAAGTTCTTTCTCTACACCTTCCTAGGTTCGCTGCTGATGCTGGTTGCAGTACTGTACCTTTACCTTGAATCGGGCGGCAGCTTCGATATCCAGACCTGGCATGCGCTGCCATTGCCAATGGATGCGCAGTTGCTGATCTTCCTCGCTTTTCTGGCCGCTTTTGCGGTCAAGGTGCCGATGTGGCCGGTGCATACGTGGCTGCCGGATGCGCACGTCGAAGCACCGACTGGCGGTTCGGTGGTGCTGGCAGCGATTATGCTTAAGCTGGGCGCTTACGGCTTCTTGCGCTTTTCGCTGCCGATCACGCCGGATGCGAGTCATTACATGGCCGGCTTCATGATTACGCTATCGATGATCGCGGTGATTTACATCGGTCTGGTTGCATTGGTGCAGCGCGACATGAAAAAGCTGATCGCCTATTCATCGATTGCGCACATGGGTTTCGTCACGCTCGGTTTTTTTCTGCTTAATCCGATAGGCTTGCAAGGCGGCATCATGCAGATGATTTCGCACGGTTTTGTCGCTGCCGCCATGTTCCTGTGCATCGGTGTGCTGTATGACCGGATGCACACCCGGCTGATTGCCGAATATGGCGGCGTGATGAGCACGATGCCGAAATTTTCTGCCTTTTTTGTGCTGTTTTCGATGGCGAACTGTGGCTTGCCGGGAACATCAGGTTTTGTTGGCGAATCGATGGTCATCTGGGGTGGTGTGAAAATCAATTTCTGGGTCGGAATGCTGGCCGGGCTGGCGCTGGTTCTTGGCGCGGCGTATTCGCTGTGGCTGGTCAAGCGGGTGATTTTTGGGGCGCCAGGCAATGAACGGATCAAGGCACTGCAGGATATCAACCTGCGCGAGTTCCTGATGCTGTCGCTGTTGCTGGTGGCCGTGATTGCTCTTGGTGTCTATCCGGCGCCAGTGGCGGATTCGATGCAGACTTCGGTAGCCGATTTGTTGCGGCATGTCGCCATTTCCAAGACATATTGAGAGCGGGCGGCGAACATGAACTTCACGAACCTGATCACGGTGTTGCCAGAAACCATCCTGCTGGTGGCAGCATCGGTGATCCTTCTGATCGACATGTTCCTGCCGGATGGCAAGCGCTCGGTCACGTTTGTGCTGTCGCTATTGGCGCTGGCTGCGTGCGCCGCGGCCACCTATGTGTTGTCGGACAGCAGCGGGAAGTCGGTTTATGCGTTCAATGGCATGTTCGTGTCCGACCCGATGTCGGCATTGCTCAAGCTGTTTTCATACCTGACGGTAGGTTGCTCGCTGGTCTATTCCCGTCGCTATATCGTTTCGCGTGGCATGGCCAGCGGCGGCAGCCTCGGCGGAGAATTCTACGTGCTGGCGCTGTTTGCGCTGCTCGGGCAGATGGTGATGATTTCCGGGCAGAACTTCCTCGTCATTTACCTGGGTATCGAACTGATGTCGCTGGCATTGTATGCGCTGGTAGCATTGCGCCGCGACCATGCACCAGCGACCGAAGCGGCGATGAAATATTTCATCCTCGGTGCGCTTGCATCAGGGTTCCTGCTGTACGGCATGTCGATGCTCTATGGTGCGACCGGCTCGCTTGATCTGGCCGAGGTCGCGAAGGCGGCTTCTTCTGCTGACGCCAACCGGATGGTGCTGGTGTTCGGCATCGTGTTCCTGGTATCTGGCCTCGCGTTCAAGCTGGGGGGCGTACCGTTCCACATGTGGGTGCCCGACGTCTATCACGGTGCGCCGACGCCGGTGGCGCTGCTGGTGGGAAGTGCGCCAAAGCTGGCGGCCTTCGCGGTATTCATCCGCTTGCTGGTCGAGGGGCTGTCGCCATTGGCGATGGACTGGCAGCAGATGCTGGCGGTGCTGGCGGTGCTGTCGATGGCGCTGGGCAACATCACTGCGCTGACGCAAACCAACATCAAGCGGATGATCGCCTACTCGACCATTGCGCAAATGGGTTTCATGTTGCTGGGCCTGATGTCCGGCGTCGCAAATGGCGACATTTCGCTCGCGGCCGATGCCTATGGTTCGGCGATGTTTTACGCGATTACCTACGTGCTGACCGTGATGGGGGCGTTCGGCGTCATCCTGCTGTTGGCGCGCAATGGCTTCGAGGCGGAAAATCTGGACGATTTCAAGGGGCTGAACCAGCGTAACCCGTGGGCAGCCTTCGTCATGATGCTGTTGATGCTGTCGCTGGCCGGGATTCCGCCGCTGGTTGGCTTCTATGCGAAGCTGTCGGTGCTGCAGGCAGTGCTGGCTGTACGTCATATCTGGCTGGCGATTGCAGCGGTGCTGTTTTCGCTGGTTGGCGCGTTTTTCTATCTGCGCATCATCAAGCTGATGTATTTCGATCCGCCGCCGGAGCAGTCGGCAGCCATTGAGGCGCCGCCAGACCTGCGCTTTGCGCTTGGTATCAACGGCCTGGCCGTGCTGGTGCTGGGCTTTGTGCCGGGGCCTTTGATGTCGGCCTGCGCGAAGGCGATTGCGCTGACGCTGGCTTCATAAAGGCGCTACTGCAGAGTGGTTGCAGAGAATGATGGCAAGATGAAGGAAAAAACAGCAAAAACCAATGCGGCACGGATGCTGGACAAGGCCAAAGTGGCCTACCAGCTGGTGGCTTACGAAGTGGATGAGGACGACGTGAGCGCGGCCGCTGTGGCGCAAAAGCTGGGGCAGGATGTGACGCGGGTGTTCAAGACGCTGGTGCTGCACGGCGACAAGGGCGGCCACATCGTTTGCGTCGTGCCGGGCGATGATGAAGTCGATCTGAAAAAGGTGGCTCGTGCTTCGGGCAACAAGAAATGCGAGATGATTGCGGTGAAGGAATTGCTGCCGCTGACTGGTTACATTCGCGGCGGCTGTTCGCCGGTCGGGATGAAAAAGCCTTTTCCGACCTACATCCACCAGTCAGCGACCGGATTCGACCACATTTACGTCAGCGCTGGCTTGCGTGGCGTGCAGCTGCGGATGGCACCGCAAGATCTGATCCGCGCGACGGGCGCCGAAATCGCTGATATTGTGGCGGCAGCGTCTTGACGGCGACATTCCACCAGCGCTGATCGCGTTTTGGCGCGCGGCGCTGTTACAATCCGCAGGTTGTTCCCTATTTTCCGAATTCGAACATGTCAGGCAATACTCTCGGCAAACTGTTTGCCATCACCACTTTCGGCGAATCGCACGGTCCGGCGATTGGCTGCGTCATCGACGGCTGCCCGCCGGGCATGGCGCTGTCCGAAGCCGACATCCAGCCGGAACTCGATCGGCGCCGGCCCGGCACGTCGCGCCATGTCACGCAGCGGCAGGAAGCCGATAAGGTCAGGATTCTTTCCGGCGTGTACGAAGGCAAGACCACCGGCACGCCGATAGCGCTCCTGATCGAAAATCAGGATCAGCGCAGCAAGGATTACGGCAATATCGCCGAGGTGTTCCGCCCCGGCCATGCCGATTATGCCTACTGGCAGAAGTACGGCGTGCGCGACCCGCGTGGTGGCGGCCGATCGTCGGCTCGACTGACGGCGCCGATCGTGGGCGCAGGGGCAATCGCCAAGAAATGGCTGTTCGAGCAATACGGCACGACCTTTTGCGGTCGGATGAGCCAGCTCGGCGGTATCGCCATCCCGTTTGAATCGTGGGCGCATGTCGGCAGCAACCCGTTCTTTGCCGCCACGAGCGATGCTACTTTGTTGGCCCAACTGGAGGCGGCGATGGATGCTTTGCGCAAGGAGGGCGATTCGATTGGCGCACGCATTGAAGTGGTTGCGCAGCATGTGCCGGTCGGTCTGGGCGAGCCGGTGTTCGATCGACTCGACGCCGACATCGCGCACGCAATGATGGGGCTGAACGCAGTCAAGGGGGTTGAAATCGGCGCCGGCTTTGCCTCGGTCGCGCAAAAAGGTTCAGAACATGGCGACGAACTGACGCCGGATGGTTTCGTTGGCAACAACGCCGGCGGCATTCTCGGCGGCATTTCGACCGGGCAGGACATCACGGTGTCGCTGGCGATCAAGCCGACTTCATCGATCCGCATCGAGCGCCGGTCGATCGACAAGGCCGGCGATCTGGCGATGGTCGAAACGCTGGGGCGGCACGACCCGTGCGTCGGCATCCGCGCAACGCCCATTGCCGAAGCGCTGCTGGCGCTGGTCTTGATCGATCACGCGTTGCGTCATCGCGCGCAGTGCGGCGATGTGGTCACCGGCACGCCTAAAATCGCAGGCGCTTGATGCATTCAGGCGGGAGTATGTGCAAAAATATATCGGTTTCGCCCGATATTCAGAGGCGTTTTAAAAATACTGCCCTGAGTATATTTTTTCCTTCGCAGCGGGCCGGCAAGCCGTCTGACGGCGCGCCAGCCTTGCGCAGGCGCTGTCAGAACAGCCATCCGAACGACTGATAACCGGAATACGTCCCTTGCAGCAGCGATCCTGGCCTGAACAAGCGTTCAATTTCGGCTTCTTCTTTTTCGGCTATTACGGCTTCGTCGGCGTATTTTCGCCTTACGTCAGCCTGTATTTCGCCGATGCCGGCATGACTGCGGTGCAGATCGGCATTTTGATGTCGCTGATTCAGATGATGCGCATTTTTGGGCCGAATGTCTGGGGCTGGACGGCCGATCATTTGCAAAAGCGCGTGCAGGTGCTGCGCTTCACCGCTGCCGGCGCATTCGCGTCGTTTGTCGGCATGTATTTTGGCCAGACCTTCATGCAGTTCTTCGTCGTGATGGTGCTGCTCAACATCTTCACCAGTGCGCAGGGCCCGCTGTCCGAAGCGTTGATGCTCAACGAAATGAAAGGTGATCTGACGCATTACGGTTCTTTGCGCCTGTGGGGCTCGGTCGGCTATATCGTGGCGGTGATGGCCGCTGGCCTGTTGCTCGACTGGCGCGGTATCGGCATGTTCCCGTGGGTCGGACTGGCGCTGCTGGCGCTGGTGCTGAATGCAAGCTTTCGCCTGAAGGAAACGCCGCAGCCATCGGCGCACCATAAAGCGCCGTCGATCCTGGCTTTGCTCAAGCGGCGCGAGCTGATTGCCTTTCTGGTGTCGGCCTGTCTGATGATCGCGGCTCACAATTCGCTGTACGTGTTTTTTTCTCTGTACCTGGCGCGCCTGGGTTACAGCAACAAGCTGATTGGCCTGATGTGGGCGCTGAGCGTGGTGGCCGAAATCGTGTTCTTCTTCTATCAGGCGCCGTTGTTTAGGCGGTTTGGCGTACAGCGGCTGATGATGTTTGGACTCGGCATCGCAGTCGTCCGCTTCCTGATGGTCGGCCTGGGGGCGGAGTCGATGCTGCTGCTGCTGATTGCGCAAGTGCTGCATGCAGCCACGTTCGCTGCGCATCATTCATCGTCGATCATGACGCTGCAGCGCTGGTTTTCCGGTCCGCTGCAGGCGCGCGGTCAAGCGTTGTTCATTAGCGTGTCCTACGGGCTGGGTGGTACCCTGGGCGGCCTCGGCTTCAGCTACGTGTGGGAACATGTCAGCCCGGAAGCGACGTATGTTGCGGCGGCGGTGGTCGCCTTGGGGGGGCTGATCGCTGCCTGGTTCTCGTTCAGATGGCAGGTCCGGGCTGAACCATCGCAATAAACCTTTGCCCCCCAAGCTTTGCACACTACGTTATGCTGGCCACAGTATCAATGCAAGGACAAAGACCATGTACCATTTTTTCCACTTTCCGGATCGCGAAGACTATGACACCCCGCACCGCGTTGGCCTCTCCTGCGAGCAGGTGTATTTTGACAGCGCCGACGGCACGCGGCTGTCCGGTTGGTTCATCCCCGCACAAGGCGTCGCCAGCCCGAGGGAAGCGAAAGGTACGGTGATCCACCTGCATGGCAACGCGCAGAACATGACCGCGCACTGGAACTTCGCCGGATTCGTGCCGAGTCGAGGCTACAACCTGTTTACCTTCGACTATCGTGGCTATGGCGAATCAGAGGGCGCGCCGGGGCCGCAGGGCGTATTTGAGGATTCTGTTGCCGCGCTTGACTATCTGCGTTCGCGTACCGATATCGACGCTGGCAAGCTGTTCGTGTTCGGCCAGAGCCTCGGCGGCATGCTGGCGATTGCCGCCGCCGGTGCTAGTCCGCAAGGCGTGCGCGCAGTGCTGGCAGAGGCGCCGTTCCATTCGTATGACGCGATGGTGAAGGACAAGATGCCGCAAACTGGGCTGATGCTGTGTGACAACTACACCGCCACCGCATATGTGGCCAAGTTGGCACCGATTCCGCTGCTGCTGATTCACGGTACGGCCGACATCGTTGTGCCTTACACGCATTCGGTGCGACTGCTGGCCGAAGCGGGCGAACCGAAGCGGCTGGTGCAAATCAAGGGCGGCGACCACGTCGATGCGATGCTGGAGGAAGTGCATGGACGCAAGTATCAGGACGAGATGATGGCGTTCTTTGATGCGGCGCTGGAGAAGAATGGAAGCAGCTGAAGAACTGGAAAAAAAGAGGCAGCAGATATGTCACAGATCACTTCAGCCTTGATTTTGTGCATGGCGATTGAGGGAGGGGCTGTTGAAATCTTGCCCGCATATTGGGTATGTAATATGCACTCTTAATCGATGGCTGAAAAACTCTTGACCAGATTTCTTCCCGTGTTTTTCGCATGATAGAGCGCTTTGTCAGCAGCTGAAATTAAGGCATCAGGCGTGTTTCCGTGTTGCGGGAAAGCGGCAATTCCGAATGAGGCTGTTACATTGACAGAGGCGCCATTTTCGAATTGGATGCTCGTTGTTTCAGTTGCGATTCGCAATTGTTCTGCGCGTTGTATGGCTGTTTCTTCTGTCATGTCCAGACAGATAATCAGAAATTCTTCCCCGCCATATCGACAACAAATGTCGCTAATACGGCAGTGCTTGATCATCAGTTCGCTGAAAACCTGAAGAACATGGTCTCCAGCTGGATGGCCGTAAGTGTCGTTAATGGTTTTGAATCGATCAAGATCTGTCATGATCAAGGTCAGCGATAAGTTTTTGCGCTTGGCCCGCGCTAATTCCCGAACGATCATTTCATCCAGATAGCGCCGATTAAAGAGGCCTGTCAGGTTGTCGCGGATAGATATATCGCGCAGTTTTAAATTGAGAGCTTTAATTTCATTTTCTGCATCCAGTCGTAGAGTCACATCCTTGCATGTGAATATTAGCGATGGTTTTTCGTCGATGTACAATCGTTTGCCAGAAACCTCCACGAAAATGTTGCGGTTGTCTTTTGTTATCCCCGGATAGATATGGCTTTCCCCGATAATTTCGCCGGATAATGTTTTGTGACTACGCACGGAGAACAGTGGCCGCTCATTCTTTGCAATGAGATCAAGTGGGTTTAAAAGCAACAATTCGTCGATGCTATAGCCGAAGATTTCAGCCAGTTTGTCGTTGGCAAAAGTAATCTTGTTGTCGGTATAAATGCCAAAGCCCACAAGAGATTGGCTGATGAGCATGCGATATTTTTCTTCCGAAGATCGCAGCGCGCGAGTGATTCTCTCGTTTTCCCTTAACGCAGCTTCCAGTTCGGCCGTGCGATGACGCACCTGATCCTCAAGGACAACCATTGTGTGAAATAGATTGAATCCGGATCCTTGGGCATTCATGTGACGTTCCGCACGATCCATAAGCGCTTGCACGGTTTTCTTCAGGCGTGCATTTTCGGCTCGTAAAACATCAAGTTCGTTGGGGGGGGCATTTTTCCCTGCTTCACTTGGCGCTGTTGCTTCCATGTTATTTCTCCCCAATCGCGATGCCAATCAGTGTTTGGTTAAGGTGTATCCCATTGACTTGCTCGCCATAAGTGCAAACCCCCAAGGTGTTGTTGTCAATAAATAGCTGTTCGATGTGGTTTGTAATTTCTTTATGTGTTGCTTCAATGACTCGATGAATGCAGTCAAAGGCAAGGATGGCTTGGGGATGTCCAATTTCCCGATGGATTTGCGTGATTGTGTTTGTCAAAGATGCCGTCATGTCGTCGCATCGGGCAATTCTTAATACCAGTCCTTCATCGATGGCGCAGTAAAAGGTAAGGCTGGCGTCATCATTCATCTTCTGAATGGAGCGCACATATTCTTGGCCGTCGATCAACACAACAACAGGGTTGGCGGCAAAAAGTTCAGGAGTCAAATCAGAAATGTTCACACCGATAGCGTCTGCATAGGCTTCTGCAGCCAGCATTCCGTCAATTTCTTTAACAATACGCTTGGCGGTATCAGCTTCCGTGACAACCATGCGTTTATCTGTGGAAACAAGATGCTGATTTCGAAACAATTTGAATGGCAGAGAGGTGGTAACGATTGCCACTACTGCACTATCCGTATGAAAGCGCCCATCGTGATAGACATAGGTTTGAGAAAACCTCTGATCATCGCCGGCTGATCCGCCTACGAGAGGGATGTTATTCAGGCCTAACTGCAGGGTATGTGAGACGATTTCTTCACGCACAGACAACCCGTCAATCAGCATTAGAGCAAAGCTGTTGTCTGGGCTGGTTTCTGGTGCTATGCATTCCAAATGCTGCAAATGGGATTGAGCAAAGGCATATCCGGTCGGAATGTCGAATTGCTGAAGGTTGTCTAAAATGCCGATAACTGCCTTGCAGTACTCCTTGGGGAAACTAATACCTGCCAAGCCAGACTGCTGATAACCTGCAGGCCCTATTTCTCCAGTGCTGGTGCAGCCAATGACTTGGATTCCGGCAAATAAGCGATGAATCTCACATCCCAAGACATCCAGGTCGTACTTGCTCGAACAAAAAAAAACTACTAGCTCTATCTCTGGCTGATGGACGCCATCATAGAACTCTTTGGCCGCTAGGCGCGGATCTGTTTCTGTTGTCTGGAAAAGGCGAAAGGTTTGTTTCATTTCGGCACCCTTGTTAACAAATTATTAACACAGCTTCTGTGTTCGCCTTATGTAGCTCAGATTATCAAAACAATCAAAGGTCGGCAAGTTTGGCGCCTTAATATTGATTGAGGTTGGGTTTGTTTTTACGCCGCTGATGATGAGTAGCGCATGAAATCAATACTCGCATCTTGTTCCGTCATCAATCCACCCATATTCGGTGGCATAATGACAGGCTGTTCATTGAATTTCCAACTGGCTTGAAAAATGGCTAAAACGCTCTACGACAAACTTTGGGAATCGCATGTCGTCACCACCGAGGAAGACGGTACTGCTGTTCTGTACATTGACCGTCATCTACTGCACGAAGTGACCAGCCCGCAGGCGTTCGAGGGGCTTAAGCTGGCCGGGCGCAAGCCGTGGCGCGTGGCAGCGAACCTGGTGGTGGCCGACCACAATGTGCCGACCACGAATCGTGCTGAAGGGATTGAAGATCCGACTTCGCGGCTGCAGGTCGAGACGCTGGATGCGAACGCGAAGGAGTTCAGCCTGACGTATTTCGGCATGAACGACAAGCGCCAGGGCATCGTGCATGTGATTGGGCCGGAGCAGGGCGCAACGCTGCCTGGCATGACGGTTGTCTGCGGCGATTCGCACACGTCCACGCACGGCGCCTTCGGCTGCCTCGCGCATGGCATTGGCACGTCCGAAGTCGAGCATGTGCTGGCAACGCAGACGCTGCTGGCAAAAAAATCGAAAACCATGCTGGTGCAGGTCGAGGGGGCGCTGCCGTCCGGTGTGACCGCGAAGGATATTGTGCTGGCAGTGATCGGCAAGATTGGCACTGCGGGCGGTACGGGCTTTGCAATCGAATTCGCTGGTTCGACCATTCGCAGTCTGTCGATGGAAGGCCGGATGACTGTGTGCAACATGGCGATCGAAGCCGGTGCGCGTGCCGGCATGGTGGCGGTCGACGACGAGACCATCAATTATGTCAAGGGCCGGCCGTTTTCGCCGAAGGGTGAACAATGGGACAAGGCGGTTGCATACTGGCGTACGCTGCACACTGATCCAGGTGCGCAATTCGACGCCGTAGTGACGTTGAATGCAGTCGAGATTGAGCCACAGGTGACTTGGGGCACTTCACCGGAGATGGTGGTTTCGATCAGCGATCGTGTGCCAGATCCGGATAAGGAAAAGGATCCGGTCAAGCGCGACGCGATTGAAAAGGCGCTGGTTTACATGGACTTGACGCCGAACACGGCGATGACCGATATTCGTATTGACAAGGTGTTCATCGGTTCATGCACCAATTCGCGCATCGAGGACTTGCGCGCTGCAGCTGCAGTCGTACGCGGCAAGAAAAAAGCGTCAAACGTGAAACTGGCGCTGGTGGTGCCAGGTTCCGGTCTGGTCAAGGAGCAGGCCGAGCGCGAAGGACTGGACAAGATTTTCATTGCGGCCGGTTTTGAGTGGCGCGAGCCAGGCTGTTCGATGTGTCTTGCAATGAATGCCGACCGGCTGGAGTCGGGCGAGCGTTGCGCTTCGACTTCGAACCGCAATTTCGAAGGGCGACAAGGACAGGGCAGCCGCACGCATCTGGTGTCGCCAGCAATGGCAGCGGCGGCAGGCATTGCCGGTCACTTTGTCGATGTGCGCAGATTTGCTTGATCTTTTTCACAGGAGGCTGATATGAAAAAACTGTTTGCGATGATGATTGCTGTAGCGGTATTGGCTGGCTGCAACACGGTGGCTGGCATCGGCAAGGACGTGCAAAGAGCTGGCTCGGCTGTTGAAGGCGCCGCCAAGAAATAATTTCGAAATAACACCATCGCTTCTGGCAGGGCATGTGCATACCCTGCCAGAAGCATAACGTGGCAACAACATGGATAAATTCACCGTACATGAGGGATTGGCAGTTCCGCTCGAGCGTGTCAACGTCGATACAGACGCCATTATCCCGAAGCAATTCCTGAAATCGATCAAGCGCACCGGCTTTGGCCCGAACCTGTTCGACGAGTGGCGCTATCTGGATCATGGCGAACCGGGGATGGACAATTCGAAGCGGCCGTTGAACTCGGATTTTGTGCTGAATCAGTCTCGCTATCAGGGCGCGTCGATCCTTATCGCTGGCAACAATTTTGGTTGTGGTTCATCGCGCGAGCACGCGCCGTGGGCATTGCAGCAGTATGGGTTCAAGGCGGTTATTGCGCCGAGTTTTGCTGACATCTTCTTCAACAACTGTTTCAAGATTGGCCTGCTGCCGATTGTGCTGTCCGAAGGGCAGGTGGCGCATTTGTTCAATGAGGTGAAAGCATTTCCCGGCTACAAGCTGACCATCGATTTGGACAAACAGGCCGTGATTGCAAAAAATGGTGATGCCTATCCATTCGTCATTGATCCGTTCCGCCGCTATTGCCTGATGAATGGCCTGGATGATATCGGCCTGACGCTGCGCCATGCGGACAAGATCCGCGAATACGAGGCGCGCCACATCGCAGAGCAGCCATGGCTGGCGAACACCATTTGAGCAATGCACGGCATCAGCGCTGTGCGCTGATATCTATGAAATAACAGCACGTGCAGATTCAGCTGCCGAATGCTGGCAATAAAAAAGTGAGGTTAACGTGAAAATCGCAATTTTGCCGGGTGACGGCATTGGTCCGGAAATCATGGAACAGGCTGTGCGTGTGCTGAACGCGCTGGGCGAGAAATTCGAAATGGAAACGGCGCCGGTAGGTGGTGCCGGCTATGCGGCCAGCGGTCATCCTTTGCCGGAAGCAACGCTGAAACTGGCGAAGGAAGCGGATGCGATTCTGTTCGGCGCTGTCGGCGACTGGAAGTACGATACGCTGGAGCGTGCGCTGCGCCCGGAACAGGCTATTCTCGGTCTGCGCAAGAACCTCGGTCTGTTTGCGAATTTCCGCCCGGCGGTGCTGTATCCGGAACTGGCAGGCGCGTCGTCATTGAAACCGGAGGTTGTATCCGGGCTGGATATCATGATTGTGCGTGAACTGACCGGCGATATCTATTTTGGTCAGCCTCGCGGCGTACGTACGGCAGTCGATGGCCCCTTCAAGGGTGAACAGGAAGGCTTCGATACCATGCGTTACGCGGATACCGAGATCCGCCGCATCGCGCATGTTGCATTCCAGGCGGCGCAAAAGCGCAGCAAGCGGCTGACCAGTGTTGACAAGGCGAACGTGCTGGAAACCTCGCAGTTCTGGCGTAACATCATGATTGAGGTGAGCAAGGAATATCCGGATGTGGCGCTGGATCATATGTACGTCGATAACGCGGCGATGCAACTGGTACGCGCGCCGAAGGCGTTCGACGTGATTGTTACCGGCAACATGTTCGGCGATATTCTGTCCGATGAGGCGGCGATGCTGACCGGTTCGATCGGCATGTTGCCGTCGGCGTCACTGGACAAGAACAGCAAGGGGCTGTACGAACCGTCGCACGGTTCAGCGCCCGACATTGCTGGCCAGGGCATTGCCAACCCGCTGGCGACTATCCTGTCGGCGGCGATGATGCTGCGTTACTCACTGAACCGCGCCGAACAGGCAGATCGCGTCGAACAGGCGGTCAAGAAAGTGCTGGCGCAGGGCTTGCGTACCGGTGATATTTACGAAGCTGGCACGAAGAAGGTAGGCACGAAGGAAATGGGCGACGCGGTGGTCGCGGCGCTGTAAGGGAAAATCAATTTAATCGGGTGATGTGATGAAAGTAGTCGGACTCGTTGGCTGGCGTGGTATGGTAGGTTCGGTCCTGATGCAGCGCATGCAGGAAGAAAACGATTTTGCGCAGATCGAGCCGGTATTCTTTACGACGTCGAACGTAGGTGGCAAGGCGCCAGCGATGGCGAAAAATGAAACCGTGCTGAAGGATGCGAACGATATTGTTGCGCTGAAAAAGTGCGACATCATCATCACCTGTCAGGGCGGCGACTACACCACTGAGGTTTTCCCTAAGCTGCGCTCTGCCGGCTGGAACGGTTACTGGATCGATGCGGCTTCGACCTTGCGGATGGAGCAGGATGCAACAATTATTCTCGATCCGGTGAACCTTGACGTGATCAAGGCGGCCTTGGCGCAAGGGAAGAGAGATTTTATCGGAGGCAACTGCACCGTGTCATGCATGCTGATGGGCCTAGGCGGGCTATTCAAGCATGATCTGGTCGACTGGATGACGTCGATGACTTATCAGGCGGCTTCGGGCGGCGGCGCGCAGCACATGCGCGAGTTGCTAACGCAGTTCGGTTCGCTCAACGCAGAGGTGAAGGCGCTGCTTGATGATCCGGCTTCGGCAATTCTCGAAATCGACCGCAAGGTGCTGGCGCGCCAGCACGCGATGACCGTTGAGGAAACGAAGCAGTTTGGCGTGCCATTGGGCGGCAACCTGATTCCGTGGATCGACCGCGATCTGGGCAACGGCACTTCGCGCGAGGAATGGAAGGGCGGGGCCGAAACGAACAAGATTCTGGGCAATACCGTTAAACCAGGGGCGCGCCAGATTCCGATTGATGGCCTGTGCATCCGCATCGGCGCGATGCGCTGCCATTCGCAGGCGCTGACGATTAAACTGAAGAAACATGTTCCTCTGGACGAAATCAGCGACATCATTGCTAGCCACAACCAGTGGGCCAAGGTAGTGCCGAACACGCGCGAGGATTCGGTGCGCGATCTGACACCTGCGGCGGTGACTGGCAAGCTGGCAATTCCGGTTGGTCGTCTGCGCAAGATGCAGATGGGTAACGAATATCTGTCCGCATTCACCATCGGTGACCAATTGCTGTGGGGCGCAGCTGAGCCGTTGCGCCGCATGTTGCGCATTCTGCTCGAAGCGTGACCATGCGCCAGAATGTTGTTAATCAGCAACGGAAATTACGGGCGTTTTCCCTTTGCTGTCGGCAATCGCACAGTTAGACGTTGCCATACATGCATGGCGCTTGCATGTGCATGGGTGTGATGATATGTTGAAGTTTCATGTACAACGATGGGCGGTATATTGTCGTTTATAAACATGGTTTTTGCTGACCTTGTTCAACCCATGTCATAAGAATGCAATCAAACATGCGCAAAACATTTTTCCCGACTGCCGTCA
>JAGSYW010000094.1 GCA_018262475.1 Burkholderiaceae bacterium | reverse complement strand
CGCCGGAAGCCTCCAAGCATCGCATCCTGTTTGAGAACCTGACGCCCTTGCATCCTGATGAACCCTTGAAGCTGGAACGTGAAAACACCAGTCAGGAAAATATCACCGGCCGCATCATCGACATGATTGCGCCCATCGGCAAGGGACAGCGCGGCCTGCTAGTCTCGTCGCCCAAGTCCGGCAAAACCGTGATGCTGCAGCATATTGCGCATGCGATCACAAGCAATCACCCTGAAGTCAAGCTGTTCGTGCTGCTGATCGATGAACGTCCGGAAGAAGTGACCGAAATGCAGCGCTCGGTGCGCGGCGAGGTGGTTGCTTCCACCTTCGACGAACCGGCCACGCGCCATGTGCAAGTGGCCGAAATGGTGATCGAAAAAGCCAAGCGTCTGGTCGAAATGAAAAAGGACGTGGTTATTCTGCTGGATTCGATCACCCGTCTGGCGCGCGCGTATAACACCGTCATTCCCGCATCAGGTAAGGTGCTGACCGGCGGTGTCGATGCCAACGCACTGCAGCGACCGAAGCGCTTCTTCGGCGCCGCGCGCAACGTCGAGGAAGGCGGCTCGCTGACCATCATCGCCACAGCGCTAATTGAAACCGGCAGCCGGATGGACGACGTGATTTACGAAGAATTCAAGGGCACCGGCAACATGGAAGTGCACCTGGAACGCCGCTTGGCCGAGAAGCGGGTCTATCCTTCAATCAACCTGAACAAGTCCAGTACGCGCCGCGAGGAATTGCTGATCGAGGCGAACCAGTTGCAGAAAATCTGGATTCTGCGCAAGCTGCTGTACGGCATGGACGAGATCGAAGCGATGGAATTCATCCTCGACAAGATGAAGGCGACGAAGAACAACGCCGATTTCTTCGACCTGATGCGCCGCGGCGGCTGATTCCGCCTTGTGCCTAAACCGATAACTGCGTTGCGCGGCCTGTCCGTAGCCTGATGTACCATCTTCGGTCGTGCATTGTTGTTCCCGTTTGGGGCACCAGCAGGAATTACGAAAGGATTCACAATCCATTGATTGCATGGCATAATCTTGGGCTTAACATCAACAGGCAAGTGAGCGGCAATCGGGTCAGGAAGCAGCACAGACCGACGAAGTGCCGTTTGGCTACCCAAACATCAGAGGAAAACATGAAAGAAGGCATCCACCCGAATTACCGCGAAGTCGTATTCCACGACATTTCGTGCGATTTCAAATTCATCACCCGTTCGACCATCCAGACCAAGGAAACCATCGAATTCGAAGGTCAGACTTATCCGCTGGTGAAGGTCGAGGTTTCGTCCGAATCGCATCCGTTCTATACCGGCAAGCACAAGATCGTCGACACCGCCGGCCGCGTGGAAAAATTCCGCCAGAAGTTCGGCAAGGTCGGTTCGAAAACTCAGGTATCGAACTGATTCATGCTTTGCATCGAAAAAGGCAGCTACGGCTGCCTTTTTTATTGCGGCCAATGGCACAATATCGCCGGAAACCAATAATCACTTACGCACACAATGAAGCCCGTCCGCCTTGCTGCCTCCGCTACGACTGCGCTACCGCGCTGGGGGCTGCTGCTGCTCGCGCTGCTATACATCCTGCCGGGACTGATTGGCCGCGACCCGTGGAAAAGTGACGAAGCCGCAAGCTTCGGCATCATGTGGACGATGGCGCACGGCAGTCTGGCCGACTGGCTGTCGCCCAACATCATCGGCCTGGTGATGCCGGATGAAGGGCCGCTGGCGTTCTGGGTCGGCGCCATCTGCATCAAACTGTTCGGCTGGCTGCTGGGCGACATGCTGGCGGCAAGAGTGGCCAACATCCTGTTCTTTTCGCTCGGCGCGGCATCGATCTGGTATGCCGCGTACCACCTTGGCCGACAGCCGGAAGCGCAGCCAATGCAACTGGCGTTTGGCGGCCAGCCCAAGCCAAAGGATTACGGCCGCATGCTGGCCGATGGCGCACTGCTGATTTACATCGGTTGCATCGGCCTGCTGCAGCACAGCCATGAAACGCGCGCCGAAGCGCTGTTCGTATCGCTGATCGGCCTGCTGCTGTATGCCGTTGTCTGCTACGCCGAAACGTCCAGCCTGCGCAATGCCGGCCTGATTGGCGCTGCGCTCGGCCTGCTGGTGCTGACGCGCGGCTGGATCGTGCCGCTCGCGCTTTGGCTGGTGCTGCTGGCTTTCCTGTGCTGGTTGCAGCAGGAAATCCGCCATACCGTGATGCATTTTCTTTTGGCGCTGGCGATTGCACTGCTGCTGCCGGCGCTGTGGATAGGCCTGGGCTGTTCGCTGCTGCCGCCGGACCAGTCACCATTTTCGGCCTGGATGACGTGGAACGTCGAACAGATTGGCTGGCCAAGCTTTGAAGCGCTGCGCTTTTTCATCAAGAACGGGCCGCTATTTTGCTGGCCTGCATGGCCGTTTGCAATCTGGGCGGTTTATGCCTGGCGCAGGCAGCGCCGCGACCTGCATATTGCCCTGCCGCTGCTGTTTGTCGCGGTTTTCATCCTGCTGGCACTGTTTGATCCCAATCCAAGTGAAACTGTGCTGTTGCCGCTGCTTCCGCCTCTGGCGATTCTGGCCGCGTTCGGCCTGCCGACGATACGTCGCGGCGGCATCAACGCGGTAGACTGGTTCTCGGTGATGGCGATGACGATAGGGGCGGCACTCATCTGGCTCGGCTGGGTAGCAAAGCAGACTGGCTGGCCGGCAAAAATTGCGAAAAATGCGATGAAGCTCGCCCCCGGCTTCACGCAAGAACTGAATCTGATCGCGCTGCTGATTGCCCTGTGCGCGACACTCGCCTGGTTCTTGCTGGTTTACTGGCGACTGTCGCGTCAGCCGGCCGTGCTGTGGCGAGCAGTCGTGCTATCAACCGGCGGCGTCATTCTGTGCTGGCTGCTGCTGTCGACGCTGTGGCTGCCCTGGCTGAATTACGGCAAGAGCTACATCAGCGTAGCACAGCAAGTCGCGCAACGTCTGCCATCGAAGCAAACCTGCGTCACCGCGCACGTTACCCCAGCGCAGCGGGCGTCGTTCGCCTACCTTGGCGGCATCACGTTCTCGCGACCGGGAAGCACAGACTGCGATTTTCTGCTACTGCACGACCGGCTCAAGCGCAGCCGCCGGAAAAACGAGCCGATTGCGCTGCCTGACACGACATCCCAATGGAAGCTGCTCTGGGTTGGCAACCGGCCAGGTGATCGCGACGAACGATTCCACCTTTACCAGCGGGTAAAAACGCCCTGATGCCATTGTTCCAGCAATGACCGTGCAGCAACACAGCAACCGCACCCTGCGCATCGTTTCGCTTGCTTGGCCGATCCTGCTCGGGCAAATGGCGGTCATTGCCAACAGCGTGGTCGATACCATGATGGTGTCGCGCTTTTCGGTGACCGACCTCGGCGCGCTGGCAGTAGGCGCATCGATTTATGTCAGCGTGTTTGTCGGCATGAATGGTGTGTTGCAGGCGCTCTCGCCGGTGGTCGGCCAACTGGTCGGCGCACGCAATTTCGCTGGCATCGGCCAGGAAATCCGCCAGGCCGTATGGCTGGCGCTCTTTCTCTCGCTCGTCGGCTGCCTGGTGCTGCTCTTTCCGCAACCGCTGCTGGCACTGGCGAATGCCTCCCCCGACCTGACCGCCAAGGCAACCCAATACCTGCGCACGCTGGCGCTGGCACTGCCGGCAACACTCGGCTTCGTCATTTATGGCGCGCTGAACAATGCGATGGCGCGACCGAAAATGGTGATGGCGATCCACGTCTCCGCCCTACTGCTGAAAATTCCGCTAAACGCGCTGTTCATTTTCGGCGGCTTGGGTCTGCCGGCACTTGGCGGCCCCGGCTGCGCCATTGCTACCACCCTGATCGCGTGGCTGGCGCTGGCTACTGGCTGGCTGATCCTGCGCCATCATCCGTTCTACCAGATTCTCGGCCTGTTCGGTTCCGGTTTCGTCCGGCCGCAATGGAGCGCGATGAAGGAGTTGCTGCGCATCGGTCTGCCAATCGGGCTGAGTTTCTTCATCGAAGTCACATCATTCACCTTCATTGCGCTGTTTGTCGCGCGTCTGGGCGACATGGTCGTTGCCGGCCACCAGATCACGGCCAACTTCGCCACCCTGCTCTACATGCTGCCACTGTCAATCGCGAACGCCACCGGCACGCTGGTAGCGCAGGCGATTGGCGCGCAAGACCAGCACGAAGCGCAGCGCATCGGCCATGCCGGCATCCGGCTGGCGGTGATTGTCGCGGTATCGGTCGGTCTCATCATCTGGCTTGCGCGCGACAGCATCGTGCGTGCCTACACGCCGGATGAAACCGTGGTCGCCGTCGCGCTGCCGCTGTTCCTGTTCATCGGTTTTTACCAGTTGTTCGACGCCATTCAAGTCACCACGTCGTACATCCTGCGCGCTTACAAGGTCGTGCTTTTCCCGACGATTCTGTATGCGGCCGCACTATGGTGCGTCGGCCTAGGCGGCGGCATCAGCATCGGCCTGAATCCATTCGGCCTGCCTGTGCCAACAATGATTTCCGGCGCAGCCGGCTTCTGGTTCAGCAACAGCATCAGCCTGGTGCTGCTCGCTTGCGGCATGTTGTGGCACTTGAGGCGGGTACAGCGCAAGGCACGGTGCGACTGACACAAATCAACATAGAGGCAGGCAACGCTTGCCGAAATCGTTGACAGCATTACAATCGCCTTATCACGCCATCACAACCCAGCCGGACGACAAGCCCATGCCATCGCATATCATCTGCGTAGGAAAAACGACGCTCGACCAAATCTGGCCCGTCAACGAAATGCCTTCGGGAGGCGGAAAATTTCGCGCCAATGGTTTCATCGCGCAAGGCGGTGGCATGGCAGCCACCGGCGCGGTCGCAGTGGCACAGCTTGGCGCACAGGCATCGTTCTGGGGCCGCGCAGGCGACGATGCCGCCGGCCACGTGATGCAAAACGAACTTGCCTGCTATGGCGTCGATGTGGCCCAGTTTCGTCTGTTTTCCGGCGCGCGCTCGTCGGTCTCGGCTGTCATAGTCGACCGCGACGGAGAACGGATGATCGTCAATTTCCCTGGCGCCAACATCCCGGACGATGCAGACTGGCTGAACTTCGACCTCCTGACAACGGCCGGCGCCATTCTGGGTGACGTGCGCTGGCGGCAAGGCGTCAGCCAGACCTTCGCCGCAGCGCGCCAACACGGCATTCCGAGCGTACTGGACTGCGAAGCCGCCACCCATGCCGATTTTGCCACCCTGCTGCCGCAAACCGATCATGCGATTTTCTCGGTGCCCGGCCTGCGCTCGTTTTGCGGCGGACGCATCACCGACCATTTCGAAGCGCTCGCCAGCGTACGCACACTCGGCTGCAAAGTCGCCGCTGTCACAATGGGGGCGCAAGGCGCGCTCTGGCAGGACGACAACGGCGACCACCACCAGCCGGCGTTTCACACCAACGTGGTCGATACCACCGGCGCCGGCGACGTGTTCCACGGCGCTTATGCGCTGGCGCTGGCCGAGCGTATGGACGTGCCGGCCGCCATGCGCTTCGCCTCAGCCGTGGCGGCACTCAAATGCACGCGCCACGGCGGCCGCGCCGGGATTCCGACGCGCGACGAAGTGAACCAGTTTTTGGCAAGCAACCCGTGACGCAGCCCCGCCCGAACCTGTTTTACGCGCTGTGGCCAGACGAAGCCACCCGCGCCGAACTGACGGTACTGCAAGCACATGTGCGCGGACGGCTGATCCGGCCACCGAACCTGCACCTGACACTCGCCTTTCTCGGGCCGCAACCGGAAGAGTGCTTGCCGACGCTCAAATCGTTGCTCAGTGGCATTCACTGCCCACCGGTACGACTGGAGATCGACCGTATGGGGCACTTCGGCAAGAACCACATTGCCTGGGCCGGCACGCACGCGCTACCGCCCGAACTGAGCACGCTGCGGCAAGCGCTGACAACCACGCTGGCGCAAGCCTCCATCCCGTTCGACCACAAGGCCTTCAAGCCGCACATCACGCTGGCGCGCGATGCCGCGCCGCCGCCCGACCTGCCATTCGATCCGTTTTACTGGCTGGCCGACCGCATTGTGCTGGCGCGTTCACCGCTGGCAGGCGAAAAGCCGTTCTATCGCGTGCTGGCATCGCAAACGCTGGCGGCTAACCCGGCTTGCCCCGCTGACATTGACTGACGGTCTGAAACGCCTGCCTTCAGGTTGCTGGGGGTATATAACAAAAACCACCCTCTCGGCCTCAATTTTGCTGGCCGCTTTAAAATACTGGGTGGAGTATATTCTCAGGCCTTAATGACCGAAAATGGCTTTCGAGTCAGTTATTTTTAGCCTGTTCAGACAGCTTGCGCAGCACATGCGCAGCCGCAACCAGCCCGAAACTGGCGGTCACCGCCATCGCCGAACCAAAACCGGCGCAGTTCAATCCTGTTACGCCACGGTCGTCGGCATCGAGCGAGCAGGCTTCTCCAGTTTCCGGATATTGCAGCGGCTCCATCGAATACACTGCGTCGATGCCGAACTTGTTTTTTGTGCCGCGCGGAAAACCGTGTTTTGACCGCAAACGCTTGCGCACCTTGGCCAAGAGCGGCTCCTGCTCGGTGCGGCACAAATCGCGGATTTCGATCTTGGTCGGGTCGATCTGTCCACCCGCGCCGCCAATAGTCACCAGTGGAATCCCATGCTCGCGGCAATACGCAATCAGCGCGGTTTTCGCGCCGACGCTGTCGATGGCATCAATCACATAGTCATAATGGCGCGAACCGATCATCGCATCGAGGTTGTCCGGCGCGACGAAATCCTCGATCTGGTTCACGCGGCATTCCGGGTTGATCTGTGCAATGCGCTCGGCCAGCGCCAGCACCTTCGCCTTGCCCAGCGTATCGCCCAACGCCTGAATCTGGCGGTTGATGTTCGATTCGGCCACGTTATCCAGATCGATTAACGTCAGTTGCCCGATTGCGCTGCGAGCCAGCGCCTCGACAGCCCAGGAACCAACGCCGCCGACGCCGACCACGCACACGTGCGCGGCGCGGAAGCGCGCCAGCGCCGCCTGTCCGTAAAGACGGCCGATACCGCCAAAACGGCGCTCGAAATCTGCATTTTGCTCTGCTGCGCCAAAGCCAGCGTGAATATTCGTTTCCATGCGCGCATTGTACCGGAGGGGCGCGTGAAGAGAGTGGCGCAGGCTGCGGAGCTGCCGCAAAAATCCTTCAACATTACAGACCATTGGTGTAAGATAAAAAACTTAAAGAGCAAATACGATGCGCCACAAAGCCAACCATAACGCGCGATTAACAGCGCGCATAACCGCGCCAATACGTATTTCGATTCCCATGCATTCCGGTTTCGTGAAAATGAAAGCCAGGCCCTTCTGCCGACACCGCACGATGCTTTCGCGGCAGGCATTGCATCACCCTTTCATGTTTCATCCTTGTCCCGCTATTTCGTCTGGCTGCGCCAGCCGGTTCGCGTCTACCATGGCGATATGGACCAGCAACGCCAGCGTGAGCAGCACCCTCACGAAAAATGCATGAAGATATTGAGGAAAGAATGTCAATAGCAGATCTTCGCAGCAAATACTCTCAAACCGCCTTAGCAGATGACAACTTACCCGGCAACCCAATCATTTTGTTTGCCAACTGGTTTGATGAAGCAGTCAAGGCACGGATTTACGAACCGAACATCATGAGCCTGTCCACCGTCAACCCGGAAGGACGGCCGTCATCACGCGTGATGCTGCTCAATAAGTTTGATAAAAATGGCTTCACCTGGTTCAACAACTACGGCAGCCGCAAAAGCCAGGATTTGCAGACCAACCGTTTTGCCGCGCTGCTGTTCTTCTGGCCGGAACTGGAGCGCCAGATCCGGGTCGAAGGTGTAGTCGAGCGCGTCAGCGAGGACGAGAACGATGCCTGCTTTCAAAGCCGTTCGCTGCAAAGCCGGCTGGGCGCAGTGGCATCGTCACAAAGCAAGCCGGTGCAAAGCCGCGAAGAAATGGAAGCCCGGCTGGCTGAAGCCACAGCGATGTATGGCGACAACCCGCCGCGACCAGCTTCCTGGGGCGGCTATCGGCTAGTACCGGATCAAATGGAGTTTTGGCAGGGGCGGCGTTCGCGCTTCCACGACCGCATCCTGTTCACGCGTCAGGCAGATGGAAGCTGGCAACACCAAAGGCTGCAACCGTAACGCTATTGGGTTCAATTTTTGGTTCTATTTTTGAAACAGGCATAACAGGAGATACCACTCAGACATATTTTCGGGGTCCATTGCACGACGCCCATACACGAGCACCGTTCTGATCCTGAAAACAGGTCAACTGGA
>JAGSYW010000157.1 GCA_018262475.1 Burkholderiaceae bacterium | reverse complement strand
CACGCTGCGCGCCACGCCGCGCTTGGTCAGCGGGCGGGCAATGGCCGAAGCGGCCGCCAGCGCGGCGGTGATGCCGGGCACGACTTCATACGCGATGCCTGCTTCATCCAGCGCGCTCAGTTCCTCGTCCGCGCGCCCGAACAGCATCGGGTCGCCGCCTTTGAGCCGCACCACCATGCGGTGCTTGCGCGCGGTATTGACCAGCAGCCGGTTGATGAACAGCTGCGCCGCCGATTTCCTGCCGCAACGCTTGCCGACGTTGATTTTCTCCGCCTGCGGGCACAGTTCGAGCATTTCGTCGGTCACCAGTGCGTCGTACAGCACCGCGTCGGCCTGCGCCAACAGGCGTGCGCCGCGCACGGTGATCAAGTCAGCCGCGCCGGGGCCGGCCCCGATCAGATAAACCTTGCCGTTCTCGCTCATGCTGGTCCTCTCCGGTTTTCGGTTCACGCCGCAATCCGGATCATTCCGGCAGCGACCGTCTGGTGCGTGACTTGGTCGATCAGGATGAACGCGCCGGTGGCGCGGTTGTCGCTGTAAGCATCGGCCGCCAGAGGTTGCTGCACGTTGAGGCTGATGCGGGCGATGTCGTTCAGCCCGACCGATTCGCTGCGGCGGCGCTGTTGCGTGTTCACATCCAGCAGCGATTCGATGCCGGTGATCTTCGCCCCGACCTTGTGCGTGGTGTGCTTGAGCCAGTATTTGCGCCGCGCATCAAGCGCTTCTTCCGATAGCCAGCAGATGTCGGCTTCGACCGATTTCAGCAGCGTGGCCGGTTCATCCGCCGCTGTCAGCAGGTCGCCGCGCGAAATGTCGAGATATTCGTCCAGCAGCAGAGTGACCGATTGTCCGGCCACCGCCACGGCGAGCGAACCCTCGAGTGTGACGATGTCTTTCACCGTGGCCAGCTGGCTGCTAGGCTGCACCCATAGCTTGTCCCCCTTCCTGACCGTGCCGGATTCGATCCGTCCCATGTAGCCGCGGAAATCGTTCGCTTCGTGGCCGTTGTGCCGCGCCACCAGCTGCACCGGGAAGCGGAACGGCTGGTGTTGCAGCTCGTCGCCCAGCGGCAGGGTTTCCAGCAGTTCGATCAAGGTCGGGCCGTGGTGCCAGTTCAAGTTGTCGCCTTTTTCGACTACATTGTCGCCCGCCAGCGCCGACAGCGGAATGGTGTGGATATTGTTCAGCCCGAGTTGTTGCGCGAATGCGCGGTAGGCGGCGATGATGCGGTCGTAAACCTGCTGGTCGTAGTTCACCAGATCCATCTTGTTGACCGCGACGATCACATGCCGGATTTGCAGCAGGTGGGCGATGGTCGAATGGCGCTTGGTCTGGGTCAGCAGCTCAGTTGCCACATGAGCAGAGCCATCCGCATTTTCATCACTTCTGAGCTTCACTTTCGACACGTCGATCAGGATGATGGCGGCGTCGGCAGTCGAGGCGCCGGTCACCATGTTGCGCGTGTACTGTTCGTGGCCGGGGGTGTCGGCGATGATGAATTTGCGCGCCGGGGTGGCGAAGTAGCGGTAGGCGACGTCGATCGTGATCCCTTGCTCGCGCTCGGCTTCGAGGCCATCGGTCAACAGCGACAGGTCGATCGTGTCGCCGACGGTGCGCTTGTGCTTGGCGCGCGAGATCGCATCCAGCTGGTCGGCGAAAATGCCCTTGCTGTCGAACAGCAGCCGGCCGATCAGCGTGCTCTTGCCGTCATCGACCGAACCGGCGGTGATGAAGCGCAGCACGCCGCGCTCAAAGGTCGCTTGGGCAGTGACAGGTTGTTCGGAGAGTACGGCGTTCATCAGAAATATCCTTCCTTCTTGCGTTTTTCCATCGAGGCTTCGGACGTCTGGTCGTCCATGCGCGTTGCGCCGCGCTCGGTAATGTCGGTGATCGCGGTTTCGGCGATGATCGCGGCCGGACTGGCCGCGGTCGATGCGACCGGGCAGGTGCACGAAATGTCGCCCACGGTGCGGAAGCGCACGATTTGCGTTTCGACTGTTTCGCCTTCTTTCGGTGGCGTCAGCTCGGTCAGGGGCACCAGCAGGCCGTTCCTTGGAATCACCTGCCGCTCATGGGCGTAATAGATCGACGGCAGCGCCAGTTTTTCGCGCGCGATGTATTGCCAGATGTCGAGTTCGGTCCAGTTCGAGATCGGGAACACGCGCATGTTTTCGCCCGGATGTACCTGCGTGTTGTACAGCGACCAGAGTTCAGGCCGTTGCGCCTTCGGATCCCACTGGCCGAAATCGTCGCGGAATGAAAAGATGCGTTCCTTCGCGCGTGCTTTTTCTTCGTCGCGCCTCGCGCCGCCGATGCAGGCGTCGAAGCCGAATTCCTCGATCGCTTCCAGCAGCGTCACCGCCTGCGCGGCATTCCTCGAATCGGTTTGCGGATTGCGCAGGCGCACCGTGCCGCGCTTGATCGAATCTTCGACCGAACGCACGATCAGCTCTTCGCCCAGTTCGGCCGCGCGCCGGTCGCGGAAATCGATCACTTCGGCAAAGTTGTGGCCGGTGTCGATGTGCATCAGCGGGAACGGGAACCTGCCCGGGCGGAACGCCTTCTCCGCCAGACGCAGCAGCACCACCGAATCCTTGCCACCGGAAAACAGCAGCACCGGCTTGGCGCATTCGGCTGCGACTTCGCGCAGGATGTGGATCGCTTCCGATTCCAGCCAGTCCAGGTGGCGGTTGCTGGCGGTATCGAGAATGTGTTGTTCTATCGTTGTGGTCATGATGTTGCAGCTACTTTCTTTTGTTACGCGGTGACTGTCTTGGCGCGGACCAGTTTGCCGTCGACGAAATGCA
>JAGSYW010000093.1 GCA_018262475.1 Burkholderiaceae bacterium | reverse complement strand
GCGGGTCAGCGTAATTTTCTTTTTCTCGCCTTCCGGCGTGGTGCCATGCGCACGGCGCAGATGTCCCAGGAGCTTGTCCTTGTCCTCTTTGGTCAGCGGGTCGGATGCAGAATCCTTTTCGACCCCCGCCTTGCGCAACTGCGCCAGCAGCACATCGGCCGGCATTTTCAGTTCAGCAGCAAATTGAGCTACGTTGTTGCTCGCCATTCAGTCCTCTTTTCTCCGTGGCACGCAGCGGATTCTCCGCCCGTGCCGTCGCAGGCAATCAGTTTGCCTCAGCCAGGCTCCAGGCTTTTCCCTGCAATGCCTTTGCCTGTGCGTCATATTTCGCATCGATCAGCTTTGTTTCCTCATCGCTGACATCCTCGAATCCGTTCGAAATCAGTTGACGCGCACGCTCGGTCGGCAGCGCCAGAATTGCGCCGAACTCGTCATATGCCAAGCCGATAAAATCCTTGATCGTCTTGATGCCCGCCATGCCCAGCTTAACGGCAACAGATCGCTCCATGCCGTCGAGTTCCAGCAGCGCCTCTTCCATGCCGTGCAACCCTTCCTCGGACGCAATCGCATCAGTCACCAGCGCATCGCGCGCACGGGTGCGCAACTCGTTGACAGTGTCTTCGTCGAATGCGTCGATTTCCAGCATCTCGGCAATCGGCACATAGGCAACTTCCTCAAGGCTGGTAAACCCTTCCTCCACCAGAATGTCGGCCACTTCCTGATCGACATCCAGTTTTTCCATGAACAGCGTACGCACCACGGCCATCTCGGCCGCCGACTTGTCCTTCGACTCCTCGACCGTCATGATGTTGATTTTCCAGCCGGTCAGCTCGGATGCCAGGCGCACGTTCTGGCCGCTACGGCCAATTGCGATCGCCAGATTTTCCTCATCCACGACCACATCCATCGCATGCTTGTCTTCATCGACCACGATCGACTGGACATTGGCCGGCGCCAGCGCGCCAATCACGAACTGCGCCGGGTCATCTGACCACAGCACGATATCGACCCGTTCGCCGCCAAGCTCGCCGGTCACGGCCTGCACGCGCGAACCGCGCATACCGACGCAGGTACCGATCGGATCGATGCGACGATCGCTGGTATACACCGCAATCTTGGCACGCACCCCCGGATCGCGCGCCGCCGACTTGATCTCCAGCGAACCTTGCTCAATTTCCGGCACCTCCAGCTCGAACAGCTTCGCAATGAATTCCGGCGCCGTACGCGACAGGATCACCTGCGGCCCGCGCATGCCGCGATCAACACGCAAGATATATGCACGAACGCGATCGCCAATGCGCAGGTTTTCCTTCGGAATCATCTGGTCGCGAGGCAGGCGAGCTTCGATCTTGCCGGCTTCGACGATTGCATCGCCGCGCTCCATGCGCTTGATCGTGCCGGTCACCAGCACATCGCCACGATCGAGGAAATCGTTCAGAATTTGTTCGCGCTCGGCATCACGAATACGCTGCAGCACAACCTGTTTCGTATCCTGCGCAAAACGGCGACCAAAAGCGACCGACTCAATCTCTTCCTCGATGTACTCATCAACCTCGATATCCGGATATTCTTCCTTCGCTTCGAAAAACAGGATTTCCTGATCGGGCAGTTGCAATCCCGCTTCATCGGGCACGACATGCCAGCGACGGTAGGATTTCGATTCGCCGGTCGCGCGATCGATCGCCACGCGAATGTCAGCATCGCCTTCATAGCGCTTCTTGGTCGCCAGCGCCAACGCGTGCTCCAGCGCACCGAACACGACTTCCTTGTCAACGTTCTTTTCACGCGCCAGCACATCAACCAGCTGCAGAATTTCGAGACTCATGCTTTGCGGCTCCTAAAATCGACCTGCGGCACCAACCGCGCCTTGTCCACATCGGCCAGCGCGAACTCCAGCATCGCCGGCCCTTCTTTCGCTTCAAATTCCAGTTTCAAGTTTTCACCTTCCGGGGCATGCAATATCCCCTGATATGATTTGCGATTCGCCGTACCCGGAATCGCCATGCGCAGCTTGATAACCACCTCGCAACCGACAAAACGCTCGTAATCGGAGAGCTTCTTCAGCGGACGATCCAGCCCGGGAGACGACACCTCAAGCCGCTCGTAGTCGACATTCTCGACCGTCAGTACATGTGACAACTGATGACTGACCTTTTCGCAATCGGATACCGAAATCGCACCTTTGCCTGCGTCCTGCGGCAGGAAATCGATGTACACCCGCAGCAGGCCGCGCCCAGCCATCTCGAAATCAACGAGATCGTAACCAAGCCCGGCAACGGTTTTTTCAATCAAATCGAGCAACTGCAACGCTTTTCTCCATTCGGACAGCTCATCCGGCGCAAGAAAAAAAAAAATGGGCAACCGCCCATCTCGTCATTTATCCGTCAACCATAAATAATATTTATGGATCAACTTCATATTCTTTAATCGCAAAATTATAATCGAATTTTCGCAGCCTGGCAACGATTAGCCGCAGAGCGTCATTGGCTGGCGCAACGTGCAGCACAATACACAACAAATAGACAGCAACACCCTTGCCGCATGATTGCAGACACAAGCCCAGCCCCGAACTCGCTTATACTTTCGCCTCGACTTGCGTTGCATGTGTTGCAGCTTCAGCCGCAACAACCTGATGCGCGCAAGATAACCACTAGAAAGATTATCAGCCAGACAATTTTCCACTGCTCATTTGTTGAGCAACTCGACATAAGCCTTGAAAAACCTCATTTTTTTGATCACCATCAAACCTTTATCCACAAAACCTGTGGGTAACTCGGAACTTTTCTTGTTTCATGGCAACACGAACCTCTGATTACAGCGAATCATCCATCCGCGTGCTGAAAGGGCTGGAGCCCGTGCGGCAACGCCCGGGGATGTACACCCGCACCGAAAACCCGCTGCATATTGTGCAGGAAGTAATCGACAACGCATCCGACGAAGCGCTCGGCGGCCATTGCTCGCACATTATCGTCACGCAACGCGCCGATGGCGGTATCAGCGTTGAGGACAACGGGCGCGGCATCCCGACCGGATTACACCCGGATGAAAACATCCCAACCGTTGAAATCGTGTTTACCCGGCTGCATGCCGGCGGCAAATTCGACAAAGGTGCGAACGGCGCATATGCGTTTTCCGGCGGCCTGCATGGCGTCGGCGTGTCGGTCACGAATGCACTGTCAACTCGGCTGGAAGTGATCGTCTGGCGTGAAGGCCAGGTGCACGGCATCGCTTTTGCCGACGGCGAAGTCATCGATCCGCTGCAATCGCGCCCGCTAACGCGGGGCGAAAAGAAAGCCGGCACCTGCGTCACCGTCTGGCCCGACCCGGCGTATTTCGACTCACCCGCCATTCCGCAAGCCGAACTGCAGCACCTGCTGCGCTCGAAAGCGATTCTCTTGCCTGGAGTGAAAGTCACGCTGGTGAACGAGAAAAAAGGCGAAACGCAGACCTGGCAATACGAACACGGCTTGCGCGGCTACCTGACTGAAACGCTGGCGCAAACTTCCGGCAGCGAACTGCTGATCCCGCTGTTCGAAGGCGAATACTATGCCGAAGCCGAAAATGAGGGCTTTGCCGAAGGCGAAGGCGCGGCCTGGGTAGTGGCATGGACCGAAGACGGCGCGCTGGTGCGCGAATCGTATGTGAACCTGATTCCAACGCCGGCAGGCGGCACGCATGAATCCGGCCTGCGCGACGGGCTGTTCGGCGCCATCAAGAATTTCGTCGAATTGCATTCGCTGCTGCCGAAAGGGGTGAAACTGCTGCCGGAAGACGTATTCGCGCGAGTATCGTTCGTGCTGTCGGCGCGCGTGCTCGATCCGCAATTCCAGGGACAGATCAAGGAACGGCTGAATTCGCGCGATGCGGTGCGGCTGGTATCAGGCTGCGTGCGCGCACCGCTGGAACTGTGGCTGAACCAGAACGTCGAACACGGTCGCACGCTGGCCGAACTGGTCATCCGCCAGGCACAGGCGCGGGTGCGTTCTGCGCAAAAAGTGATAAAGAAAAAATCCTCTGGCGTGGCGGTGCTGCCGGGCAAGCTGACCGATTGCGAATCGACCGACATCACACGCAACGAACTGTTTCTGGTCGAAGGCGATTCCGCAGGCGGTTCGGCCAAGCTCGGTCGCAACAAGGAATTCCAGGCGATTCTGCCCTTGCGCGGCAAGGTGCTAAATTCGTGGGAAACCGAGCGCGACCGGCTGTTCGCCAACAACGAGATTCACGACATCTCGGTTGCGATTGGTGTCGATCCGCATGGGCCGAACGACAATCCCGACCTGAGCGGGCTGCGCTACGGCAAAATCTGCATCCTGTCCGATGCCGATGTCGACGGTTCGCATATTCAGGTGTTGCTGCTGACGCTGTTCCTGCGCCACTTCCCGCGGCTGATCGAACACGGCCACATCTGTGTTGCCCGCCCGCCGCTGTACCGGGTCGATGCGCCGGCACGCGGCAAGAAGCCGTTGCAAAAACTGTACGCGCTGGACGATGCCGAACTGACGTCGATCGAAGACAAGCTGAAAAAGGATGGCGTGAAGGATGGCGCTTGGTCGATTTCCCGCTTCAAGGGACTGGGCGAAATGAACGCCGAGCAATTGTGGGAAACGACGATGAACCCGGACACGCGCCGACTGCAGCCGGTCGCGTTCGGCGAACTGGGACGCAATTCGTCCGAGGAACGCTTCAACATGCTAATGGGCAAAGGTGAAGCCGCGGCAAGGCGCGCGTGGATGGAAGAGCACGGCAACGATGTCGAAGCCGACATCTGATATGCCAAGCCAACACGCCTCATTTTTTTATTGAATATTCGTTATGACTGCACAAGCCAATCTTTTCGAACAGGCCGCCGCGCCGTCCGACGACGAGGCGCTGACGCTCGCCACCTTCGCCGAACGCGCGTATCTCGATTACGCGATCTCGGTAGTCAAGGGGCGCGCATTGCCGGACGTGTGCGACGGGCAAAAACCGGTGCAGCGCCGCATCCTGTATGCGATGAACGAACTGGGCCTGAACGCGAACGCCAAGCCGCGCAAGTCGGCAGCAGTGGTGGGCGATGTGCTGGGCAAGCTGCACCCGCACGGCGACCAGTCGGTATACGACGCGCTGGTGCGGATGGCGCAGGATTTCACGCTGCGCTACCCGCTGATCGACGGCCAGGGCAACTTCGGCTCGCGCGATGGCGATGGCGCAGCGGCCATGCGCTACACCGAAGCGCGGCTGACGCCGATTGCGCGGCTGCTGCTGGACGAAATTGATCACGACACAGTCGATTTCCAGCCGAATTACGACGGCTCGTCGGAAGAACCGAAGCTGCTGCCGGCGCGCCTGCCGATGGTGCTGCTGAACGGATCTTCCGGCATCGCGGTCGGCATGGCGACCGAAATCCTGCCGCACAACCTGACTGAAGTGGCGACCGCTGCGGTAGCGCTGATCCGCAACCCGCAACTGACGCACACAGAACTGATGGCGCTAGTGCCGGGACCGGATTTCCCCGGTGGCGGCCAGATCATCACCCCGCCGGCAGCGATTGCCGACATGTATGCCAGCGGACGCGGCAGCCTGAAAGTTCGTGCGCGCTGGCAAATCGAGGAACTGGCGCGCGGCCAGTGGCAGGCGGTAGTGACCGAACTACCGCCCGGCACCTCGGCGCAAAAGGTGCTGGAAGAAATCGAGGAGCTGACGAACCCGAAGATCCGCGCCGGCAAGAAGGCACTATCGGCGGAACAACTGTCGCAGAAGCAATTGCTGCTGTCGGCGCTCGATACCGTGCGCGACGAATCCGGGCGCGACGCGCCGGTGCGGCTGGTGTTCGAACCGAAATCGCGCAATCAGGATCAGGCCGAATTCATGCAACTGCTGCTGGCGCACACTTCGCTCGAATGCAACAGCTCGCTCAATCTGGTGATGATCGGGCGCGATGGCCGTCCGCGGCAGAAATCGCTGTCGGACATCCTGAGCGAATGGATTGATTTCCGTTTCGATACCGTCACCCGCCGCACCCGCCATCGCCTCGGCCGGGTCGATGACCGTATCCACATCCTCGAAGGGCGGCAGACGGTGCTGCTCAACATCGACGAAGTGATCCGCATCATCCGCGAATCGGACGAACCCAAGCCGGCGCTGATGGCCGCGTTCGAACTGTCCGAGCGGCAGGCGGACGACATCCTCGAAATCCGCCTGCGTCAACTGGCGCGGCTGGAAGCGATCAAGATCGAACAGGAACTGGCCGAACTGCGGCAGGAACGCGACAGCTTGCAGGATTTGCTCGACAGCCCGGCCTCGATGAAACGCTGCGTGATCCGTGAAATCGAAGCCGACCGCAAGGCGTTCGGCGATGCGCGGCGCACGCTGATCGAAGAAGCGCAGCGGGCCACGCTTGAGCAGAAAGTGGTCGATGAACCGGTCACGGTCGTGATCTCTGACAAAGGCTGGGCGCGCGCGCGCACCGGCCACGGCCATGAACCGGCGCAGTTCACCTTCAAGGCGGGCGATGCGATGTACGGCACGTTTGAATGCCGCACCGTTGACCACCTGCTGATTTTCGGCGCCAGCGGGCGCGTGTATTCGACCCCGGTGTCCGCCTTGCCGGGCGCGCGCGGCGATGGTGTGCCGGTGACAACGCTGGTTGAACTCGCGCACGGCGAACAGATCCTGCACTATTTCGCCGGTTCGCCCGAAACCACGCTGCTGCTGGCTTCCAGCGGCGGCTACGGTTTTGCCGCCAAGGCGGGTGACATGCTCAGCCGCATCAAAGGCGGCAAATCGTTCGTCACGCTCGAAGCGGGCGAAACATTGCTGCCGCCGCGCGTGATCGCGCCGCAAACGCAAAGCATCGCCTGCCTGTCCGAACAGGGACGGCTGCTGGCATTCCCGCTGGACGAAATCCGCACGCTGTCCAACGGTGGCCGGGGCGTGATCCTGATGGGACTGGAAGACAAGGAAAAACTGCTGGCGGTGCAGCCTGCGGGCGAAAAAGGCGTGCTGGTGTCCGGCACCGGACGCGGCGGCAAAACGCAGGAACTGCGGCTGACCGGCGCGAATTTCACCGCCCTGGCCGGCAAGCGTGCGCGCAAAGGCAAAAAGCTGGGTGTGAAATATCAAGTCACGGCATTGTCAGCGCTCGAATAAGCGCGCTGTCTGCCCGGTAATGCTTGAATCAAATCCGGCATTACCGGTTTACCATCCTGCCAAGCTCATCCTAACCGGCTGCCATGTCCGTCGATCATTACGAAAATTTTCCGGTCGCATCGTTCTTGCTGCCCAAGCGGCTGCGCCCGGCCGTGCAGACGATCTACTCCTTTGCGCGCAGCGCCGACGACATTGCCGACGAAGGCCAGGCGCCAACCAGCATCCGGCTGGAACTGCTGACCGAATACGAAGACGGACTGGCTCGGATCGAGCACAACCTGACGGCCAAATCCGAGCTGTTCCAATCGCTGGAAGACGTAATCCGCGACTACCGGCTGCCGCTGCTGCCGTTTCGCGACCTGCTGTCGGCGTTCAAGCAGGATGTGGTCAAAACGCGCTATGACAGTTTTCCCGAACTGCTGGACTACTGCCGCCGCTCGGCCAATCCGGTGGGCGAACTGATGCTGTATCTGTATGACGCGGTCGATGTGAAAAACCTGAACGAATCGGACGCGATCTGTTCCGCGCTGCAACTGATCAACTTCTGGCAGGATGTGGCCATCGACTGGCAAAAGGATCGCGTCTATCTGCCGCAAAATGAAATGCATGCGTTCGGCGTGAGCGAAAACCATCTTGAACAGCAGATTGCCGACGACGCCTGGCGCAGCCTGATGCGCTTTCAGGTCGATCGCGCCCGCGCCATCATGCGCGCCGGCGCGCCGCTCGCATCCCGCCTGCCGGGGCGCATCGGCTGGGAACTGCGGCTGGTGGTGCAAGGCGGCCTGCGCATTCTGGAGAAGATCGAAGCGGTCGATTACGACGTCTTCCGCCGGCGGCCCAAACTCGGCAAGCTCGACTGGCTGCGGATGGCGTGGAATGCGCTCGATGGCTGATGGTTAATGATGCAGCAAATCAACAGGCTGCTGGAATTTTCGACCGCATCAGCTTCTTCCGATCCAGCTTGCTCCCATCCACGATGAAAGTCCCGTCGCCAACGGCATGGATCGTGCGCTGTTCCTTGCGCGCAGCATCGACGTAAGCCGCCACGCCTTCCAGCAGCACGATATTGTGCTTCTTCACGATATCGACCACCCGGCACTCGATATTCGCCAGACATTCCGTAATCAGCGGCGCGACCACCTGCCTGCCCTTCACCGGCGTGAGCGAAAACCGCTCGAACTTGTCGCCATCCTTGCCGCAACAGGTGCCAATGCCGACCACCTTGTCCAGCAAATCGACGCCCGGAATCGCCAGCACGCATTCCTTCGTTTTCTTCAGCGCAGCAAACGAATGGTTCCACGGCCCGGTGGTGAGCGCGAAAACCGGTGTGAAATCGTTCACCATGGTCCACGAAAGGGCCTGTCCGAATTTTTGTGTAAACGGGTTTAGGTTAAAGCAGAGCGATACGCTCGCCGAACTCAATGGTAAACCGGTTTAGCGCTGCTTTCCAATC
>JAGSYW010000092.1 GCA_018262475.1 Burkholderiaceae bacterium | reverse complement strand
TGCACATGTGCTGGTTCTCTCTTGTAGCGGTTCGGCGGAGAGGCTTGCTTCTCCGCCTTTTTTCTTGGCTGATCTGCTGGAATTCAGGTTTGAATTGCTGTCGTTATTGGCATAAACTGGCGAAGGTTCAAACCACCCTCCTGAAAAAGCCATGAAACGACAGTTTGCAGCATCCCTGATTTTTACCGCCGTTGCTGGTTGTGCCTATGCAGCTTCGGATGTTTATCTGTGCGTTGACAAGCAGGGGCGCAAGGAATATCGCAATACCGGTATTACAAAAGGGTGCAAGAAGGTTGCATTGCCGGGGTTGACCACGGTTCCGATGCCAGCGCATCGGCCAGCGCAGGCTGCTGCGCCGAAGAAGGCCAGTTCGCCGGCGAATTTTCCGAAGGTTGATGGGGCAACGCAAAAATCGCGCGACAGTGATCGCAAGCAGATATTGCTGGACGAACAACGGGCCGAAGAGCAAAAACTTGCCAACCTGAAGAAGGAATACAACAACGGCGAGCCTGAGCGCCAGGGAAATGAAAAGAATTACGCCAAATATCAGGAACGCGTTGGCAAGATGAAGGAAGACATCGAGCGTAGCGAAAAGAACATCGAGGCGCTCAAGCGTGAGATCGGCAATCTGAAGTAGGTCTGTGCGCCCGTGCGGCGCATGCAGGACACAGGCCGCGTAAGCGGCCTTTTTTTATCCGCTAGCGAAGGAAAACCATTGGATGCACCGCACACGAATTCATTGAATGGGCTGGATTTGCTGGCGTCGGCGGTCATTTTGCTAGACGGTGCCGGCTGTATCCGCCATGTCAATCCGGCTGCGGAACATATGCTGGACAGTTCGCTCAAGGGATTGTCGCAGCACAAGTTGTGGTCGCTGTTCGTGAATGGCGAACAACTGGAAACGGTATTCAATCAGGCAATGGCGCAGGAGTTTTCCGAACTGCGGCTGGATTTGACGCTTGAACGCGCGGGGCGCGAACCGTTGCAGGTCGATTGTCTGGTTTCGGTGCTCGACAATCATGCCACGCCGGTGCTGTTCGAACTGCGCGAAAACGTGCAACAGCTCAAATTGAACCGCGAGGAGCGACTGTTCGACCAAAGCCAGGCGAACAAGGAGCTGATTCGCAATCTCGCGCACGAAATCAAGAATCCGCTGGGCGGCATTCGAGGCGCGGCGCAATTGCTGGAAATGGAGTTGCCCGAACGGCATTTGCGCGAATTGCGCGAATACACGCAGGTCATCATCCGCGAAGCCGGCCGGTTGCAGACGCTGGTCGACCGGCTGCTGGCGCCACACCGGCGGCCGCATATCGTCGGTGACGTCAATATCCACGAGGTGTGCGAACGCGTGCGCAGCCTGATTGTGGCGGAATTCCCAGAAGGGATGGCGATACGGCGCGATTACGACCTGTCAATTCCGGAATTTCGCGGCGATAAGGAACAGCTGATACAGGCGGTACTGAACATCGCGCACAATGCAGCTGAAGCGCTGACCGATCGTATTGTGGCTGGCGATGCGGAGCTGACTTTCAAGACGCGGGTTTCGCGTCAGGTGACATTGGCGAAAGTTCGCTACAGGCTGGCATTGGATTTGCATATCATAGACAACGGCCCAGGCATCCCGCCGGAAATCAGCGAGCGTATCTTTTACCCGCTGGTGTCCGGCCGTGATGGCGGCAGTGGGCTCGGACTGACGCTGGCACAGACTTTCATTCAGCAGCACCTCGGCGTGATCGAATGCGAAAGCCGGCCCGGACATACGGATTTCAGGATACGGATACCTTTGCCATAAACTTGTGACTATGAGACCAATCTGGATAGTTGACGACGACCAATCGATTCGCTGGGTGCTGGAAAAGGCGCTGGCGCGCGAAAATCTGGCCACGCTGAGTTTTTCAAATGCGCGCGATGCGCTGGCAGCGTCGCAGAATGAAATGCCGCAGGTACTGGTGTCGGATATCCGGATGCCAGGTGGTTCTGGTCTCGAACTGTTGCAGGCGATAAAAGAAAAATATCCGGAAGTGCCGGTCATCATCATGACGGCCTTTTCCGATCTCGATTCCGCCGTCGCGGCGTTCCAGGGCGGTGCGTTCGAGTATCTGGCCAAGCCGTTTGACGTTGACAAGGCGGTTGAACTGATTCAGCGTGCGCTGGAAGAAAGCCTGCGAGAAACCAAGGTTGAACAACGTTCGACCGATTCGCAGGAAATACTCGGACAGGCGCCAGCAATGCAGGATGTGTTCCGTGCGATTGGCCGGTTGTCGCAATCGAATGTGACTGTGCTGATCACCGGCGAATCCGGTACCGGCAAGGAACTGGTCGCGCGCGCTTTGCACAAGCACAGCCCGCGTTCGGCGCAACCGTTCATTGCGTTGAACACTGCGGCAATTCCAAAGGATTTGCTCGAATCCGAACTGTTTGGTCACGAACGTGGTGCATTCACTGGTGCGCAGGCGACTCGGCGCGGGCGTTTCGAGCAGGCGGAAGGCGGCACGTTGTTCCTGGATGAAATCGGCGACATGCCGTTCGATTTGCAGACGCGCCTGTTGCGCGTGCTGTCCGACGGCCATTTCTACCGCGTCGGTGGTCATCAGCCATTGAAAGCAAACGTGCGTGTGATTGCCGCGACGCACCAGAACCTGGAGCAGCGCGTAAAGGAAGGGCTGTTTCGAGAAGATTTGTACCATCGGCTGAACGTAATCCGGTTGCGCCTGCCAAGCCTGCGCGAGCGGCGCGAAGATATTCCGCTTCTAACCCACCATTTTCTGCTGCAAAGTGCGAAGCAGCTTGGTGTTGAAGCGAAGCGGATGTCGGACAGTGCTTTGCAATTCCTGACTGGCCTCGATTTTCCTGGCAATGTGCGCCAGCTGGAAAACCTGTGCAACTGGATTACGGTGATGGCGCCGGGGCAGACGGTCGAGATCAGTGATTTGCCGCCGGAATTGTTGCATGGCCATGAGCCACAGGCATCTGAACCGGATGAGGTGAATGCAGTGCAGCCAGCGGTGTTGGCTTATCCACAAGCTAGTTTACGGGGCGAGGGCGATTGGCAGGCGCTGCTGGAAGATGAGGCGGCGCGTCTGTTATCCGATGGGCAGGCTGACGTGATGGACATACTGAGCCGCCAGTTTGAAACGGCTGTAATCAAGACGGCGCTGAAGCACACGCATGGTCGCAAGAACGATGCGGCCGTGCGTCTTGGTATTGGCCGCAACACGATCACACGCAAGATTCATGAACTCGATATTTCCGGGGCGAAGGAAGATTGAGCAGTAATCTGGCAGCATTTATGCCGCTACGCACGGCTGCCTCGAGCGTGCCGGGATAGTCACTGCTGGTGTAATCACCAGCGATGACCAGCGTGTTGATGTCGGTCGCGTTTTCAGGCCGTGCTTGTGATGGTGTGCAGGCGAAAGTGGCACGGCGTTCGGAAACCACTTTCGTCCATTCCGGGGCTGCCAGTTCAGGTTGCTGCAATTCGTCGGCCAGCTGTGCGGCGATCGCGGCCGAAAGCGCCTGCTGGCCGATGGCGATCGCCGCATCCGACACGCTGACTACCACCGCCAGCAATCCTCGTTGAGCTTCGTCGAGCTGGCCGCGATCGAACACGTATTGCCCCCATTTGCCGCTGGCCGGCTCATCCGTTAATGCAAAAAATGGTTGCCTCAGCCGCACCCCGGCTTCGTAGCGCAAGTAGCAGGTGGTGATTGCCTCGTGAGTCAGCGCGTTCAATATGGTGGTGTCGCACAATCCAGCGAGCAGCGTGGCGGCATGTGAAGCCTGCGTCGCCACCACCACGGCGCCGAACGGTATGCCATCAACTTGCCAGCCATCGGTATCCTGTTCTATCTTGCGCACGCGCACGCCGCGCAATACGATCCCGCCACGGTTTTCGATAAATGCGGCCGCCCGCTGCGGAAAGAGCGAAGTCAGGTCGAGGCGCGGCAGCAGCATGTCGGAGGCAGCACGCCGAGCGCCCAGGCTGTCGCCCAGTACGCGCAGGAATATTCTGGCGGATGCCCGTTCGGGTGGCGTATTCAGTGCGGCAATGCACAATGGCCGCCATAGCAACTGAATCAAGCGCGGCGTCTGGTCGAACCGCAATAGCAGTTCGTTTACGCTGCAATCGGCGTTCAGTTGCCAACCCATCCAGCGTGCTGCGCTGAAGAAGCGCGCCAGCGCTAGCTTGTCTGTTTTTTCCAATCCGCGCGCGCGCCATAACGCCAGCACCAAGTGCAGCGGCGCTGGCAATCGCGGTGCAATGAATTCGATGCCATCAGTGGCTGGCGGATAGCGCATCTGCAGCGGTAGTCGCAGCAGTGCTGCATTCGGATCGATGCCGACCTGCCGCAGCATCCGCAGTGTTTCACTGTAGGCACCAAGCAGGATATGCTGGCCGTTGTCCAGCATCTGTTCGTCGAGTTCAACTTGCCGCGCGCGTCCTCCGAGCGTTCTCGCCGCCTCGAACAACGTGACTTGGCAACCGTTGCGCGCCAGTTCGACCGCAGCCGCGCAGCCTGCCCAGCCGCCGCCGATGACCGCAATGCGCTGCCGCTCGTCAGCCACGGATAAATGCCTTTCCAGCGAGCCATAGCTTGCGCAGCGGCGTCAGCGAGGTGCGCCGATCCAGCACGCGGAAGCCGCTGTGTTCGATTTCGACCAGCAGTGCGCGGTAGATTGCAGCCATGATCAGCCCTGGACGCTGCGCCTTGCGATCCTGGGGGGGCAAGAGCGAGAATGCTTCATCGTAGGTGGTATGTGCGCGTTGTGCCTGTAAGCGCATCAGCGATTCGAATGCCGCCGAGTGTCGTGCCTGCTGCAGGTCGGCAGGCGCGACCCCGAAGCGCGCCAGTTCGTCGGCCGGTAGGTAGATGCGTCCCATGCGCGCATCTTCGCCCACGTCGCGGATGATGTTGGTCAGCTGGAATGCTAGGCCGAGTTTTTCCGCATATTGTTTTGTTTGTGGCTGCGTTGCGCCGAAAATGCCGGATGAAAGGATGCCGACTGCGCTGGCAACATGCCAGCAGTAGCGCTCCAGCGCGGCAAAGTCGGGATAGCGCACCTGTTGAGCCAAATCCATCGCCATGCCGTCGATAATCGCGTGCAGGTATTCGCCTCCAAGCGCATACGGTGCGATATGCGGCAACAGCGCGCGGCTGACCGGATGGGTCGGATGAGCCTGTAGCATCAAGTCGATTTCATTGCGCCACCAGTCGAGCTTGAGGCGTGCGATGGATGGATCGCTGCATTCATCGACGATGTCGTCCACCTCTCGGCAGAACGCATACAGCGCCGTCATTGCACGGCGGCGTTCAGGCGGCAGGAACAGGAAGCTGTAATAAAAACTGGAACCGCTTTCAACGGTTTTTTGCTGGCAATACTCGTCGGGCGTCATCGCGCTGGGGCTGGTCGGTCGTCACCTGTGAATTATCGCGTAAAAGTCGCTTTTGGTGTTGCTCAGGCGTAAAGGTCAATTTTCATTCTTGACCGGAGTCATGGGTGAATTGACGATTTGTAAATATCATTGGCGCGCCCCAAACGGCGTAAGGTATTACAAATACTTACATAAGATGCAAAGATTTACTGGGTAGTCGGTTGAAAAGCGTCGCATCGTCAAGTAATGTTGATACTGTACTATTTCATGATGAGCGAGGCTTGTCGTTGCAGCGCCATTCTGCTTGCAACTGGCGTAACCTGCGAGGCCGGTTGATCATCGTCAAGCCCTGACAGGTATTTGCTGTTTATGCTTGCTTTCTATGATATTCGGAGCAGTCGCCGGTTCTGATGCAGATAAATAAAAATATGAGAGGAGAGTTATGAAAAATAGAGCGAGGTATATGTTGATGCAGTTTCTCGCGCTGCTGTTCGCCGTGTCTGTCGCGCATGCACAGCCTGCGCCGGCACCGGTTGCAGCTTATTCTGCGGCGGAACTGGATCAGATACTGGCGCCAGTCGCATTGTATCCAGATGGCTTGCTGTCGCAGGTGCTGATGGCTTCTACTTATCCTTCGGAAGTTGCGGAAGCGGCGGCGTGGTCCAGCGCCAACCCTGGTTACAAGGGCGATGCGGCCGTGCGCGCGGCAGAAGGCTATCCGTGGGATATCAGCGTCAAATCGCTGTTGCCGTTCCCGCAGTTGCTGAACACGATGGCCACCAACATGGACTGGACCGAGCGTCTTGGCCTAGCATTCATCAACCAGCAGCAGCAGGTGATGGATGCGATTCAGCGGCTGCGCCATCGCGCGATGGAAGCAGGTTACCTGAGGTCAGACAGTCGCATCAAGGTGGTGCTCAAGGATCAGCTGGTTTCGATTTATCCGGTCAAGCCGACGGTAGTTTACGTGCCGTACTACAACCCGACCGTAGTATATGGAACCTGGCATGAGCCGGCATACGCGCCGGTTTACTGGGAGCCGTGGCCGGGCTATGTCAGCTCGAACCGTGGCTGGGTCTGGGCTGCCGGCACCATCGTCGGTGTTGGTCTGCTGTATGGCGCATTCGACTGGCACCGCCATCACGTGCGTGAACACCACCATCATAGCTATTATCAACGTCATACAGGTTTCCGCGATCGGATCCACGATGGTCGTACCCGCACCTGGGTGCGTGATACGCACAAACCAGTGATTGACCGCCATACGACCCGCTATACCAACACCCGCTTTACCGGCGGCAGGCTGACCAATACCAGAACCATCAAGGTCGAGCCGCCACGCCCCGGCGTAGGCGTGACGCGGGTAGCACCGGGTACAACCCGGGTAGTACCTGGAACGACCAAAACTGGTCCGACCACGACACGGGTAGCGCCGACCACGAGCAAGACCGCGCCGGGCGTAACCAGAACTGGTCCTGGTGCGCCGAGCACTGGAACTGCTCCTGGCACGACGAGGGTAGTGCCAGGTACAACCAAAACAGCGCCAGGCGTAACCAGAACCGGCCCAAGCGCACCGACGAGCACTGGAACTGCTCCTAGTGTGCGTCGCGGTCCGACGGGAACGCCGGGTTCGCGTTCTGTCAGCGAACGCGGCACGAACCCACCGGGAGTGGCGCATGGTGTTCGCGGCACACAGCCGGGGCAGGTTCAGCGTCAGCAACCACAGGTTCAACGGCAACAACCTCAGGTGCAACGGCAACAACCTCAGGTGCAACGGCAACAACCACAGGTTCAACGGCAACAACCTCAGGTGCAACGGCAACAACCGAAGCGCACTGAGCCAAATGATAAGAAACGTGATTGATTCGTCCGGCCATTCAGCGAGGATGGCCGGAAAACTGTACGGATCAGCCCCTTCCTTCAGACATGTGGGAAGGGGTTTTTTTTTAGGTTCATAAAGGGGCTGTCATTACATCAGTCCTGCGCTGATGACCATGCCGGCATATCCCGTCTTGACGATGCTGCTGCAAATCGCTTGCTGCATCTGTTCGGCCGCGTTCTGACCTGTGCAGTGACATGGCACGAGAAACTCCGGCTCCCAGTTTTTTATTTCGTCAAAAGTCCTGTCCAGGCGCTGCTGGTTCGCATTTACCAGATGCATCCCGCCAACGATTCCCCGCAGCTTGTGAATGCCGGAAACCTTGCGGATGTATTCGATGGTGTTGACCAGCCCTGCATGGCAGCAGCCAAGCAGAATGACGAGTCCTTCATCCGTCTCGAACCACATTGACTGATCGTCCTCGATGCGGTCGTCGTTGCGGCTGTCCGGGTCGAGGAAAAAGGGGCCGCCTGCATCCTCGAACGAAGCGATTCGTGGGACCGGCCCTGTAATCCCGACGCCAGGCAAGAGGTAATGCGGTGCTTTCAATTCGTGCAGGCGTTCCGCCGGGAGTTGTGCTAGCGCCAGGCGGGAATTTTCGGGCATTCCTATCGAACGAACTGGTGTTCCAGGTTTGCAACTGTACCGATCGATATGCGCGCCATGGGCAAAATACACATGCACCGCCTCATTTTCAGCCAGAAAATCTGGCAGGGTGCCTGTGTGGTCGAAATGTCCATGGCTCAGTACCAGCGCCTCAGCCCGATTCAATTCAAGTCCGAGCTTGGCTGCGTTGGCTTGCATTGCACCTGTCTGCCCTGTGTCGAATAGGATGTGGTGATCGCCAACTTCCACCCAGGCGGCAAAACCGTGTTCTGTTTCCAGCCCTTCGGCGGCTTCGTAGTCAACCAGCACCGTAATTTTCACCTGCTGTTTTGTCATGGCGGCTCCTTGGATGAAAATACCCATTATCGGTTGAGATGCGTGATTTTGGTTCAAAGCACCATAACGGCGTCTGCCTCAACCAGTCCAGCGCGGGGCAGGCCTCCTACCTGAATGGCTGAGCGCGCGGGATAGGGCGCATCGAAATACTCGCCCATGATTTCATTCAGTGCGGTGAAGTTTGCCATATCGGTCAGGTTCTCGCCCAGGCGGACAACGTGGCTCAATTCGCCGCCGGCAGCAATACACACCGCACGCAAGTTGCAGAACATCTGATGCGCTTGTGCCGCGAACCCTTGCTGAAGCTCGCCATTGTCCGGGCTAATTCCAAGTTGGCCGGACAAATAGACGGTGTTGCCTGCTTTTATTGCTTGAGAATAGGTGCCGACAGCCT
>JAGSYW010000013.1 GCA_018262475.1 Burkholderiaceae bacterium | reverse complement strand
CCGAAACAACCGCGCACGATTGTTTTGGCTTCCTCCTTGCATCCGGCGCGTTGCCTAGCGAGTAAAGCGGGTATTTATTCTTGCGGAAACCGCTGATCCTGATAACTCCATCTGCGCGCAATTTCTTGACGTACTCAACCGCCGTTGTCAGCGCCGAGTTCGATTCAGTTGCAATCTCGCCTGTTGTGCGCTTCTTGCCGTCTGAAAGCAGGTCAACGATTCGCTTGATTCTCTCCTGCGATGCCGGTGCGCTGAATGTCCTTTTTCTGCTCATTTTTTGTCTTTTCCTGTTCAATCTGCCGAGCTACATACAGCATGAATACTCGGCAGAGTTCCCTTGCTTGCTGCTGCATCATCGTTAGGCTGCCGCTTTCTGGCATACGCCTTCGATATGCCGCACCAGCGCAGCGCAAATAAGGGTGAAATCTTCCTCATGGAACATGCAGGCGTTTTGAACTTTCTTGCCCTCAAATCCAAGCGACTTAAGGAACTCAGCCGTTACCGAAAAGCCAAGCCGTGCATTGATGACGCCGAGTTTCATTGTCGGGTCGCCTTTGGCCTGACGATTCTCGACAGCAGGAATCGTGACCGGAGAGATCAGTTTTCCGATCTCCGTTGCCGCGGCTTCCACGCGCGCGGCCTCGTCCTCTTTCGCTTTGGCGGCTTGCTGGTGGTCTGCAATACGCTGATTGATTGCCAACTGGACGTATTCGTTGTCTTTCAGTACAAGCTGCGCTTCGTCCGCGAACAGGAACGCGTGGTCGGCGTGTTCCGCCAGCAGCTTCATGTTGGCCTCGATGCGGTCGGCAACTTCATTCGCCGCCGCTTTTGCGCGTGCCAGTTCGGTATCGACGGCATCCTGAATGCTGGATAGCAGCTTCTTGCCCTTGATGACCTCTGCAAAGTTTCCGCCGACAAACGGCATGTAGTTCTTGCCGATGCGCTGATTCAGCGTCATCACATGCACCGCCAATGCTTCTTTGGATGCCAGTACGATCTTGGTGCGCTTCTCGTCCTTCTTGCTCTTGACCGCCTTATCCAGCGCAAGGCGGGTGTTGCGCAGTTCGGCCTTGACTGCATCAATGGTGCGGAATACTTCATCAATTGAGGCTGCCTGCGACTGGATTTGTTCTTTAGCTGCATCCAGCCGCTTCTCTGCCGCTTCGCAATCCTTGACGCGTTGTTCCGCGTCCGCGAAATCCTGATCCGTTTCCGGGTTCATGTTGATGGCGGCAATCCATGCGGCGGCATGCGTCTTGAAATCGGCAAGATTGCTGGCCACGACGCGGCCTTCCACTTGGACAGACACTGCAGGCAAGGTTTCAATCGTGGTCGCCTTAGGCTGCTCGACCACTTCCACATGCGTATAGTTCGCCAAGTCAGCGGCAAACTGCTTCCATCCGGCAATCAGGCGCGCGCGGCGCTCCGGCACGGATTTGTACCAGAAGTCCACTTTTCGTTCTTCGCCGTCCGATACAGTGAAGCGGCACTTTTCAGCGCCGGACACCAGCAAACCGTGCTCAAGCTGCGGCCAGTGGGAATCCGGAACTTCGCCAGCGATAACCGCTTGCGCCAGTGATTCATTCCAGAGTTTATGCTCCCATGTGATCGCCTCGTCCATCGTCAGGCCGTCGAAGCTGGCCAGCAGCGGCAAGCCGTCAACTTCCAGCGTGCCGGTCGTCGGGAACAGGTCGTCGCCAATATCGGCCTCGACCATAGGGCGCGCCAGTTCTTCAACGGCATGCCCACGGTCGAACAGGCGTTGCTGTGCTGGCGATACTTCCGGCGCAATGCCGGTGGCTTTCTGTTTCAGCAGTGCGCTGCGCGTCTGGTACGGCGACAGGCCAAGCATCGCCGCTGCCTCGCTGCCGGTGAAGCGTTGTGCGCGAACGGCCAGCCATTCTTCGCTGCCTTGTTGCAGGTCAAGGATTTCCATGATCAGTTATCTCCATTCAGGAATTTGAGCGCCTTTTCAGCCTGCTCTACCGTGATGCCATCGAGCGACGAAACGCCAATGTGGTCGCAGACTTCGGACAACGGCACCGAAATGTCAGCCGCCATGTCTTTCAGCTTTTCGATCAGGGCAGGGGATGCCTTGTCTGCCGGTGCGCCGGTCTTTTCTTCCGGCTTTTTCGCGGCTTCATGGATGGCTGCTTTTTGCGCGTCGGTCAGCGTGGCCTTGCTTGCGACGGTGACAATGATTTCGTCGGCGGTTTTCTTGCCGGATTTGATTAGCGCAGACCACTTCGGCAGGTTGGTATCGAATGCTTCCTGCGGGTAGGCTGGTTTTCCTTCTATTGCCGCCGGTTGTTGCCGTGGCGGCGTAATGTCCTTTTCTGGCATGTCCATGACTTCCTCGGCAATCGGCATACCGCGCAGCACATCAGGGAAAACGTCACGCAACGCCCAAGAGCGAGCGCGCATTTGGCGCATGCGCTTCGGGTATTGCGTCCACGGACCTTGTTTGCCGAGTAGCCCGGCCTTTTTCGCATCATCGTCAGTGAAGATGCGCACCTGTTCCTGCTCACCTCGGCGCTTCACCCGGCAGATAGACTGGTTTTCTGTCTGTTCTTCAATGACGTACTCGCACAGCGGCGACGACCGCACCAAGCCGATGACCGCATCGCCCCAAAGGGAAGGGCGTCCATTGATTACGGCGATGTTCTGCATTGCCTGCATTGGCTGCAAGCCGAGTTCCATGCCCCATTGGACAGCAACAAGAATATTGCCTGGGTTGCCAGCAAAGTCTTTCGGGATAATGCTGGATTTCGCCATAATGTCGGCAAACTTCAATGCCTGATCCAGATCGCGCGGCGCCAGCGAAAATGACGGCTTCCCTGACTGGACAACTGCTAAAGATTCTTCGCTCATATCATTCCTTTCGGGCGCATCGCGCCGGTTGTTCGGGCCGGTCTTTCCCGGTGGTCATCGGCTTTAACCAAGTCCGACTTGGGCACTGTGAGCGTTCAGGCTCGCTTGTTGGTGGCCGGTGCTGCTCTCCGGCTTGATGACCCCATTCGTCGTTATGGATTGCTGTAGGCCGTCATGGGTTGCCGGTCTTTCATCCATCGTCACCTCACGCTTAGCGCATCAGCCTGCGCATTCACCAACACAGAGCCGGACTTCTTCGGTACGTCGCTTTGGCAAAACTCGCCTTGCTTCACCTTCCCCTCCGACAAGTCAGGTGTGTCGGCACCTGAAAATCCGGCTCTGTGTTGGTCATCCGATATTTCTCGCTCTATCGAGTGGCGTCGGATGCAGCGCTATGTGTTGACGGCTGGATTGGCCAGCAACCCCCTTTTAAACCGCAAGGACTCTATTTGAGCTACGCCAACAAGGAAGGCGGCTGGCTTGGAACCTATTAGGTTGCAATCGTTTCCGGGCTTTCCGGCAACCGCCTTGCTTGTTGCCACTGGATATAGCGCCAGTGGCCGCGCTCACTTCAAAGGAGATAACAATGAAAAAAACAGCCCTGCGCACTTCTCACGGTCAGCGGTTAAGCCCCGTGCCGCTGGCGTTAACCCACACCAGCTAGGGTTATGAGTAACTACTGAGAGAGAGAAACTGTTGCCTGAGCAATCGGGGACATCATCCGATTGGCTTGTTCGATTGCCTTCGCTTCGGCAATCCGGCGTTCGTTCCGAGCCTTGAGCTTGGCGGCTCGGAGCGTTTCTACGCGGTGAGCCTCGGCGCGTTCTTCCTCGCTGGCTCCCTGTACGCTGGTGATGTGCAATGCGCCGAACACGATGCAGGCAATAGCAATGCCGCCAGTCCACGAAAAGATGATTTCTTTCATGCCGCCACCTTCGGAAGCTGCCATGCGCCATCAATGTTGACGCTGGACTCAAGAGCACGGCTCACACGCACATCCTCGAAATCCTTTTCAACGATGCGCTGTTCGTGGTTGACTACCCATGTCACCCAGTAATCAATCGTGATTTCACGCCCTTTTTCTAAGGCAATCAGCGATTCTCCATCTGCCAGGGCGCGGCAAAAATCCGCAAACTCTTTGCTTTCCACTCGCTCGCTCATCGCCTCGGCACAATTTGACCGATCGAACGGGCAGCAGTCCGTCATCAATCGTTTTTCAACAATGTTGCGCAAACGCGGGTGAATCTCATTGAGCAGCTTGTGTTCGATCTCGGTACTCATCATTGCCTCCATCGTTTTGCGTTTCGATGGATGTATATTAGCCAAAAGCTAAAGCAAGCGCAAGAACTAATTTTAGCTTTAGGCGAATTATTTTCGTGATTGGCGTGTTTTTGCCGCTACACCGTGTAGCTATTGTAGAAAATAGCTAATGCTTACACTTGCGCTATGAAAATGAGAGATATAGCGCCGTTTGGCCTTCGGCTCCCTGAAGCCTTGAGTACGAGGATTGACTCTGCAATGGCAAGCTCAGGCCGGTCTAAGAATGCGGAGATTGTTTACCGCTTGGTCGAGAGCTTTGTGCTAGAAGATCGACCGCTATCCACCTACTCAGACGGCGATCTGATCCGCGAGCTGGTCGAGCGCCACGAGAAGGGCAAGATCAGGATTGAGATTGAGAAATAGGCTGTTGTCTGAGGTCAATGCGCAAATTGCTGTTGGGCGTTAAAATTCGCGAATGAAAGCCAATTTCAGAATCACATACGATGGCCCGGCGTTAGCGTCATCCGAAATGGATGTGCGCGATCTTGCGCCTGCGCTGCTGTCAGTTGGAGATTTGCTTGAGGCGGCTACAAAAGCGCTTTACGGCAACCAGATCACTCCGCAAGTAAATGTTAAAGGCAGCTTTAAGACCGGGTGCTTCGGGATTGATTTCAGTCTAGCAACAGACTTGCTTACACGAATTAAGGATATATTTGCCTCAGAGCCTGCAACAGCAATGGCTAATGCTGGTGCAATCCTTACGATGCTTGGGTTTGTATATCGCAGTAAGCCTGGGCTGCTATCGGCGCTTCGCTGGATTCGTGGGAGGCCGATAACAAATGTTGAGGCAAAAGGCGATGTCGCTGTTTTGCATATTGATGGCGAGCGCCTGCAAATTGAAATTGATGTTCTAACGCTTCTTCGTGATGTTTCTGTCAGGCGAGCTTTCGAGAAGGTTTTGTCGCCGGTTTCACAGGATGGGATAGATGTTTTTGCTGTCGGGTCAGACAGCGAGATAGTGGAGCGCATCACAAAAGATCAGGTTGCGTGGTTCAAATCGCCACATCAAACGGATGTTGTCCTGCTTGATGATGTCAGAAAAATGGCTTTTTCTATCGTTTCTTTGGCGTTCAAGGAAGATAACAAGTGGCGGCTATACGATGGAGCAGCCACAATTCATGCGTCCATTTTGGATGCGGATTTCATAAGCCGCGTTGACAGGAATTTGGTGTCATTCGCAAAGGGGGACGTACTTGTTTGTGAGGTACGCGTTCAGCAGTGGCAAACTGAATCTGGAGCGCGCACAGAGTACGATGTTGTCAGAGTGCTTGAGCACCGCCCGTCTGGCCGTCAAATTCAGCTTCCTGGGTTGTGATTAAATGGAAGGGCGGGGAATGAAAAAGCCCGCCGAAGCGGGCTTGGTTTATTTCTCTAGTTGCGCGTAGAACTCTTTTTTTGATACGCCGGCTTGCTGTGCCATGAAGGCTATTAAGATTTGGCTGAACGGCGCTTTAGGAGCGTCTACAGTCACTTTTCTGAACCGCCCCCCATTGCTCCCAATCCACTGCTCATGCGATGTGCCTTTTTTCGGTCTTGGTTCAAAGCCGAGCTTGCGCAGGATGAAAACAACATCCTTATAGGTTAGAGGTGGGTAGACGCTACTCAATTTTAAGCGGGGGCCATTGGGATTGGCTCGCAGAATGAGCTTTGCCCATTGTCGCCTTTCCCGAAGATGCGTGCTTTTAACGCGCCGCACCACCACTTTATGTAGTACTTAATCGGGGCGCGCCGGAACATAAGTTCACGCGCATGTTCACGATCTTCTCCGATCAATGCATCAAATACGTATTCTTTAATTTGATCTTCAAGGTTTTTTTTTGCTTCCTCAAGCGTGTCGGCTTGCGAGGCCAAAGAAAAGTCAAGGCACACAAGAACCCATTGCCCTTCTACTTTTTCTCCGTAAATTTTGAGGATAAGATTTGTTGGCTTCATACGTTCCCCCCGATGGCAAAATCACTCATGTGAGGACAATTTAATTGGTAAATCTTAGCATTATGCTCAGTAAACCACGTTGAGCTAAGTCAAATTCGATGAAATGCCCAAACAAATAGTACAGCCAATTCGTGAATTGCGTATGACTGCTTTAACGGAAGTCACATGCAAAAGTTGAGCCAGCTATCTCCGACACCCCCGCACATCCGCCTTCGTCTTAACCTTGTGATCCTCTTTCGACAGCCATTGCATGTTGCCTGGCTCGTCAGCGCCGCAGGCGCAAAGCGGCTTGATATGGTCAACGTGGTAGCCTGGGCAAGCGCCTTTCGTCAGGCCGGTAGCAGGGCAGGGGGTTGATGCGCGGAAAAGTCTGACAGCTTCGCGGCTGCGCGCAATGCGCCCGTAATCGTCACGGGCGGGTTGGCAGGTGATCGTGGAGCAGGCCGCGAGCGCAAAGGAAAATATGAATAACAGGATGGCTTGGGTTAGCTTTCGTTTCATCTCGTGATTTGCTGCTGAGTAACGCCCCCACCTGTTCCCTCGCTATTTTTGACCAGGTTGCATAAAAAAACAGCGACAATAATTAATTCACGATTCTCTCGGCTTGCTTTGCTATACTGTACGAATAAACAGTAAATTGCGGCGCAGCATCATTTGCAAGCAAGTTTGTTGAGAAAAATCAAACATCATCGCACCGTTTGCTGTTTTGTAATTGCTGCTTGGCTTTGTGTAATGCTATGCAGTTAACCGCATTACACGGTGTAACGACTTGTTACAATTCAGTTTCACTAAATTTCAGCCCGGGAAAATGAATACTGCTTACGACAAGGTGATCATGGATACGGTTAGCGCAATGTTGCAAACAACGCCAGACAAGCGAGAGATGCTCCGATATTACGCCGAACAGTGCGCAAGACAATTCCCGGCGCAAAAACACTTAAAACTTGTCGTTAGCAACCAAGGGAGCAATATGGCTAGCCCCGGCAGAAAGCTTGGCTGCGTCAATTAAGTTTTTCTTGCCTGTGTCATCTGCCATTCTGTAGCAGTCGATAAGAAATAAAACCTCCCTGACGGTCTCGTCCTTGAACCTTGCCAGTTCTTTCGCAACGAACATTTCCGCGCTTTCTTCTGGCTTTCGATCCCAGTCAACATCCATCCATCCCTCTGGTTTGCCTAGCTTTGATTCTATAAACCTACATGTCGTTGAGCGTATTCCCCTTGGCTTCCCTGTTCCAGAGTTCTTGGAAGCGTTAAGCCACTGGCTAACTTGAGACGCACCTCTATCTAGCTTATCCGCAAGAGCGCTAACCCCTCCGCTTTCCGAGATTAGGGTTGCTAGGTTTTCCCTGTGTATTTGAGAAATTGTTTTCATCACGCAATTAAATAGCAGAAGGCTAAAAAAATACATTCGCAAAAGGCTTGATTGCGCGTTAGCCATAGGCTAATATGCGCGTATGAACCTTTCAGAATACCTATCCCAAGAACGCGGACGGCAAGCGGCATTAGCTCGCGAAATATGTGCGCACGCTCCCGACATCAGTCGGTGGGCTGACGGAACGCGACCTGTGCCGATTCACTTTTGCTCAAAAATCGAGGCGGCAACGGGAGGCGCTGTTACCCGCCGAGAACTCCGACCTGACGACTGGATGACTATTTGGCCTGAACTTGCAGACAAGCTTTGACCGCAATCAACCAACGAAGTTCTGAGTGAATTTTCCATGATTGCAGTATCAGCCAGCCGAACTAACCACGCAACCAAACAACAAAGGTAAATCAGTATGCCAATGACAAGAATTAAACGTGCGTTCCAAGCGATGATTACCTCAAAAGGTGGTGAGTCTGCGATGGGAGAGGCGATGATCGAGTCAAAGGCATGGATTCATAACCGCGTGTTTGAGATCAAGGGCCAGCCAACTTTCACTATCCGCGAGGCTCTTACTATGCAAGAGATTTCGGGTAAAACATTCTTTGCAGAGGCGATAGCTGAAGTATCCGGCGGAACATTCGTCAAGCTGCCGAGCATTGAGCATGACTGCGACTCCATACTTGAAACGTGGAATCACCTGTACTCACAGCTTGGCGCTCTGTCCAAGCGATTCAATGAAGCGGTGCGCGACAACGAAATCGACGGCAAGGAAAAAGCTGATCTGACAGCAATTGCCAACGAAATCCACAAGACGACGCAGCAATTGCTGGCGCTGACGTTCAAAGTGTACTGCCGGGAGGCGTGATGCTTATACCCAACGAGCAGCGCACAGTAATCCTTCAGGCCATTGTCGATAACCCGTCTGCAACGGTGGCGCAAATCAAGTTCATCGTTCAGCGCAAAGGTCATCATCGCTGTAGCGGAAACAACGTCCTTGCCGCAATGCAGGCTCACGGCGTAACGCGAACGACACATGGCGAGTTTGTCATCCCGCGTGAATTGCGCGACGAACTGGAAGCCATTTCCGGCTGCATCAAGGCCACGCCGAACACCATTGATCGCATCTGGACAAAGCCGATGCCAATAGATCCGACCGGGATCGCTCTAGCGCGGAGGGCGGCATGATTTACAACCCCGCAACCGTCGAAGCCTACCGCGAAGCAACAAGTAGGCAATCCATGCCAGGCTGCAAGCACGCAAGCTGCCGTTGCGCCAAGTGCGGAACAAGGCTTTCATCAATCTATGGCACAAAGATGGCGCTGATTCACCCGCTGTCTAGCAAGCGGGTGCGGGTGTGTGCTGATTGTGCGGGGGAAGCATGACCAGCCTGCCGCAATCCAAGTACCAGATCATCTACGCCGATCCGCCTTGGTCGTATAACGACAAATCGAAACATCGCGGCGGCGCAGAACGGCACTATCGCACGCTCAAGATTGATGATCTTTGCAAGATGGATGTCCAGTCCATCGCTGCCGACGACTGCGCGCTGTTCCTGTGGGCAACTTTTCCGCAAATGGCCGAAGCGCTGAAACTGATCGAGGCGTGGGGATTTACCTACAAAACTGCGGCTTTCACTTGGGTAAAAACCAACAAGGTTGCTCCGTCACTGTTTTGGGGCATGGGAAGCTGGACGCGCGCCAACGCTGAAATCTGTCTGCTGGCCATCAAGGGCAAGCCAAAGCGCGTCAGCGCGGCGGTGCATCAGGTTATCCAGCACCCGGTTATGGCGCACAGCCAGAAACCAGACGAGGCGCGCCAGCGCATTGTCGCGCTGTTGGGCGACGTGCCGCGCATCGAACTGTTCGCGCGCCAGCGGTCGCCAGGATGGGATTCGTGGGGAAACGATCCGGCTTTGGAGGCAGCATGAGCCAAAGCCAGCAAGAGAACCAATGCCAGCAAGTGTTAGAGCGATTGCGCGAGGCACCTCTGACGCAGGGTGAAGCATGGGAAATCGGCGTGGCAAGACTTGGCGGGAGGATTTTCGACCTGCGCGATCAAGGCCACATCATCAACACTGAAATGGTGACGGTGAAAAACAGGCGCGGCGGCAAGAGCAGGATTGCGCGGTATTGGTTGATCAGGGAGCGTTCCGCATGAGGCTCTACATATCCGGCCCGATGACAGGCCTGCCAGATTACAACCGCCCGGCCTTTCACGCTGCGGCGGCAATACTGCGCGACCGCAGTTATCACGTCCAGAATCCTGCCGAGAATCCAGCGCCAGAGTGTGGCTCGTGGCCGGCGTACATGCGTATGGCACTGCGCCAGATGCTGATCTGCGACGCCATTGTGCTGCTGCCTGGCTGGGAAAACAGCCGCGGCGCGACCGAAGAATTGCGCGTTGCGATGACATGCGGGATGACGGTTTTTCAGATCGAGCATTTCAGCGAGGTGCCGCGTGGATAACATTCGTCACGTCATTTCGGTATCTGGCGGCAAGGATAGCGCCGCCACATTACTGCTGGCGCTGGAGCGTTGCCCACGCGAGGCCGTGGTGCCGATCTTCTGCGACACGGGCAATGAACACCAAGCCGTTTACGAGTACCTGACCTATTTGGAGCAGGCGCTAGACATCACAATCCATCGCCTCAAAGCGGACTTCTCGGAGCAGATCGCGGCCAAGCGCCGGTTTATTGCGCGGGATCAGCGCACTAGGCGAGTGAATGGCCGTCGCGTGCGCTGGAGCAACAAAGCCAAGCGCCGCGCGCTGGAAGTGCTGCACCCGACCGGAAACCCGTTTCTTGACCTGTGCCTATGGAAAGGTCGTTTCCCTAGCCGTAAAGCGCAGTTCTGCACCGAAGAATTGAAGCGCAACATGGCGGTCAGTTTTCAGATCGACTTGATTGATGCTGACTATCGTGTTGTCAGTTGGCAAGGCGTGCGCCGCGATGAATCACTGAATCGCCGCAACGCGAAGAAGATCGAGCGCATCGGGCCGTCACTGTACGCATTCCGTCCGCTGGTCGAATGGACGGCGATGCAGGTGTTCGACTATTGCGCCAGCAAGAACCTGCGCCCGAACCCACTGTACTCGCAGGGGTGCAACCGCGTCGGCTGCATGCCGTGTATCAACGTCAGCAAGATGGAGTTGCGCGAGATCGCTTCGCGCTGGCCTGAGCATATCGCTCGCATTTCGGAGTGGGAGCACATGGTTGGCTGCGTCAGCAAGCGCGGCGCTTCGACGTTTTTAACAGATTCCCATGACGCGGCCGACCGGCGCGAAGTGTTTGCTGACCTGAACATTCACGCTCGCGTTGATTGGAGCAAAACATCACGCGGCGGGAAGCAGTACGACATGCTGGCATTTCTTGAGCCAGTTGCCTGTTCTTCTGCATACGGGCTTTGCGAGTGATTTCGGAGATCAAAACAATGAGCCAGTGCCAACGAGTTCTCGACCGCCTGCGCAAAGCGCCGCTTACGCAGCTTGAGGCGATATCAGAAATCGGAGTTGCCCGTTTGGGCGCAAGGGTGCTGGAACTTCGCCAGCAAGGCCATTCCATCAGCACGGAAATGATGACGGTCAAAAACCGCTTTGGCGATGAAAGCAGGGTAGGGCGGTATCGGTTGGTAAGGGAGGCGCGCAATGGCTAGGGCAAGAAACATCAAGCCGTCATTCTTCACGAATGATGACCTCGCTGAAATTGATCCGCTAGGGCGGCTTCTTTTCATCGGACTTTGGACGATTGCCGACCGGGATGGTCGCCTTGAGGATAGGCCAAAGCGCATCAAGGCAGAGGTGTTGCCGTATGACTCATGCGATGCTGATTCACTGTTGGATGACCTGCAAAAGCGCGATTTCATCCTGAGATATGAAGTGGATGGAACCGGGTATATCCAGATAACAAACTTCACAAAGCACCAGAACCCACACCAAAAAGAAGCGGGGAGCACCATACCAGCACCAGACAAGCACCGGACAAGCACCGGACAAGACACAACCTTAACCGGAACGAGCCGGGCTGATTCCCCTTCCCCCATTACTGATTCCGGATTCCCTTCAGAAGATTCGTCGTCCGCTTCGCTCCCTACAGGCCAATACCCGGAATCGTTCGAGCAAGCATGGAGCCTTTACCCAAGCAGGCCGGGGGCAAGCAAAAAGGATGCTTTCAAGGCGTGGAAGGCCAGGAAGAAAGCGGGGGCATCTGACGACGAGATGATTCAAGGCGTTATCCGCTACGCGAAATACGTCGAGGCAACCAAGACGGAGCCGAACTACATCAAGCAACCTGCAACATTTTTCGGCACTGGTGAGCATTACAAATCCGATTGGACTCCACCATCAAGAGCTTCTCCATCTGCCAGCAAGCAGGAGAAAACCGCAGCATGGATAGCCGAAATCACCGGGAAGGCAGAAAACGATGAGCAACGTAACCCAATTATCGACCTCAACTGATTGGCCGCAAGACGCAATTCCGAAGGCATGGATTGAAAAGCTTTTCGACGAAATGTTGATGACATTTGGAAAGAAATTTTCCGACCAATGGGGCGGCGTTGACCCGGCGAGGATGAAACTTCATTGGGCGCGAAAGATGGCCGATTTGTCAGGCGACGAAATGAAGCGCGGCGTGCGGACGATGATGAAAAATGGATGGCCTCCAACGCTTGACGTGTTTCTGGCGCTGTGCCGTCCTCCGGTTGATGCGGCATCTGCCTTCCACGAGGCGGTAGATGGTCTGACGGAGCGAAGGAATGGCAAGGTAGGAACGTGGTCGCACCCGGCTATTTTCTTCGCTGCTGCTCGCATGGCGTCCGACATTCTGAGCATGTCATACCCTGCGCTGAAAACGCGATGGGAGAAAGCTTTGGATGACGAGCTTGCAAAAGGTTCGTGGCCTGAGATTGTTGCGCCCGCTCCTGCATTGCCAGCGCCGGGTAAAACAAGCGCAGACAAGGCCGAGGCAAAGGCGATTCTGCAAAAGCTTGGCGCTGGAACGCTGACGGCGAAATCGAAAGGGAATCTTGCTTGGGCTGAAAAAATCCTGATGCGGGTTGCGAATGGCGAGAAGTTGCCTGTTTTGTCGGTGAAGTGGGCGAGGGAGGCGGTTGATGCGGCAGGCCAGCTTGAGGCGGCGACGGCGTGATCTGCGACTGGTGCCTAGTCAACAGCCCTCTAACGCAATCATTCCGTGAGTGCTGCCAGATTAGAGAAGCGGCAAATGCTCCGCCAGATAGAAGGCGCGAGATGTACCGGGAAGTTAGGGATCGTGAAGGAAAGGAATCCGCGGATCGGTGGGCGGAGAAAGTCAAGACAGAAATGGAACGGCTGAAAGGGCTGAAATGAGCGAAGAAATTGAAGCAATGGGGCCGGGCGTGACCGACACCAGCGAGGGGCCGATCCCGCATCTTCGGCACGGCGACCTGCTGTGTCCGGTCAAGTTGGAGCGCGTCGAGTTCGGCAGCGGATGGAAGTTGAAGAAAGCGCCGCAATACGGGTATGGGAATGAAAAGCCAATGCCGATGCGCAGAAACGGGCGGTTGGTTTACGCGCTTCCGGGCGGCGGGGAGGTCGTGGCGTGAGCGGCGAAAGTGAAATCAACATTTTCCGTGCATTGGATTACATCCGTGACAACGCGCCGAAATATGCGAAAGCAAGGGCTGAACGGGTGTATCTGGAGGAATTCCGCAAGAGCAAGAAGGCGCTGCTGATGCGCATTGCCGAGCAAAAAGGCTTTGCAAGCGCGGTTTCGCAAGAGCGCGAGGCGTATGCGGATAACGACTATCAGGCACTTTTGCTTGGCCTGAAAGACGCTGTTGAGGCAGAAGAAACCTTGCGCTGGCAGTTCGTTTCTGCGCAAGCAAAGATTGAGGTCTGGCGCACGATTGAGGCGAACAAGCGCGCCGAAGCGAAAAACCTATGAGCGGGGAAAGCATGACGACATTGCATTTTGTGGTGCCGGGCACGCCAGTCGGGAAAGGCCGGCCAAAAGTCAGCACGCGCGGTGGACGGTTTGCGCGCATGTACACGCCGGAGAAAACCGCCAGCTATGAAGGCATGGTAGCGCTGGCCGGGCAGCAAGCAATGGCTGGCGCGGCGCCGATTCAAGGGCCGGTCGATGTTGTGCTGGACATTCGCTTGCCGGTGCCGGCATCGTGGTCGAAGAAAAAGCAGGCCCAGGCGCTTGCCGGTTCCGTCATGCCGACGAAGAAACCCGATGCAGACAACGTGATCAAAGCCATTTTCGACGGATTGAACGGGGTCACATGGGATGACGATGTGCAGGTAGTCAGCCTGTCCGCGCGCAAGCGATATGCGCAAACGCCGGGCGTGGCAGTTACCGTAGCGACGCTAGGCACGGAGGCGGCGTGAAGCGATCCGGATTCAAGCCGAGCAAAACCCCGATGAAACGCTCCAAGATGAAGTCCAAGCGCAAGCCGCTGACCAAGATTCAGGCGGCGGCAAAGGATCGGGAATGCACCATCCGGCTGCCAGGCATTTGCAATTTCCGAACAGACACCACGGTTCTGTGTCACTCGAACCAGCACACGGACGGCAAGGGCATGGGGTTGAAGGCGCCGGACACATGCGCCGCGTTCGGCTGTTCCGCCTGCCATGACGTAGTGGACGGGCGCGCGCCGCGACCTGTTGGCATGAGCAGGGATCTGATGCTGGCGTATTTTCAGGCCGGCATCGAGCAGACGCAGCGAATTTTGCGTCGGATGGGATTGGTAAGTTGAGAAATTTTGAAACAGATCGGAGAGAAACAATGGCAGACGACCCGCTTTTTCGCATTGCGCATGATGCGCTGACGTTCGCATTCGCATACGCCGGCCAGCAGTTCGACCGGTCGCTGATGCTGAAAGTAGCATCACCATCCGCCGGCATCGGAAAGGGGTTATCTGGATTGGACGGCGCGGCACAGGCTGGCATGATCCGGCGCGAGGTAGCCGCGTTGGGCAAAGTGGCCGAGGCGGTGCTGATGGCACGGTTCGCGCCGAAAACCGTTCCATGTTCGTGCGGAAGTCCATGCTGTCGGAAGTACCGCGACAATCCGGAATACGCGAATGCGATCGCGGTGCTGGCCGATAACATGCGCCGAACAGCGCTTGCCGGCACCAGTGCGAACGCGATCACAAGGACGGCGTGTGTAATCCGGTACTTCACGCCGGAATCAAAACGGATCAGCTACGAGGATTTGGCCAAGCTGTGCAGCATTCACCGGCAGTCTGCCAGCGCATACGCCAGCCGCGTTGCCGGCGTGCTGCTGCAGTACGACAAGGCGGCGGTCGCGGTAATTGAAACGAACCTGCAGGCCGCTGGGGTTGTGGGCGAGTAGTCCAAATTTCAAAATTATGTTGACGAATCGACGTTTTATGTCGAAGATAGGCTTCAATTGAGTATCCTCACAAGTGCGCCCTGCAGAAATGCGGGGCGTTTTTGTTTGGGGAATTGGGCCAGCCGCGCGCTGGCTTTTTTCATTTTGGCGACGAGATATGGCAACCACCAAGAAACCGGCAGCAGGGAAGAAAGCCGGCGGGAATGGTGCGCCTGCTCTCAATGAGAAGCACAAGCGGTTCGTTGATGAATACCTGATTGACTTGAACGCAACGCAGGCGGCAGTTCGGGCAGGCTATAGCGAAAAGACAGCAGGATCGCAGGGGTTTGATCTCCTGAAAAAACCTGAAATCCAGCAATACCTGACCGAGCGCATGGCCGCGCGCGAGAAGCGCACAGAGATCACGCAAGACAAGGTGCTGAAGGAGTTGGCAAAGATTGGTTTTGCGGACATTCGCAGGGCGGTCAAGTGGGGCGAGTCCGTACTGGTGCATGCCGAGGATGATGAAGGTGGCAATCCGGTCGAGTTGAAGCACACAGTCGCGCTGCTGTCATCGACTGAGATTGATGACGATACGGCAGCGGCTATCGCGGAAGTCAGCCAGGGGCGCGATGGCGTCAAATTAAAGATGCACGACAAGAAGGGCGCGCTGGTTGATATTGGTCGGCACTTGGGGATGTTCAAGGACAAGGTTGAGGTGTCAGGGAACGATGGCGGCGCGATAGTTCAGCGCATCGAGCTAGTGGCTTTGGATGGGAACGGCGCAGATTAAATTGCCGCCCAAGCTGATCCCGGTGTTTTCGGGTGAAGCGGACGTAAGGGGGGCATACGGCGGTCGCGGGTCAGGCAAGACGCGCAGCTTCGCCAAGATGGCGGCGGTGCGCGGCTATATGTACGGCAGGGCTGGCATCAAAGGGCAGATACTGTGCGCGCGCCAGTTCATGAACTCGCTGGACGAGTCCAGTCTGGAAGAATGCAAACGGGCGATTGAAGAAGAACCGTTCCTGCTGGCGTACTACGAGATTGGCGACAAGTACATCAAGAGCACGGACGGCAATATCTGGTTTGCCTTTGCCGGTCTTGACCGCAACATCGACAGCGTCAAGTCGAAGGGGCGGATTCTGCTGTGTTGGGTTGATGAAGCCGAGCCGGTCACTGAGCAGGCATGGCAGACGCTGGAACCAACGCTGCGTGAAGAAGGCGACGGCTGGAATGCCGAGCTATGGGTGACATGGAACCCGAAGCGTAAGGCGGCATCGGTAGAAAGCAGATACCGGGCTGCATCTGACCCAAGAATCAAAATCGTTAAGCTGAACTGGCGGGATAACCCGAAGTTCCCGGCGAAGCTTGAGCGACAGCGAGTGCGCGACCAGGCGGAAAGGCCGGAGCAATACCCGCACATTTGGGAGGGCGAGTATGCCGCTGTACTGACCGGCGCTTACTACGCTGGCGCAATCGTCAAAGCAAAGAGCGAAGGCAGGATTGGCCGCGTAGCAGCCGACCCTTTGCTGACCATCCGGCTGTTTGTCGATATAGGCGGCACGGGAGCGCGAGCAGACGCCTTTGCAATGTGGGCGGCGCAGTTTGTGGGCAAAGAAATCCGCGTTCTCGACTACTACGAGGCCGTAGGGCAACCGCTGGCGTCACACATCAACTGGATGCGCTCGAAAGGATACACGCCGGACAGGGCTCAAATCTGGCTGCCGCACGATGGCGCAACGCAGGACAAAGTGTTTGCAGTCAGTTACGAATCATCGTTGCGCGATGCAGGATACACGGTCACGGTCGTGCCGAATCAGGGAAGAGGAGCAGCGGCAGCTCGGATCGAGGCCGGTCGTCGGCTGTTTCCGTCGATGTGGTTTAGCGCTGACACGACGCAGCCAGGGATTGATGCTTTGGGGTGGTATCACGAAAAGCGCGACGAGGCGCGAAATATCGGCCTGGGGCCTGAGCATGATTGGGCGTCGCATGGCGCTGATGCGTTCGGTCTGATGGCGATTGCATACGAAGCGCCAAACAAAAACTGGGGTGGGGCACTCAATTATGGAAACATGGGGATAGTCTAGTGGATGAAGCGACTTTTGATGGGATCGTAGATCACGAGATCCAGCAGGCGGTATGGTGGCAGGATTCCGCCATCAAGGCGGACCGAGAGCGCAATTACCAGTATTACCTCGGCCTGCCAATGGGTAACGAGGTCGAAGGTCGTTCTCAGGTTGTATCGTGGGACGTATTCGAAACGATTGAATCCGCCATGCCAGACCTACTGGAGATATTCCTCGCTGGCGACAATGTGGGCGAGTTTGAGCCGGTGGGGGCGAATGACGAGCAATTCGCGCAGCAGGCTACCGATTACATTAATTACATCGTCCGCAAGCAGAATCCCGGTTTCTTGATCTTTAACACTTGGTTTAAGGATGCGCTGATGGCGAAGTTAGGCATCGTCCGCGCCTACTGGAACGAGGAAGAAACCGTCAAGAAGGAAGAATATCGCGGGGTTGATGAAAACGGGCTGGTAATGCTGCTGGACAACCAAGATGTTGAGGTGGTTGCGCAGTTCGCCTATCCAGACCCGCTAGACGCACAGATGCGCGAGCAGGCGATGATGCAACTGTCGCCTGAACAGATAGCGCTAATGCCGCCGCCGAAGATGCTGTTTGACCTGACGGTAAACATCAGGCGCAGCAATGGGCGCGTGGTCATTGATGGAGTCCGCCCGGAAACTTTCGTTATCTCCAAACGTGCTACCAAACAGGCAGACGCGACGATTCAAGGCGAAATCAGGCCTTTTATGCGCTCCGACCTGGTCGCGATGGGCATCAAGAAAGGTTTGGCGTTTTCCGTGCTGGACTACGATGTAAGCCTGCTCGATACAGGTGATAGCCTGAAAGACAAGCTGGATGATTCCAGCGAAACATGGCGCTTTGATGATGAATCGTCCGAGAAAGCTACCGAGGAAGTGCTGTTGTTCTCCGGGTATGTGCTGGCGGACTACGATGGTGACGGCATTGCCGAATGGCGCTATGTGCTGCGTGGTGGGAACATCACGCTCAAGAACGAGGAAGCCGAGCCCGATTACTGCCTGCTGACGCCGATTCCCATTCCCCACTCGATCTACGGCATGGCGCTGGCCGACCCGGTTGCGCCAATTCAGGCTACAAATACCGCACTGGCGCGCCAGTATCTTGATTCGCTGTACATCGCCAACAATCCGCGGACTTATGCGGTCGATGGTCAGGTAAACCTCGACGATCTGCTGAATAACCGCATCGGCGGCGTTGTCCGCATCAAACAAGCTGGAGCAGTCGGGCCGCTGGAAATTGCCAATGTTTCATCAGAAGCGTTGCAGGGCATCGAGTTCATGGATACCAGACGGGAGTTGCGTACAGGCCAGACGCGCTACAACCAGGGGTTGGATGCTGACAGCCTGAACAAGACTGCAACTGGCGTCCGGACGATCACTACCAAAGGCGACAAGCGCACAATGATGATTGCGCGGATATTCGCAGAAACTGGCGTCCGAGACCTGTTCAAGTTGGTGTTGAAACTGGTCTGCATGAACCAAGACAAGGCCGCGACCATCAAGCTGCGCGACAAGTGGGTATCTTTCGACCCGCGTGAGTGGTCGCATGAAATGGACGTTACGATCAATGTCGGGCTTGGCAGCGGTGACAAGACCGAGCAGGTGCAACTGTGGCAGGCAGTGATTGCCATGCAAAAAGAGGCGATGGCAGTAGGCTTGCCGCTGGCCGACCACGGCTGCATCTATCAGGCACTACAGCAGCTATTGAAAGCGATGGGTGTCAAAGGTGCAGAGTTGTACTTCAAAGATCCGCACAATGCACCACCAAAACCACCGACCCCGCCGCCGCAACCTTCACCTGATGCGCTAGTTAAGGCAAAAGCTGACGTAGAAACCGCCCACATCAAAGCGCAGGCCGACCTCAAGCGCCAAGAGTACGACATGGCTCAGATTCAGCAGCAAAAGGATCTGGAAATGGAGAAGTTGCAACAGGAAATGGCGCTGAAAGAGCGGGAAATGATGCTCCGCCATGCTTTGGAAGAAAAGAAACACGCTGACGAAATGGCGCTGAAGCGAGAGATTGAATTCGCACGCATCTCCAACCATCCAATCAACCAGATGGGCATAAATGGACAATTCTAAAGATTTGGCAAGGGCAGAACGGGCGCGGCTCATTCTGAACGACCCGCTTGTGGTCGAGGCGCTTGCCGAGATCAAGGCAACGGTCATGCAGGCATGGGAGCAATCACCTGCGCGAGACGTTGATGGGCGCGAATATTTGCACAAATACTTGGCGGTCATTCGCCAGTTTGAGGGTGCGTTGACGCGGCACATTGAGACAGGACACATCATCAAGGCCGACATCAAGGCCAAAGAAGAAAGCAAGAATTTATTGGCTAAAGCAATGGAGCGCATCCGTGGTTAAAAACACTGAAACCAAGACCCCTAAGCTGGAAGCGTATATCGCACAACATGAATCCGTCGCGCAGGAGAAAGGCATCGTCGTGACGTCCATTACCTACCCGAAGGCGGAAGAACATGTTTTCCCCGGCGTTTATAGCGGGATTGTGATTACAAGTGGCACTCTGTCCGCAACGTACAGCGACGGAAGCAAACACTGATTTTTTTGGGCTACCTGTCAGCCCTTGATGACAGGCCACAGAAAGACCAACCGATCAAGCCGCCAATTGTGCGGCTTTTTTGTTTTGTCGGAGTCAACCCTTAGTGAGGTGTGAAATGGATGGTGACGAGGTAACGCTGGAATCGTTTGCGAGTGAACTGGCCGAAACGGATAAACCGGACGAGGCAAGTCAGGAAACCAAAGCAACCCAACCGGAAACGGAGGAACTGCTAGGCGACCAGGTAGCAGGCGAGGTGGCCCACGAAGAAAGCGTAGGTGCAGAGCAACCGGAAACGGACTCCATCGAAGATCGCGTTGTTGAATGGGAAACCGCAGCGGGGGACAAGTTTTCCGTTCCTGTGTCGGAACTAAAACTCGGCTATATGCGAGAGCAGGACTACAGACACAAGACGCAAGAGTTTGCGAAGGAAAAGAACCTAGCCGTTCAGGACATACAAGGTCGGTATCAGGCCGCAGAACAGTATGCGCAGGAGTTGGGCGCGTTGACCATGCAGAATGGGTACATCAGCCAACTGGAACAAGCGATCGGTCAAATTGACCGTTACGCCGACCCGGTGGCGTATAACTCTACAGTCAACGACCTAATCCTTGCACGTCAAGCGCGCGATGGGTTGGCCGCCAATATCGCGGAAGTACAGCAACAACGCCAGGCGGAGCAGGCGCAAAATATCAGCGCATTGAAACGGCAGGCGTTTGCTGAGTTGACGTCAGGCGAGGGCGCAATACCGGGATTCGGTCAGGAACTGATTACAAAAATGAACAAGGCTGGGAACGATTACGGGTTCTCCGATGCCGACCTTGCAACGATTACTGACGCTCGCATGATTCGCGTCTTGCACGATGCAATGCAATACAAGGCGCTGCAAGCCAAGAAGCCGGAGGCGGTGAACAAGGTCAAGCAGGCACCAATCAAGCAAGCCAAGCCAACGTCATCCAAGCCAGCGGCTGGCATCGAAAAAGACATTCAGCAACTCAACAGCAAGAACGATTTGAAATCGTTCGCTCGCGTGTTGCAGCACACTTTATAAGGAGCAAGACATGGCACAATTAGCCAACTCTTTTGCTACATTCAGCGCCGTTGGTTTGCGCGAATCGCTGGCAGACAAGATTTACATGATCTCCCCGGAGGAAACACCGTTCGTTTCCGCAATCGGCAAGGGCAAGGCGGAATCCGTTTACGAGGAATGGCAGACTGACGCGCTCGCCGCAGCCACCAATAACAAGGTCGAGCAGGGCAACGAAGGCACGCCAGCTGCTGTAACCGCGACTGGCCGCATGGGCAATCGGACGCAAATCTCCGAGAAGGTCTATGCAGTAACTGGCACGCAAGAGGCAGTATCGAAGGCCGGACGCAAGTCTGAAGTCGCGTACCAAGACGCCAAGAAGATGGTCGAACTCAAACGCGACATCGACTTCGCGTGCTTGCAAAACACGACCGCTATTGCTGCGGCCGCTGGCACGGCAGGCCAAGCGCGTGGCGTTTTGGGCTTTTTGGCGACCAATACCGCAAAAGGCGCATCTGGTGTTGACCCGAACCCAACCAGCAACATCGCGCCGACTGACGGCACGCTGGCAACTTTGACTGAGGCAATGTTCCAGTCTGTCGCTCAGAAATGTTGGGAATCTGGCGGCAATCCGACGATGGCATTTGTCCCTTCCGCTTTGCGTTCGAAGGTGTCCGCATGGACTGGCGCGGCAACCAAGTTCGACAAAACCGAAGACAAGACCATTTACGCGACGGTCGAGGTTTATGTCGGCGACTTTGGCCGCTACAGCATCATCAACTCACGTAACCAGCGTGCGCGTGAAATCTTCCTCATTCAGCCGGATATGTGGGAACTGATGACGCTGCGTCCGATGAAAGGCCAAGACTTGGCCAAGACTGGCGATAGCCAGAAGCGCCTGATTAACACGGAATGGACGCTGAAATGCGGCAATGAAGCTGCAAACGGCGCTGTCCGCGACGTACAGGCAGCCTAACCAGCGACACTTAACTGAGCCTCCCTTCGGGGAGGCTTTTTTTATGCCCAAAACACTCATACATCGCGGAATTTCTGATGTCTATCTCCACGAACAAGGGGACAAGGCAATCATCCAGACAGTGCAAGACGTTTCCCCTGTACTGGAACGGGCGAAAGAATTGCATAACAGGGGGCAGTACCGGACAGGTATGGGGCAGCGTCATGTTGCGTCTATCCCCATCATCGTACTAGACGCATGGGCAAGGCAAAGAGGAAAAAACTTTGCCGATGTGATGAATGACCAAGAATTATTTAGCCTTTTCCTTTCTGATCCGGCGCACGGGTACTTCATCATCGACAAATCGAGCGTATGAAAACATATTCCGAACTACAGACGGCAGTCGCAGGATGGATCAAGCGTGGCGACATGGCTGGAATCATTCCATCCTTGATTTCCTTGGCCGAGGTTCGTCTATCGCGTCTGCTGTTCGATGCACAGGTGCGACAGATGGAGTCGCAGCACGAAGAAAAGGTGTCGAGCGCCGAGGTTTCATTGCCGACTGGATTTCTTGGGATGGCAGGAAATCCTACGCTGAATGGCGACACGATTTATTTCATCACGCGGGAACAGATCGCCAGCAAAAAAGAATCAGGTTACTACACCATCAAGGGTGACAGGCTGATCTTGAGCGCAACGCCTACAGATGCGGCGTTGAAATTCGACTATTACTCCCGCATTCCGGCTTTGAGCGACGCGAACGCGACCAACTGGCTTCTGGCGGCATCGCCAGATGTGTACCTGTACGCAACGCTTATCGAAGCAGAGCCATACATGAAGAATGATGCTCGGGCGGCGACGTGGAAAACATTTCTGGAAATAGGTATTGCGGCCATCAAAGCAGAAAGTGACGGCAGCAAATACCCGTCCGGCGCATTGGAGATCAAATGATTACTCTCGCCGGATTCACCCCTGACGTTGACCCGACGACGCCGGGAGCGATTGTCGATTGTGAAAACATCATCCCTACTGTGCGCGGCATCAAGGGAGCTCCGGGTCCTACAGACGTGGGATTGCCAGCCTTGACTGGCGAATGTCGCGGCGCGGCTTATTTGGCGAGGCTAGACGGTTTGCACCGCATGGTTGTAGGAACCACAACCGGCTTGTTTGAAGTTGGCACTTCGGCGCTGGTGGATATTTCCAAATCGGGCGGATATACAGAAGGAGCAGAGAACAAGTGGCGTTTTGCGCAATTCGGCAACGCTTCGCTTGCGGCTAACGGCATCGAGAAAATACAAGCATCAACTTCCGGAGCATTCGCGGACATATCCGATGCGCCCATTGCCAGCATCATCGATACGGCATCCGGCTTCGTTCTCGCATTTAACATTTCCTCTGCTCTGATTGGGAACTTGCCGCATGGTTGGGCGTGTTCGCACATTTACGACCACACGACATGGAAGCCAGCAGACAGTAATCAGGCTGCATGGGGCATGCTGATGGATACGCCTGGTGAAATCCGCGCAGGAAAGCGGCTAGGGCAGAACATCGTTGCCTACAAAGAGCGGTCCATGTATCTCGGCCAGTATGTAGGCTCGCCGGTTGTGTGGCAATGGCAGTTGGTTGCTTCCGACATTGGCGCGATTTCGCAGGAATGCGTGATTGATACCGGTACAGCGCATGTGTTCATCGGGCGCGATGATTTCTGGCTGTTCGACGGTTCACGGCCGCAGCAGATCGGTTCTCCGGTGCGCGAGTGGTTCTTCGACGCTCTGGACAAGCAATATGCGCACCGCATACAGGGCGCATATGACCGATTTAATCATCTGGCGTGGTGGTTCTTTCCGTCCAAGGATAGCGCCGGCGCATTGTCTGCGGCGATTGTCTATAACGCAGCAACGAACAAGTGGGGTTATGCCAAACTGAACGTCAATGCCGTGTTTGATTACCAGTCGCCTGAATTGACGTGGGATGACTGGCCCGCAGGCATCAGCACGTTTGAGGACTTCCCAGACGTTTCGTTTGACTCGCCCGCATGGGATTCATCCGCGCCGAAGGTTGCAATTGTTGGTGGCGACAACAAGATCAAGGCGCTTTCCGGCGCATGCGAGAGCGCTTATCTGGTGACGGCAGACATGGGAGACGACGCGCTATATACGACGCTAACCAGCGTTTTGCCGCGATTCATCGAGCGCCCCGCAACGTCAGAAATGACGCATTACACGCGAGATTATTCTGGTGGAAGTCTGACGCAGCGCAGCACATCGACGCTGGCTGGCAATAAATATGATTGCCTGTTTAGCGGATTGTGGCACACGCTGAAACTGGAATTTACTGGCGACTTTGAAATAGCGGGATTCGATGTGAAACAGACTGCGGGCGGTGAAGCATGAAGGTGTTGAGTTCAGACCCGCGCTATCCGCAGACCAATGACATTCAGCAACTGATTCGCAGAATGTACGACCTGCACCGCGAGATTGCGGCGGCGGTCAACCAGTTGTCCAATCAGGTCGACTCGCTGGAAAAGCGCATAAAGGCACTTGAATGAGATTAGAGCCCATACCAGCAACGCACGTTGACTTCGCATGGAAGGACGGAGCGAATTGCCTTGCGAAAGCCTGCGACACATCGGGAGGTGAGATTACCGGCGACCAGTTGAAGCTGCTGATTTCTCGCGGCGAAAGAACGCTGCTACGCATGGTTGACGACGAACAGACTGCGGGGTGGGGAGTGGTTAGCGTCGAGCAAAAGCCGAACATGCGCATTCTTTGGGTGTGCGAAGTGGTTGCGCCGAATATCGGATTCGAGCGGTATGTCGGTGAAGTTAAAAAGATGGCGTTTGCACTCGGGTGCTCCGTTGTACGTTGTGCCGCGAAGCCTGTGCAGGAAAGGTTGTACCGAATGAAATGCGGTTTCGAACCCGTTTATCAGATCATGGAGGTTAAGGTATGAGGTTGCCCAACAAATTCAACGGATGCTCCGCCGATGGGAGGCGTTTGTATTTTAAGGGCGGTGGGGGGACATCAACCACCGTTCAATCCATCCCAACCGAGTTAAAACCGCTTGCATCTGCCTACACGAATAAGGCCATCGATCTAGCTAACACGGGCTATCAGGCGTATGGCGGCCAACGCTATGCCAACATGAACGGTTATCAGAATCAGGCAGTCAATCAAATCTCTAATCTCGCCAATAACGGAACTGCAGTGGGCAACGCCGGGGAAAACCTTGTCAACAATACGCTCAATGGCGACTATTTGAACAACAACCCATATCTGGACGCGAGTTTCAAGGCGCAATCTGGCGCTGTGACCGACGCCTACAACGACGCGACCAAGGCAACTGACGCAACTATGGCCCGATCTGGAGCTTTCGGCGGTTCTGCATGGCAGCAAGCGCAGCAGAACAACTCAGACACTCTAGCAAAGAATCTCGGCAATCTCTCAACATCCGTTTACGCGAGCAACTACGCGACAGAGCGGCAAAACCAGGTGAATGCTGCTAATCAAGCGTTGAACTATGAAAACCAAGCCTATGCCGGCGCAAACCAGCTGATGAACGCAGGTAATACGGTGCAGGATCAGGCGCAGCAGAAGCTTGATTACGGTTATCAGCAGTACCAAGACCAGCAGAATCTTCCGTACAAACAACTTGCGGCGATGAGCGGCGTATTTGGCTCAAATCTCGGCAGCACATCAACAACCAACTCTACAGGAGGGGGAAAATAATGTTTGGAATTGATGACATGATTCTGTTCCCGTTGATCGGGAGTGCAATCGGCGGAGCAACGAAAGGCCTAAAAGGCGCTGCGGCTGGTGGGTTACTGGGTTTGGGTGGTGCATTAGCTGCTCCGGCTTTGGGATTGGGAACGGCCGCGGGTGAAGCTGGAGCTGCAGCAGGCGCTGGGCAGGCAGGAACTGCGGCGGCTGGCGCTGATGCTGTCTACGCAACTCCAGCTGCGCAAGCGTTTACCACGAGCGCTGGTGTTCCTACTGTCGCCGCCAAAACAGAAACCGGACTGCTTTCACAGATGGGAGGAGGCATGAAATCGGCCTCAGCATTCGCCAAAGATATGCAACCACTCATGGCGGCAGGCGCTTTCGGCATGAACATGGCAAAGGCGGCACAACCTAATGCAGTACAGGCATCACCAGTTATGCAGAATCAAGGCGGCGCGCAAGGATTGGCAAGTCTGGTCAGCCAGAACCAACAACAATACATGACCGAATTGCAGAGTCAGGCCGCACTCCGTCAACAGCGCAGAAATTTGTGGGGACAATAATGGCAGAAGAAACCGGAGGGTTATTAGACTTTATCAAGTCACCGGAGGGCATGGGCTTGCTGTCTGCTTTAGGTGGCGGCATGGCTGGCGCAAGGCGTGGTTCTCCCTGGAACACGGCTGGGGCTGCTTTGGTTGGTGGATTGCATGGATACACATCGGCTACAAACAACCAGTTAGAGCAGCAGCAAAAGAAATTCCAACTAGGCCTAATACAACAAGCTGCAAACGAGATGGGGGCGAATCCAGAGAAATATTCGCAGAATGCGCTCACACAAGGGGCGGCAAGCGGAGATGTCGGCCCAACAGTTGGAAACGCTCAGAGGATGTCGCAGTACGGCTCTCAATCTACTGGCATGCCATCCCTGCGTACTATCCAATTGATGGGATTGGCCGGGATGAAGAATGTAGCGCCGATGTTCAATGTTTACAAATATGTAAATGATGGAGTTGAGCGAAAACCGGGGTCTATATATCGAAACCCGCTAACAGGATTAGATGAGTACATTCCTGACATCAAGACAGGCATTACATACGATCCGGTTACAAAGAAAGCCTCACTAATTGATGGGTTTGTTAGTGCTAATAACGCGATTGAAGGTGGAAAGGCGGATGCGGTATCGAAAGCACAGGCAAATTACGATTTGCTTACTCCGTCTAATTCCCCTTGGGTTGACGGAAGACCTTCTGTTACGACACGCGGCGCAGTAGTGGCCGGGGTTCCTGGGCAGAATGGGGCAAAAACGCCAGTAGACTGGCGAGGAACCAATCAGACATATGGTAAGGGTCAACAATGGCGAGAAAGCGACCGCTTGGCTATCTTGCAGCAAGAATATGCGTCAGAAACTAACCCGCAGAACAAGGAACTGCTGCGGCGCGAGATTGCGCGAATGGGCGCGCAGCCGGGAGGGGGGCAGCCATACTACCCAACGCCAGCGGAGCAGACCGGCGCAAACAAATCGGCGGAGTTGCAGGCGACATTGAAGAATTCCGCGCCGGGAACATTCGCGCAGAGCCAGCAAGCGGTTTCTGCGATTGATGAACTGCTGCGGCATCCTGGCATCAATGCTGCTACTGGCCTGCAGGGAACCGTCGATCCGCGCAACTACATCCCGGGAACGGATGCCTACAACTTCAAAACGCGACTCGACCAGATCAAAGGGCAGACATTCCTACAGGCTTACAACCAACTCAAGGGCGGTGGGCAAATCACGGAAATCGAGGGCAAGAAAGCAGAAAACGCGCTCGCCCGGCTGAACAGTGCGCAAAGTACGCCAGAGTTCACCCGCGCTCTCAACGATTACAAGAGCGTGATTCAGACCGGCATGGACCGCCTAAACGGTCAGTTGAACGGTGCTCCGCCGACATATACCGGCCAGCAGCAGGCAAGTCAGTCTCGCCCGGCGGCAACGCAACCTGCGCAGCAATCCGGCATTGTTATGTCGAAATCCGGCAAGCCAATGGTGCAGGTCAACGGCCAGAGCAGCCAGCGCAGCAACTTGGCGCTCCGGTGCCGATGGATGACTTGCCTGATGCGGCAAATCACGGCGGCAGAATCACGGTCGAAATCAGCGGCGTCAATCAACCGCAAGAACCGATTACTCCGGAAGCACCGAAAGGTGCAGACACAACCGACTGGCTGAACAGGCTGGCGCAGGGATATACCGACCCGTTCAACGGCGCGGCGCAGCTGGTGGCTATTGGCATGCAAAAGCTCGGCATCGGTGCGGAGCATGCCAAGAATATGGAGCAGGCCATTCGTGATAGCGAGGCTAAATATCAGGATTCGCGGGGAGAGAATTCTGGCAAGTTTGACGGCGCGCGCATGATCGGCGGCGCAATCAATCCGATCAACGCCAGTATTGCCGCGTTCACGCCGGCGGGGGCTGGATTGGGAACGACTGCATTGCTTGGTGCGGCTGCAGGCGGCGCGTCTGGTCTTTTGCAGCCAATCTACGGCGATGAGGATTTCTCCTCTGGCAAGCTGAAACAGGCCGGAATTGGCGCGGCGACCGGCGCGGCGGTTCCTTTGGCCTTTGGCGGATTGGCGCGGATTGTCAGCCCGAAGGCATCCGTCAATCCAAATCTGCAGCTGCTGAAAAACGAAGGTGTACAACCGACTATCGGGCAAACGCTTGGCGGACGCTGGAATTCGCTCGAGGAAAAGTTGACCAGCGTGCCGATCCTCGGTGACGCAATTTCGTCTGCACGGAATCGATCGCTCAACCAGTTCAACAATGCCGCCATCAATCGCGCCACGTCGCCAATCGGCCAGAAAGTCGAAGGCGTTGGCTTAGAGGGCGTAAAAAAAGCCGGTGATGCGCTGTCTGGTGCGTATACCGATGCGGTTGACCGCGCCGGAGGCCTGCAGTTGGACGATGCGTTTTCTGCGGTGGCGAACAGGCTACGAGTTGATGCGCAATCACTTCCCGCTGATTACGCACGGCGATTTGCCAAGCTGATTGGCGATGCTGGTGAATACACGGTTGATTCTGCCGGCAAGATGTCATCCAAGGAATTCAACCGCGTTGATTCGCTGTTCTCGAAAGAGATCGCCAAGACTGGCAAAGATTCCAACATGTTCGCGCAGGACTACACCGGCATGGTGAAGGAAATGCAAACCGCATTGCGTGACGCACTCGAGCGCCAGAACCCGGCGCAGGCCGATCTGCTCAAAGGGGCTCGGTCTGGGTGGGCGAATCTGGTTCGGGTTGAGCAGGCAGCGAAATCAGCCAAAAACAACGATGGAGTGTTCACGCCGGGGCAATTGAATATGGCAATTCAGGCGACAGACAACAGCGTAAGGAAGCGCGCCGTTTCTCGCGGCGATGCGCTGATGCAGGATCTTGGAAACGCTGGGCAGTCGGTGTTTGGAAACAAAGTTCCGAACTCGTTTACCACTGACCGCGCGCTGATTGCAGGGGGAACGCTCGGCAGTTACTTCCTGAATCCGGCTATCCCTGCAGGTCTGTTAGGTGGTGCCGCGATGTACACGCCGCCAATGCAGAAACTGCTTACCGGCATGGTGTCATCGCGTCCAGAAGGAGCGCAGACGGCTGCGAAACTGATTGAACAGTTTGGCAATCGCCTCATCCCATTCGTCGCAGGCGCGCAGCTTGCGAAATAGGATCGCAATAAAGTAATTGATGACGCAAATTCCAAGAATGCGCAATATTTGTTCTGATGTCATAGGATATTTCTGAAGTAATAAATAACTTCATTTTAGGAGAATGACGTGCCAGTACCAAACAATATAACAGAACTGGATACTACGCCGAGCATGAATAGTCCCAAAGGGGCAGAATCAGTAAAAGGTGTCGTGGACGACTATTTTCGTGCGCATGCAGCGTTTATTGCGAAGTTAAATAATGAAAAGGCCGCGAAGTCTGCGATTGGTTCTGTCCGTGGCGTGTCTTCTTTTAATGCAAACGCAACACTGACGCTGGATGACGTTGGCAAACTGATTTCTTTTTATGGGTCAACGTCCGCAAGAGTTTTGACACTCCCGTTGGCCTCTACTGTTTCGGATGGAACGGGGTATTGGTTCATCAATCAAGCAAGCGTGCCTGTTCAGATTTCGTGTGGAGGCACGGATACGCTTAACATCAATACTCTTTCTGGCGCTGCGTCATCGGCTGGGATCACCATTCTTGCTGGAGATTCGATCTTTGTTGCGAGCAATGGTGCTTCTCGATGGAATGTGTTCGGCTGGAGCAGCAATAATCAATTTCCGGCGTCATTGGCAGGAAACGGGTATCAAAAACTTCCTAGCGGGCGAATAGAGGTGCATGGGTATTTTGTTGCATCTTCTACGCCTGGGGCCGCAGTTTCTGTGACGTTCCCACTGAGCGGAACAAACCTTAGAAATCTTCAACTCACACCAAATTCAAGCGGCACGGCAGCAATTTCAGCATGGTTCGACACTCCGACCGGCACCGGCTTTAACGGGCACTGTTCTGTTGCTGGAGCGACGGTGCATTATCGAGCAATTCTAGATTAAAGATAGGGGGGAGCATGTTTGCAAAATGGCTTGAGGCCGATGGCCGCTTCGCCTTTTCCATCGAAGATAGCGGCGGCGTGGAAATCACTGATGATGAGCACGCCGCACTGATGGAGGGGCAATCAACCGGGAAGCGAATAATCAGGGGTGATAACGGTTATCCCGCACTAACAGACCATCAATAATGTTGTAACAGCCGCCGCGAGGCGGTTTTTTTATGCCAAAAGAAAGGGAATCATGCCGGAAAAAGCGATTGCGACGGGGAAGGCGACAGGGGTGGCCGCGTGGGTTTTTGGGTTTCTTGACTGGCTTGGGTCTATCCCGCTGGACAAGATCACGGCGCTGCTGGTGTGC
>JAGSYW010000091.1 GCA_018262475.1 Burkholderiaceae bacterium | reverse complement strand
GGTCGAGGTCAGTTCTTCCATCGACGAAGCGGTTTCTTCCAGCGAGCTGGCCTGCTCTTCGGTGCGCGATGACAGATCCTGGTTGCCCGCCGCAATCTGCGCCGAGGCGGTCGCGATGGTGTCGGTGCCGGTGCGTACCTGAGCGACAATGCTGACCAGGCTGTCGTTCATGTGTTTGAGCGCCAGCATCAACTGGCCGGTTTCGTCTTTCGAGTGCACTTCGATCCGGTGCGTCAGGTCGCCTGAAGCCACCGTTTCCGCCACTTTCACCGCTTCTCCCAGCGGGCGGGTGATCGAGCGGGTGGCGAACAGCGCCACAAGGATGCCGATGACGACTGCAACCACGGATATTGCAATCAGCAACATGCGCGCCATCGCATAATTCTCTTCGGCTTCCTTGTTGCCTTTGTTCATTGCGTCAATCAGATATTTCTGGAATGCCTCAAGTTGAGAGAAATAGGCAGATTGTGCGATCCTGAAACCGCCAAACATGAAGGTCAATGCCTCTTCGTTTTTTGCTTCATTTGTCAGCTTGATGAGCTTGTCCAAGGAATTGACGTATTCCTGACGCTTTTCAATGGTCGCCTTGATCATCTCGCGCCCTTTCGGGGTCACCATCGATTTGTCCAGCTTGTCGAAGGTTTCGGTGATGACCTTGCGCCCCTCATAGATGCGGGCGATTTCCTGTTTTGCCGCATCCCGATCATTTTTGAGGAGCAGTGCATTGCGCGCGGCTCGCGACATGACATTGAGCCGATCCTGAATTTCCTGCACCTGCATCAGTTTGGGAATGCGGTTCTCCGCCATGTCGGTCGATGCCTGATTGACCGCTGCCAGCCGGTTGATACCGAGCACCGCCATGGCGATCAAAATCAGCAGGATGATGGCAAAGCTTGCGCCTAGCCGGGTTCCGATTTTCCAGTCTGCAATTTTCATGTGCGCCTTCTTTATGAATGTTGTTGAATCAGCAGGAATATATTTCCGCACACGGTGTTACTTGACACAAACGCTGCAACAGGATGCAGCATAGTTGGACAAACGCGCCCTACGTTTTTGGCGAAAATATTTTGCCGCAGGAGTCTTGCATGTTGACAACCCGCTTGTTGTCATGCATCAAACGACCGTCAAATAAAAGTTTAGAAGTATAACTTGATAGGCAACGCGCCGCCAGAATTCTGCTAGCCTTTCCTTGCTTGAATAGCTGGAGCAGGAGGGCGGTATGGCAGACGCCGGACGGGGCGAAACGCAAATGAATGGCAGACGCAAGGCATTGTTTTATGTGCTGGCGTATCTGATCATTTCCGCTGCCTGGATCATTTTTTCCGGCGGCGTGCTGGACCTGCTGGTGGGCGATGCTGCCATCCGCGGCAAGCTGGAAATCCTCAAGGGCCTGTTTTATGTCGGCGCAATGTCGATTGGATTGTACTTGCTGCTACGCTCCTGGCGGCCGGATGCAGACGGATCGTTTGCCATGCCCGGCGATCACTATGCAAGCAAGGCGAGCTGGCGGTTATCGATAGTGTATTTGCTGGTCATGGTGGTTGCGATCGCCTGCGGCGGTTATGTCGCGTTCGAGAACGTCAAGCGCAGCGAATCACGCAAGATTGAACAGAGTCTGGCGGCGATTGCGACGCTGAAGGCAGCGCAAATTGATAGCTGGCTCAAGCAGAGCGTGAATTATGCGCATGTTTCAGGCAATGGTTCCCATCTGGCGTCCCGTTTCGATGATTGGTTCAGGAGCGGCTGGCGCAAGGGGGCTGCCGAGCAATGGCTCAGAACGCGCCTGGCGGCGCTGCGCCAGGGTTTTTCGTATGGCGATCTGGCGCTGCTCGATCGCGATGGCGTGGTGCGGATGTCAACAGGCGCAGAGGCGCCGGAAGCAGCGCATTTGCGAGCGGAAATACAGCAGGCAATCGGTCTGAAGAAACCTGTGGTCGGGAAGATGCATTGGCATGAACAGCCTGATGGAACGCGCCATACTCGTTTGCATGTGATAGCACCGCTGATACCTGACGGTGCTGGAGGCCAGATTTCAGGTTTGGTGCTGCTCGAAATGAATCCAGATTTGAACCTGTTCCCGCTGATCCAGTCCTGGCCGACGGATAGCGCCAGCGCAGAAATGGTCTTGTTCCGGCGCGAGGGTGACGAGCTGCTGTTCTTTGGCGAACTGCGCTATCGCAAGGGCGAGGCGATGAAAACATTCAGCATTGCGCAGAATCCGCAGATGCTGGCGGTCAAGGCGCTTTCGGGTGAACTGGGCATTGTGCGTGGCAAAGATTATCGCGATGTGCTGGTGATTGGTCATGCAATCGGCATTCCGGGCACGGACTGGATCATGGTTGCCAAGATCGATCAGGATGAAGTTTTCAGGCCGCTTGATCAGGCGGCCTCCGATATCACGATGACCGCGCTGTTGCTGCTGATGGTCGGGGCGTTGTCGCTGTATTTCTGGTGGTGGCAGAAGCGCGCGCAGTATCAGGCGGCATACCTGCAGGCGGAACTCAGGCAGCAGGCGCTGGTCAAGCATTATGACTACCTGAGCAAATTCGCGAATGACATCATTCTGCTGATGGATGGAAATGGCGTGATTGTTGAGGCGAATGATCGCGCTGAGATCGCTTACGGCTACCCGCGTGAAAAACTGATTGGCTGTCATGTCCGCTCCTTGAGGGTTAAGGATGAGTGGGCAGACTTGGACGAGCAATGGCAACAGATGGCGTTGCACGGGGCTCTCATTTTTGAAGGCCACCATGTGCGCAGTGATGGCAGCGTGTTTCCGGTTGAAGTGAGTACGCGCTCAATTAGCACGGAAAAAGGCATGTTCGTGCAGAGCATCATCCGCGACATCAGCGAACGCAAGCGTGCGGACGATGCGCTGCGCGACAGCGAGGCGCGGCTTTCGATGCTGTTTGACAACATGACCAACGGACTGGCCGTGCATGAGGTCATTCGCAACGAGGATGGCAAGGTGATCGATTACCGTTATCTCGATGTCAATCCGGCGTTCGAAAAAATGACCGGTCTTCACAAGGAACAGATCATCGGCCGGCGTGTGACTGAAGTGTTTCCGGGGGGCGAGTCCTACTGGATAGAAAATTTCGGCAAGGTGGCAACCGATGGTGTTCCTGCGTATCTGGAAAACAGAACTCCCCAGTTGGGGCGCTGGTATTCCGTCTATGCCTACCGCCCTGGGCCGGAGCAGTTTGCCGCCGTGATTCAGGATATCACGGAGCGCAAGCATATCGAGATGCGCGAACAGCGATTGAAAAACACCTTGCGCGCGCAAGGTGAAATGAACGGCGCGATTATGCGGCTGAGCGATCAGTCCGCGTTGTTCCCGCTGGTTTGCCGGATCGCGGTTGAATTTGGCGGCATGGCGTTGGCATGGGTTGGCGTGCCGGACGAATCAGGCGAGCGGATTGTGCCGCTGGCAAAGGACGGCAAGGCGAGCGATTATCTGGATGAAATTATCATCCTGACGAAGCCGATCGCGGCCGAGGGCAAGGGGCCTGTGGGCGTCACCTATCGCGAAAGCCGTATCGTGGTTATCAATGATTTCCAGCAGGCCGAATCGGTCGCGCCGTGGCGCGAGAAAGCGATCAAGCATGGGCTGAAATCGATCGCGACCTTTCCGATAATCCGCGCTAGCAGCGTTTGCGCGGTGCTGGCGGTATATAGCGACGAGGCGGGCGCCTTCGATGGCGAAATCGTCAATCTGCTGGATGACATGGTCAAGGGCATCAGTTTTGCACTGGATAATTTCGATCGCGAAACGTCGCGCAGGCAGGCAGAAGAAGAACTGCGGCTGGCGGCCAAGGTGTTCGAGAACAGTCACAGCGGCATCATGATTACCGATGTCAGCCCGACCATCGTGGCGGTGAATCCCGCGTTTTCGCTGATGACGGGCTATGCGGCGGAAGAAGCGGTGGGCCGTAATCCGCGTTTCCTGCATTCCGGGCGGCAGGAGAGCGATTTTTACCAGATGTTCTGGAGTTCATTGGTGCAAAATGGCCGCTGGCAAGGGGAGTTGTGGAATCGCAGAAAGAACGGCGATGAATATGCGATATGGTTTTCTGTCAGCGCCCTGCGCGACGAGAAGGGCATCGCGCAGTATTACATCGGCATTGCCGACGACATTACCGAGAGCAAGGAAAACCAGAGCCGGATCGAGTTCCTGGCCTACCATGACGCGCTGACCGGCTTGCCAAACCGGATGCTGGCGAACGACCGGCTGGAGCAGGCAATTGCCCATGCTCACTGCACCAGGACGCGGGTTGCCGTGATGTTTCTTGATCTGGACGACTTCAAGACCATCAATGACACCCTCGGCCATTCTGCCGGCGACATGATGCTCAAGGAAGTAGCTACGAGGTTGCGTCAATCCGTGCGTGATTCGGATACGGTCAGCAGGCAGGGGGGCGACGAATTTCTGGTGATGCTGACGGATGTGGGCGATCTGGATGCGATCAACAATGCTGCCATCGAAATACTCACCCAGATTTGCAAGCCGTTTCGCATCGAGGGGCACGAGTTGTCCACCTCGACCTCAATCGGTATTGCGATTTATCCGGAAGACGGCCATGATTGCGACGCGCTACTGAAAAATGCGGACATGGCGATGTATAACGCGAAGCAGTCCGGGCGCAATACGCACCGTTTCTTCGCCGAGGACATGAATGATTACGTGCTTGAACATCTGCTGATACGCAACGGCCTGATGCGCGCTCTGGAAAACGGCGAATTCCGCCTGCACTACCAGCCTCAGCTCGAACTGGCCACCGGCCGCATGGTCGGGGCTGAAGCGCTGATACGCTGGCAACATCCGGAACTGGGCATGGTGCCGCCGAACCGATTCATTCAGGTGGCTGAAGAAAGCGGCATGATCATCCAGATCGGCAGTTGGGTCTTGCAGGAAGCTTGCAGGCAGGCTAAAGCGTGGCAGGTGGCAGGCTGGCCAGGGCTGGTGGTCGGGGTCAATATTTCGGCCATCCAGTTCCGCCGCGGCGACCTCGAGCAGATCGTGTTAATGGCTTTGGCCGATTCCGGTCTGGCGCCGCAGTTCCTTGAACTGGAACTGACCGAATCGATTCTGATACAGGACGTGGACAAATCGCTCGACATGATTCGGCGGCTGAAGAATCTGGGCGTGCGGCTGTCGATCGATGATTTCGGCATAGGCTATTCCAGCCTGGCTTACCTGCGGCAATTGCCGGTGGATAAACTCAAGATCGACCAGTCGTTCGTACGCGAAATCATGTCGCGCAAGGACGATGCGGCGATTGCGCTGTCGATCATCACGCTGGCGCACACGCTGCAGAAACGGGTGATCGCCGAGGGGGTCGAAACAGCAGAACAATTCGGCTTTATGCGAGAACACCAATGCGATGAAATCCAAGGCTACCTATTCAGCCGACCGTTGAACCAGGACGCGTTCATGGACTTCCTGCAGCAGGGGGTGCGGCCGGAATTTCTGCCATGACAAGCCAAATGGCGGCGTGAAACGCATGGCTTCGGATAGACTAGCACTTTAGCCCATCACTCGTTGTTATTGCATGGTGAGCCAGCTGTTCTTTGCGGAACGCCAGCGTCCCACCTTGCGTGATCAAAGGATAGGCCAGCGCTTGTTTGTTGATAGTGCGCTGCTCGACGAGGTTGTTAAACATTGTATGAAACAACGACTTATTAATATGTGCGTGCCAATCTTTGCGCCTCCGCATTATTCGGCGGAGGAAATTCATGGCTGATCTGTTCGCGCAAGAGCCTGTGGCGCCGCTTGCTGAAGCCCTTCGCCCCAAAACTCTGGATGAGGTGATAGGGCAGTCTCATCTTCTGGGGGAAGGCAAACCCTTGAGGCTGGCTTTCCAGTCCGGGAAACCTCACTCCATGATTTTCTGGGGGCCGCCTGGTGTTGGGAAAACCACGCTTGCACGACTGACCGCTACCGCCTTTGATTGCGCATTCATTGCGCTGTCTGCGGTGTTCTCTGGCGTCAAAGACATCAGGGCCGCGATGGAACAAGCGGAACAGAATCTGGCTCAAGGCAAGCACACCATTTTGTTCGTGGATGAGATTCACAGGTTTAACAAGTCCCAACAAGATGCTCTTCTTCCCTATGCAGAAAGTGGTTTGGTCACTTTCATCGGCGCAACGACTGAGAACCCATCGTTTGAAGTGAACTCGGCGCTGCTGTCTCGTGCTCAGGTATATGTGCTCAAGTCCCTGACAGAAGATGAATTGAAGGGCTTGTTGAAACGGGCGCAGGAAAAAGCGCTCGATGGCCTGGTGTTTGATGAACTGGCAAGAGACACCATCATTGGCTACGCCGATGGCGATGCCAGAAGGCTCTTGAACCTGCTGGAACAATGCAAAACGGCTGCGGGTGCCGCGGGTGTCCGGGAAATTGATGCAGACTTCATCCAGAATGCCCTAACGCTGAATTCACGGCGTTTTGACAAAGGCGGGGACAACTTCTATGACCAGATTTCAGCCTTGCATAAATCGGTTCGTGGCTCCAATCCTGATGCTGCTTTGTACTGGCTGACAAGGATGCTGGATGGTGGTGCCGATCCAAGGTATCTATCCAGAAGAATCATCCGTATGGCCTGGGAAGACATTGGCCTGGCTGATCCAAGAGCCATGCAGATAGCCAATGATGCAGCACTGACCTTTGAGCGTTTGGGAAGCCCTGAAGGTGAACTTGCGCTTGGTCAGGCGGTAATTTATCTGGCGATTGCGGCAAAGAGCAATGCTGGCTACATGGCATACAACCAGGCAAGAGCTTTCGTGAAGCAGGATAAAAGCCGCGAGGTTCCTGTTCATCTTCGGAATGCGCCAACCAAACTGATGAAGGAGCTAGGCTACGGGCATGAGTACAGATATGCCCATGATGAACCCAATGCCTATGCTGCTGGTGAAACCTATTTTCCCGATGGGATGCAAGAGCCTGGTTGGTATCAACCCGTTCCAAGAGGATTGGAAATCAAGATTGGTGAAAAGCTGGATTTGCTGAAGAAGTGGGATGAAGAAGCGGGCAAGAAGTAGACAGCCAAATTCAAAAAAATCTGCTGGCAGAAATGCCAGTGAATCATAACCAGACAAAGGCATGTCAACATTTCTGTGGGGTGAGAAAGCAAGATGGTAAGCCTGAGCAGCAATGAACATGAAAGCACCTTCGGGTGCTTTTTTTATTTCTATTCCTCGGCAGAATGGCTACCCCTGCTGAAGAAATGGGCTAAAAAAACTGGCAAGAAAAAAAGAATGCGCTTGGGGCGTTGTCCGCCGCTACATGACCTGCAAATCTGCCTCAAGCGGCAGCAGTGATGGCAAATGAATCGGAAGCATGCCAGTTGCTAAATATCAATGAATTGGATATGGCGGGAGGAGAGAATCACGCAAAATGTTGGCGAGGTAATAGGTTGCGGTTCGCATAAAACTTGAGCAAGGGGGCGAGAAGAATACGGCGTTGACATATCAAAGGTGCAGGATAAAGGCGCAGGAGATGCGTGGGTATGAGAGTGTGAACCGGATAACGACTTAGTTGAACTTCATAAGGAAGATGAACATGAAAAATTGGAAAATTGGCACTCGCCTTGGTGCCGGATTTGCGGCAGTTCTGGTGATCTTCGCTGCGGCCTTGTACCTCAGCATTAACCGGCTCGGTGTCGTGAATGATGCCTCGACCATCATCACCCAGGATCGTATTCCGAAAATTTTGCTGGCGACCAACATCATCGATCAGGTGAACATCATCGCCTCCGCCAACCGCGACATATTGCTCTCCAAGGACAAGGAAACGGTCAAGAAGGAAATCGCCAAAATTCTTGAGGCGCGCGCAAAGAATACCGAGTCGCTCAAGAAAATCGAGGGTTTGCTGAGCACGGTGAAAGGCAGGGAACAGTACAAGGTAATTCAGGAGCGGCGCACAGCTTATAGTGCCGCCATTGATAAATACATCAAGCTGGCAGAGGAAGGCAAATGGGTGGAAGCGGAGGCGGCGCTATACAAGGAAGTCCGGCCGGTACGCAATGCCTATATGGATGAACTGGACAAGTTCAGAAAACTCATGGTTGAGGCGGCCGAACAGTCCGACAAGGATGCCGACGCGACTTATGCCACTGCAAGACTGCTTTTGCTTGCGTTAGGCATCGGAGGCATTCTCGTAGGTATATTCGTGGCGTACTTTGCCACCCGCTCGATCACTCGCCCGCTGGGAGAGGCTGTCAAAGTGGCGGAAACGGTGGCTTCTGGCGATTTAACGGCCCGCATTGATGTCAAATCGAAAGACGAAACCGGCCAGTTGATGCAGGCGCTCAAAAACATGAACGACAGCTTGGTCAATATTGTCGCTCAGGTACGCACCGGCACCGACACCATCGCCACCGCCTCGGCGCAGATTGCGGCGGGCAACCAGGATCTGTCATCGCGCACCGAAGAGCAGGCCAGCTCGCTGGAAGAAACTGCTTCGTCGATGGAAGAACTGACCTCGACCGTGCGCCAGAACGCCGACAACGCGCGTCAGGCGAACCAGCTGGCGGTGACGGCATCCGATGTGGCGGTCAAGGGTGGCGAAGTGGTATCGCAAGTGGTCGAAACGATGGGCGCGATCAACGAATCGTCGAAGAAGATGGCGGACATCATCAACGTCATCGACGGCATTGCGTTCCAGACCAACATTCTGGCGCTCAATGCGGCAGTCGAAGCGGCGCGTGCCGGCGAACAG
>JAGSYW010000012.1 GCA_018262475.1 Burkholderiaceae bacterium | reverse complement strand
TGCCACGGCGCGCGGCTGCGCACCGAAGCGCGCTTCGTCACGGTCGGCGAAGGAACGCAGCAGCGAGCCATTTACGAGGTTTCAGCCTTGCCGCTGCGCGATACGCTGGCATTTTTCGAGCAGCTTTCACTCGCCGGCGCGAAGAAGGAAATCGCCGCCCGCATCATCAAGGAAATCGCTGCACGACTGCATTTTTTGAACAATGTCGGGCTGGATTACCTGTCGCTCGACCGCAGCGCCGATACGCTCTCCGGCGGCGAGGCGCAGCGCATCCGGCTGGCATCGCAGATCGGCAGCGGGCTGACCGGCGTGATGTACGTGCTGGATGAGCCATCAATCGGCCTGCACCAGCGCGATAATGACCGCCTGATCGATACGCTGAAACACCTGCGCGACCTCGGCAACAGCGTGCTGGTGGTCGAGCACGACGAGGATGCGATCCGCACCGCCGACCATATCGTCGACATGGGGCCTGGCGCCGGCGTGCATGGCGGCCATGTGGTCGCTCAGGGATCGCTGGCGGACATCCTAAAGAACGAAAAATCGCTGACCGCGCAATTCCTGAACGGCACGCGCAGCATTGCGGTGCCGCAGCAGCGCCAGCCCTTCGATCCGGAAAAGCGGCTGACAATCGCCGGTGCCAGCGGCAACAACCTGAAACAGGTCACGCTCGACCTGCCGGTCGGCCTGTTGACCTGCGTGACTGGCGTTTCCGGCTCGGGCAAATCGACGCTGGTGAACGATACGCTGTACCACGTCGCCGCGCGCCACCTTTACCGCTCGCAAACCGAACCGGCGCCGTTCGAAACGGTGACCGGGCTGGAACATTTCGACAAAGTAATCGCGGTCGATCAGGCACCGATCGGCCGCACGCCGCGCTCGAATCCGGCCACCTATACCGGCCTGTTCACGCCGATCCGCGACCTGTTCTCGAACGTGCCGATGGCGCGCGAACGCGGCTATACCCCAGGGCGCTTTTCGTTCAACGTCAAGGGCGGCCGCTGCGAAGCCTGCCAGGGCGACGGCGTGCTGAAGGTTGAAATGCACTTCCTGCCGGACGTGTACGTGCCATGCGACCTCTGCCACGGCCAGCGCTACAACCGCGAAACGCTCGATGTCCGCTACCGCGACAAGAACATCGCCGACGTGCTCGGCATGACAGTCGAGGAAGCATACGAATTTTTCAAGCCGGTGCCGATGATCGCGCGCCGTTTGCAAACGCTGCTTGATGTCGGCCTCGGCTACATCCGCCTCGGCCAGAGCGCGACCACGCTCTCCGGCGGCGAAGCGCAGCGGGTGAAACTGTCGCTGGAACTGTCGAAGCGAGATACCGGCCGGACGTTATACATCCTGGACGAGCCAACCACCGGCCTGCACTTCCACGACATCGACCTGCTGCTAAAAGTAATCCATCGGCTGCGCGATCAGGGCAACACCGTGGTGATCATCGAGCACAATCTGGACGTCATCAAGACCGCCGACTGGATCATTGACCTCGGCCCGGAAGGCGGCGCCGGCGGCGGGCAAATCATCGCCAGCGGCACGCCGGAAGACGTGGCGCAGAATCCGGCCAGCGTAACCGGCAGGTATCTGAAGGAACCGCTGTGGCGCGGCTAGTGCAAACGCTTATCGCGACGCCATGTTTTTTTGCATGACGTCGAGGACATTTTGCAGCGCCTTCGCTTCATTCTCATCGTGGCGACTTAATGCGCCTTCAATGCCACGATTTGCAATCTCAATGAAATTCAGGCGCTCGGACGGCGCATAACTGTCCTCGAGCGAGTTTCCGTTGGCCGGAATTGACATGCCAAGCGCGACGAAAGGGGTACTCTCGTCCAGCGACATTTTCCCTGCGCGAATCTGCCCGTTCATCCAGCTAATTAAGTCCTTGCGCGTCATGCTAGTGAAATCCTGCACATCAGCACTGCCAGAAGAAAGCGAAATAGATGCTGCTGCCGTCTGTGCCGCCGACGAAGCGTCGGACACTGATGTCGCGGGACTCGCACTAGCAGGCAACTTGCTCGCCGACATTTGGTTCACCAACGTCTGATAGTAATTTGAACCAGCATCAATCCTCATCTCATCCTCGCATTATCTGTGAACACGCCATGCGACTCCTGCCGCTGAACAGGACAATTGTCCATTGAATAATGCCTGACTTGAACACAGAAGAAAACCGGAACACCAGCAGAAAACAGCTTTATTTATCGCCTTTACATTACTGGGGGTATATGGCCTAAATGCAGCTCTAGGCCTCATATTTGCTTGCTGTTTTCAAATACTAGGTGGAGTATATTTTTTAGCCTTACTGACCCCAAAGTCATTTTAGTCAGTAATTTTGAAGACTAACAGAAAAGAAATGCCCCCTACTCTGCCAGAAACAGGCAAAATCATGGGGTATACGAGAATATTGCCACATCGCGCCATATTTTCTGCGACAGTTGGAAAATACACCGGTGGGTATATTCGGGTGATGAGTTTCCGGGCGATGTGCCGGAACAGGTGAAGCCTGCACCGGGCGAGGCGTGCTCGCCCGGGTTATGGCAGTCTGTTGACCTTACTGGAACGGATGGCGCAAGACCAGCGTTTCCTCGCGATCCGGGCCAGTGGAAACCATGTCGATCGGCACGCCGATCAGTTGTTCCACGCGGCGGATGTAGGCTTGCGCTGTTGCCGGCAGCGCATCGAACGATTTCGCGCCGAGCGTGCTGTCCTTCCAGCCTGGCATTTCTTCGTAAATCGGTTCGCAGCGCGCAGCATCTTCGGCTCCGACCGGGAAAATGTCGATTTCCTTGCCGTTGAGCTTGTAGCCAGTGCACAGCTTGATGGTTTCGATGCCGTCGAGCACGTCGAGCTTGGTCAGGCAGATGCCGGATACGCCATTGATTTGCACCGAGCGCTTCAGGAGCGCGGCATCGAACCAGCCGCAACGGCGCGGACGGCCGGTAACGGTACCGAATTCCTTGCCGACAGTGGACAGGTGATGGCCAACGCCAGCATCGGTCGGCAGTTCGGACGGGAACGGGCCGGAGCCGACACGCGTGGTGTAGGCCTTGGTGATGCCAAGGATGTAGTGCAGCATGTTCGGGCCGACGCCGGAACCGGCGGCCGCATTGCCTGCGACGCAGTTGCTGGACGTGACATACGGATAGGTGCCGTGGTCAACGTCGAGCATGCTGCCTTGCGCGCCCTCGAACAGCAGGTTGCCGCCCTGGCGGAAGGTTTCATGCAGCGCGCTCGAAACGTCGGCCACCAGCGGGCGCAACCGTTCAGCCGACGCAAGCGCATCATCCAGCGTTTTCTGGAAATCGATCGCGGGCTTGTGCAGAAAGTTGACCAGCACGTGGTTGTGATAGTCGAGATTCTCGCGCAGCTTTTCCTCCAGCCGCGCCTTGTTCATCAGATCCGCCACGCGAATCGCGCGCCGCGCGACCTTGTCTTCGTAGGTCGGACCAATGCCCTTGCCGGTGGTGCCGATTTTCGCATCGCCACGCGCTTCCTCGCGCGCCAGATCGACCGCCACGTGGTACGGCAGGATCACCGGGCAAGCTTCGGACACCTTCAGCCGCGATTGCACCTCGACCCCGAGCGACTCGAGCCGATCGATTTCACGCAGCAAGTCAGGCACCGACAGCACGACGCCATTGCCGATGTAGCAGGCGACACCCGGGCGCATGATGCCCGAAGGGATCAGTTGCAGCGCGGTTTTCTGGCCGTTGATGACCAGCGTATGTCCGGCATTGTGGCCGCCCTGAAACCGCACCACGCCCTGCGCGTGCTCGGTCAGCCAGTCAACGATTTTTCCCTTGCCCTCGTCACCCCATTGGGTGCCAATCACCACGACATTCTTTGCCATAAGTCTTTCTTATAAATTAAACCAGTTTTTTCAGCACCCAGCCGCCATTTTCGCCGGCTGCCAATTCACGATCGCAATCGAATTCATCCTGATCATTGCCTTGCCCCGGCAGGCTTTGTATCACAACTTCACCGTTTTGGCGCAATTCCTTGATTTTTTCGCGCAATTCCGGCGATTTCCCCCACGGCGCGCGAATCGCCTTTTGCGGCTCGCCGCACGGCACCAGCCGCGCCAGTTCGCGCAAATCCATTGAGAAACCAGTCGCCGGACGGGCGCGACCAAAGACTTCGCCCACATGGTCGTAACGGCCGCCACGCGCGAGCGCGTTCGGCAACCCCGGCACGTAGGCGGCGAACATCACGCCGCTGTGATATTGGTATCCGCCTAGGTCGGCCAGATCGACCGTGACGCTGACGCCATCAGACTCGGCCATCCGTGCCAGCGCTTCGATTTCATCCAGCGCGCGCACGATGCCCGGCAACGGAGGCAGCACCTTGCGCGCTTCGGCAATGATCGCCACGCCGCCATACAGGCCAGGCAGCGCCAAGAGCGCGGCGCGCAGCTTGGCATCGAAACCCTTGGTCAGTTCTGACAGTCCGGCCACGTCCTTGCCTTCGAGCAGGTTGAACAATTCGCTTTCGACCTTTTTCAGCTTCGGTTCACTGGCAAGCAAATCGCGGATCACGCCAACGTGGCACAGGTTGATGCAAACACCGGAAATGCCTGCCAGTTGCAGCGAAGCCAGCGCCAGTTCCTGAATTTCGGCATCGGATTCCAGCCCGCCATGGCCGTAGATTTCAGCGCCAATCTGGAACGGTTCGCGCGTTGCATAAAGGCCGGACGGACGCGCATGCAGCACGCTGCCAGCATAACAGAGCCGCGTGACCGACGAACGGTTGAGCAGGTGCGCATCGATGCGCGCCACCTGCGTCGTCATGTCGGCGCGAATGCCCATTGTGCGACCTGAAAGCTGATCGATCAGACGGAAAGTGAACAGGTCTGTATCCTGGCCGGTGCTGGAGAGCAACGACTCGAGGTATTCGAGCATCGGCGGCATTACCAGTTCATAGCCGTAAAGGCGGAAATTGTCGAGGATGACGCGCCGCAAATCTTCTATTTTGCGCGCTTCAGCGGGCAAGACATCGGCGATGTATTCAGGGAGAAGCCAGTTTTGCATTTGCAGAAAATTATTGATTCAATGAAAAAGCCGGCGCCGACAAACTTCAGGCCTGAGAGCATCAGCGCGCTCCCAGGCCTTTTGTGTCCGCATCCGGCCATCCGGATGGCGCAGAGGTTACTTGCCGCCCCCGCCCCTCGAACTTTTCATGTACTTGAAAAATTCAGATGATGGATCGACCACCATCACGTCGCTCTTGTTGTTGAAGCTCGCACGATAGGCTTCCAGGCTGCGATAGAACTTATAGAACTCCGGGTTCTGTCCGAACACCTGCGCATACAGGCGCGAGGCTTTTGCATCACCTTCGCCACGGATTTTTTCCGCATCACGAAACGCTTCAGCCAGGATGATCGTCCGCTGCTTGTCGGCATCGGCACGGATTTTTTCCGATTCGGCCGCGCCGGTCGAACGCTGTTCGTTCGCAACGCGGGTACGCTCGGCTCGCATCCGTTCATAAACCGAGGTGTTGATCTGCTCGACGTAATCAACACGCTTCAGACGCACATCGATGATTTCTATGCCGATATGCGCTGTTTCTTCCGACATTTTCTTGACGATGCCCGCCATCAGCTTGGCACGGTCGCCAGCGATCACTTCGCCCACGGTGCGCTTGGTGATTTCATCGTTTAACGCCGCCTTCATGATTTGCTGCATCCGATCCTGCGCGCGCTGCTCTTCGCCGCTGAAGCTGACAAAAAACTGTTTCGCATCAACCACCCGCCATTTGACGAAAGCATCGACCAGAATGTTCATCTTTTCGGCAGTGATGATCCGGTCCGGCTCGTTCGATTCGGTGGTCAGGATGCGCTTGTCCATGAACAGCACGTTCTGCAGCGGCGCAGGCAGCTTGAAATACAGCCCCGGCTGCTCGACCACTTCCTTGACCTCGCCCAACGCAAACACGATCGCGTATTGCCGTTGATCAACGACAAAGAAGGTGGATGCGATCATCGGATAGGCGACCAGCGCCACCAAAATCCAGGCAAAGATTTTTCTCATTATCGGCTCTCCCTGCCACGCGATTCGCGCGCACGCTGCGATGGTGGCGCCGAAGCTGGCACAGCTGCCGGGGCTGCCGGAGCCACGGCGGGTGCCGCCGGTTGTGCTTCAGCTGCAGGGGCAGCAGACGCCGCCGGCTTCGCAGCCTCGCCCTCGCTGGCAGTCTTGACCATCAGCTTGTCCAGCGGAAGATACAACAGCTTGTTGCCACCTTTCGCATCAACCATCAGTTTGGTGGTGCGTGTGAAAATGTGCTGCATGGTTTCCAGATACATCCTGTCACGCGTGACCACCGGCGCTTTCTGGTATTCGGCCAGCACCTGCTTGAAGCGTGCTGCATCGCCTTCGGCGTTGGCAATCACGCGCGCGCGATACGCTTCCGCTTCTTGAATCAGGCGCGACGCTGCGCCGCGCGCCTTCGGAATCACGTCATTCGCATACGCCTGGCCTTCGTTTTTCTGGCGTTCTCGATCCTGGCCAGCCTTGACCGCATCGTCGAATGCCGCCTGCACCTGCTCCGGCGGCTGCACGCCCTGCATGGTCACGTTCGTGATCTGCACGCCGGAACGATATTGATCGAACACGTTCTGCATCAGCTTGTTGACATCAGCCGCGATCTTGTCTCGGCCCTCATACAGCACGAAATCCATCTTGCTCTTGCCAACCACTTCGCGGATCGCGGTTTCGGCCACCTGCCGTACCATGTCTTCCTGGTTGCGGTTGTTGAATACCCAGTCGGACGCATTCTTCAAACGGTATTGCACCGCGAACTGGATGTCGATGATATTTTCATCGTTGGTCAGCATCAGCGCCTCTTTCGGCTGCTTGTCCTTGACCGACGAGCGATAGCCGACCTCAACCGTACGCACCTGCGACACGTTCACGATTTCATGCGACTGGATCGGGTAAGGCCAGCGCCAGCTGATGCCGGGAATCTTGGTTTCGGTGTGCTTACCGAAAGTCATAACCACACCAACTTGGCCTTCCTGCACGATAAAAGTGCCGCTAACCAGCCAGACCGAGCCGGAAATCAGGAATAACAACACTGCGGCCACGCCTATGCCTGCTGTGGATGGATCGCCGCCGCCTTCGCCGCCACCGCCGCGGCCGAACAGCTTGTTCAGACGTTCCTTGAACTGGCGCCAGAGGTTGTCGAGATCTGGTGGTTTGCTATCGCGATAGCTTTTCTGTTCTTCCTCACTGTCGGAACCGCGCCCCCACAGGTCGGAAAACTTGACGCCGAATTTTTTCGTTATAGAAGAAAGGAGCATTTTGGGTGTGTGGCCAAAATCATCGGTTGGATATCAGGCTTTCCGGCAGGTCACGCACATCATCTTCCGGAAATTCGACTTCTGTATTGCCTGCACGCTCCGCGTGTCTGGCCGCGTATTCGACCATCGCCTGACGCAACAGGCCCAAACCGGAACCTGTCCGGGCGCTAACAAAAACGCGAACAATTTTATCATACTCGTCACGCTCCAGAACCGGCTCAAGCCCAACCGAGTCGATCTTGTTCCAGACGAGCAGTTGTGGAATGTTCTCGGCACCGATTTCGCGTAACACATGGTTCACCTGCTCGATCTGTTCCATGCGCGCTGGGCTGGCCGCATCGACTACATGCAGCAGCAAATCGGCGTGGATGGTTTCTTCAAGCGTTGCGCGGAAAGCAGCCACCAGCTGGTGCGGCAGTTCGCGCACGAAACCAACCGTGTCGGAGATGACAACATTGCCCGCATCTTCCAGGTAAACCCGGCGCGACGTGGTGTCCAGTGTGGCGAACAACTGGTCGGCAACATAGGTGCCGGCTTTCGTCAGCGCGTTGAACAATGTCGATTTGCCAGCGTTGGTATAGCCGACGAGCGAGATCGAAAATGCATGGCCACGACCGCGCGACTTGCGCCGCGTTTCGCGCTGGCGTTGCAGTTTTTCCAGCCGCTGGCGCAACACCTTGACCCTGTCTCCCAGCAATCGACGGTCGGTTTCAAGCTGCGTCTCACCCGGGCCACGCAAACCGATGCCACCCTTTTCGCGGTCAAGGTGGGTCCAACCGCGCACCAACCGCGTCGCCAAATGCTGCAACTGCGCCAGCTCGACCTGCACCTTGCCTTCGTGACTTTGCGCTCGCTGCGCGAAGATATCCAGAATCAGGCTGGTTCGGTCGACGATGTTGACGTTCAGCCGCCGCTCGAGATTGCGCTGCTGCGCAGGCGAAAGCGCATGGTTGAAGATCACCATGTCGGCGCGGTGTTCGGCGATCGCCTGCGCGATTTCGTCCACCTTGCCGGTGCCAGTGAAATACGCGGCGTCAGGACTGGAGCGCTTGCCGGTAATGGTAGCCACCGGTTCAGCACCGGCTGATTCGGTCAACAGTGACAGTTCGCCCAAACTGGCGGCAAAGTCGCCCTTGCCGAAATCGACCCCGACGAGAACCGCGCGCATCAGCAGGCTCCTATCATCAGGCGTTTGGCTCGGTAGTCGGAAGGGTGATGGCGCGTGCCGGCACGACGGTCGAAATCGCGTGTTTGTACACCATTTGGGTGACAGTATTGCGCAGCAGCACGACGTATTGGTCGAAGGATTCGATCTGACCTTGCAGCTTGATGCCGTTGACGAGATAGATCGAAACCGGAACATGCTCCTTGCGCAGGACGTTCAGGAACGGATCTTGCAGAATTTGCCCTTTGTTATTGCTCATGACGGCTCCAGTTGTTGTTATTGATATTGTGTTGTTGATAGGTGGAGGCTGCGGACAGTTTTTCAAGTGCCGGAAACGTTCCTGTTAACGCCACTATGCCGGTTATTCTATACAAATCCGGACGGCGCGTATTGACCAACTACAAATCCTTACATATTTATGTTGACGTTGTTGCAAACGGGTTCTTGCCGGTGCGGAACTCGATCCGCAATGGCGTACCCGTAAGCGAAAATGTTTCTCGGAAATGCTTTTCCAGATAGCGCTTGTAAACATCGCTAACCGCTTCGAGCGCATTGCCGTGAATCACGATGATCGGCGGATTCTGCCCGCCCTGGTGCGCGTAGCGCAGTTTCGGTCGCACGGCCCCCTTGCGCGGTGGTTGCTGGTGCTCGACTGCTTCCTGCAGTGCGCGCGTGAGCTTCGGCGTGGTCAGCTTCGCCGTCGCAGCGGCATACGCGGCGTTGACCGATTTCATCAGCGGCCCGATGCCGGATGTCTTCAGCGCAGAAATGAAGTGGAATTTGGCGAACGACAGGAAATGCAGCTTGCGCTCCACCTCGGCTTTGATGAAATCGCGCCGATCTACCGACAAGCCATCCCATTTATTCACCCCGACCACTAGCGCCCGACCGGATTCCAGCACGAAGCCGGCGATGTGTGCATCCTGCTCTGCGATGTCCTGCTGCGCATCCAGCAGCAGAATCACGACATTCGCTTCTGAAATCGATTGCAGCGTCTTGACCACCGAAAACTTTTCGATCGCCTCGAACACCTTGCCGCGACGGCGGATGCCGGCGGTGTCGATCAACGTGTACTGGCGGCCGTCGCGCTCGAACGGGATCTCGATCGAATCGCGCGTCGTGCCCGGCATGTCGAACGCAATCACGCGCTCTTCACCCAGCAGCGCATTCACCAGCGTCGATTTGCCAACATTCGGACGGCCGACAATTGCAATCTTGATGCCACGATCGACTGCCTCGGCTGGTTCTTCCTCCACCGGCGCGGCCTGCGCCAGCGCCAAATCAAGCGCTTCGTCCACCATGTCGTGCACGCCATCACCATGCGCTGACGAAATCACGCGCGGATCGCCCAAGCCAAGTTCGTAGAAATCGGCCGCCACCGCCGAATATTTCATCCCTTCGGTCTTGTTCACCACCAGCATCACCGGCCGTCCAGACTTGCGCAAGAATTCAGTGATGGTCTTGTCGTGCGGCGTCATACCCTGACGGCCATCGACGATGAACACCACCACATCAGCCTCGGCCACCGCCTGCTTGGTTTGCAGTGCCATCTGGTACATGATGCCCTCCTTCGCCACCGGCTCGAAGCCGCCGGTGTCGATCACCAGAAACGGGCGTTTGCCGATCCGCCCCTCGCCGTAATGGCGGTCGCGGGTCAGACCCGGCAGGTCAGCTACCAGCGCATCACGTGAGCGCGTCAGCCGGTTAAAAAGCGTTGACTTGCCCACATTCGGGCGGCCAACCAGAGCGATAACAGGTTTCATCAGTCGGATTCCAGATCAAATACCGTACGGTGCATGGCCGCAGGTCAGTGTAACGCCTCTTTTGAAGGCATGCTCCAGCCATTTCAGGCCAAAAATATACTCCAGGGTGTATTCTCAAACCACCGCAAAATACCTGGCGGAACAGTATGTTTTTCAATCATACCCCGCAGATTTTCCCTTTTCACGTCAGCCGAAAAACAGGCGCCGCAGCGATGCCCCAATATTGGCATGGCTGCGGCGATATAGCCGGTCTGCCGGTCAATCAGTCTGCGGCGATGGCCGACAATGTTCCCGCTTTCGTCTGCACAATCAGCATGTTGCCCGCGCTGACCGGCCCTGCAAGAACCGGACTGCCATCGGTAGCGATGCGCCCGATGATCGAACCGCTGTCGCGCGACAGGAAATGCACGTAGCCTTGCGCATCCGCCACCGCCACTGCGGAACCGAACGACGCTGGGGCAGACAGACCTCGATGCGCGAGCTTGTCGTTGCGCCAGACGCTTTGCCCGTCGCGGGTGAACGCCGACACGGCACCATTCTCGTCAGCAGCAAACACAAAGCGCTCATCCATCGCGGGGCCAACACTGCTTGACAGCTTCTTCGCCCAATGCGCCGCGCCGGTCACTGCATCAAGGCAACCCAACCGGCCCTGATATGACGTGGCGCACACTTCGCGCCCCTGCACCGCCGGGAAGCCGGACACATCGGCGATGCGCTCGAGTTCAGTCGAACCGCGCGGATCACCAACCGCGATTTCCCACAGCATGCCGCCATTAGACAGCATCAGCGACACAAGCCTACCACCAGGCAGCGCAACCACCACAGTAGGACCAACAACCATCAGCCCTGGAGCGGAACGCAGCGCCAACGCGGGCACCGTACGCTGCACAACCCATTTGCGCTTGCCGGTAGCTGCATCATAGGCTGCAATGCGGTTATCCTGGCTGCGCACCACCACCACCCCCTGACCGACTGCGGGTGCGGATAGAATTTCGCTCGATGCCTGCGCCTTCCACAGCAACTTCCCGTAGCCATCATAAGCCAGCAACACGCCCTTTTCGCCACCGACTGCAACCACGTTGCCATCGGTACCGACGCCCGCAGTCAATGGCACCTCGGCCTTGATCTGCCATTCGCTGCTGCCAGTGAGCGCAGAAATACGCGAAATAGTGCCGTCAGCCGCTGCGGCAAACACGCTACTTTGCGCCACTGCCGGCGAGAAGATATAAGCGCCGGCATTGCCGACCGATGCCGTCCAGACGGTACGCGCAGTCAGTGTCTGCTTGAAAGCCTGCAGCGGCGTCGGCACATGACGCGGTGCCGGTTTGCGGGCAAACGGGTTTAACGATGAACAACCTGCCAGCATGACGAACATTCCAATAGCCACTACCCTGACCGCGATCCGCATATCCGTTCTCCTGTCTGATTAGGCTGCCGGCTTGGCAGCCGGTGCGCCACCGATGCCATCAAGTTTCAACTGGATCAACTGGCGCGCCGGATCCTTCGGATCAGCCTTGTCCAGCGCCAACTGGTAAGCAGCGCGCGCGTCGTCAATTTTTTCCTGCGCCACCAGAATGTCGCCCTTGCGATCGGCCACCAGCGAAGCGAACGCTTCCGGGTAATCGCCCGAAACTAGTTTCAGCCCTTCGTCGTAGGCTTTCTCGTCCAGAAGAATCCCTGCCAGGCGGATTTTCGCCAGCGCCTTGTATTCATCATCAATCGCATTGGCCGCAACCCATTCGAGCTGTTCCTTGGTCGCTTTAATGTCGCCCGCTTCGTAGGCCACCCGCGATGCAATCATCCCGGCCATCTGCGCATAGGTCGTGCGACCGAACTTATCCTTCATGTCGGCCGCTGCGCGCTGCACCAGTGCATTGTCCTTGGCGGCAATCGCCTTGTGCATTTCCTCGTACAACTGCGATGCCTGCGCCGCCTGCCGTCGCTCGTAATATTTCCAGCCGGACCAAGCCGAATACGCCCCCAGCGCAATGATCAGCACCCAGGTCACCAGGTTGCCGTACTGTTTCCACCACGCCTTGAGCGCGTCTATCTGTTCCTGTTCTTCTAGATCGTATGCCATAGCTTTGACTCGATGTTAAATAAAGTAATTTTCAGCCGCAGCAGCCGCAATCGTGTTCGTCACCACCGATCATCTGGTCAACCAGATAATCGACCACGCCATCAAACGCCACGCGCTGCTGGTTATTTTCCATGCTGTCGGCGCGCAACGCCTTGACCGATGCTTCACCGGCCACCACTTCATCCTCGCCCAGGATGATCGCATACGCAGCGCCACTGCCATCAGCACGCTTCATCTGTGACTTGAAGCTGCCGCCAGTGCCATCGGCCGCGCAATGCAGCACAACCGCAAGGCCGGCATCGCGCAGCCGCTCTGCCAGCACAAATGCCTGCAGCTGCGCCGCCTCGCCCTGATGCACCAGATACACGTCGCACTGGCTTTGCTGCATCGGCTCACCCGATGCGCGCATCAGTTCGATCAGGCGCTCGACACCCATCGCAAAGCCGCAAGCCGGAGTGAACTTGCCGCCGAACATGCCAACTAGCGGGTCGTACCGTCCGCCGCCACATACCGTGCCCTGCGCACCCAGTTCATCGCTTACCCATTCGAACACGGTGCGATTGTAATAGTCCATGCCGCGCACCAGCCGCGGATTGACCGTGTACGGAATGTTGTTGTGCCGCAAAATCTTTTGCACGCCGTCGAAATGTGCCAGCGATTCGGCATCGAGATAATCGATCAGCTTCGGCGCCGCATTCACCATCTCCTGCATCGCCGGATTTTTCGTATCCAGAATGCGCAGCGGATTGCTGTGCAGCCGACGCTGAGCGTCACCGTCCAGCAATTCGTGATGACGTTCGAAATACGCGATCAGTTCAGCACGGTGCCGGTGGCGTTCCTCGGCGTTGCCAATCGAATTCAGTTCCAACCTGAGTCCGCTCAGGCCCAAGTCATCCCACAGTCGCTGGCACAACATGATCAATTCGGCATCAATGTCCGGCCCGGCAAAGCCGACCGCTTCCGCCCCCACCTGATGAAACTGGCGGTAGCGGCCTCGCTGCGGACGCTCGTGACGGAACATCGGGCCGGTGTACCACAACCGTTTCGGGCCATCGTAAGTCAGGTTATGTTCCAGCACTGAACGCACCACACCCGCAGTGCATTCCGGCCGCAATGTGAGGTTGTCGCCGTTGAGCGAATCCTCAAACGAATACATCTCCTTTTCGACGATGTCGGTCACCGCACCCAGTCCACGCGCGAACAATGCAGTTTCCTCGACGATCGGCGTGCGGATTTGCTGGTAGCCGTAGCTTTTGAGCACCGACTGCACCGTGTTCTCGAACAACTCCCAAAGCGGCGCATCAGTCGGCAGGATGTCGTTCATCCCCTTGATGCCGACAATTTTCTTTGCTTTCTCAGACATGAATTCTTCTTGACCGCGCGTCAGACAGCGCCAGTCTGTTTCCCATAATTCTTTTGCACATACTCCAGCACGATTTGCTGGAACTCCTCGGCGATGCGCGCACCGCGCAACGTCATTTTTCTTTCGCCATCGACAAACACCGGAGCCGCCGGCGATTCGCCCGTTCCCGGCAGGCTGATACCAATGTTCGCGTGCTTCGATTCTCCCGGACCATTAACGATGCAGCCCATCACCGCCACGTTCATGTTTTCGACACCGGGATAATGCTCCCGCCACTGAGGCATCTGCATCCGCAGAAAATCCTGGATGCTGGCCGCCAACTCCTGAAACACAGTCGACGTCGTGCGACCGCATCCCGGACAAGACGCGACCATCGGCATGAACTGACGTAAGCCCATCGTCTGCAAAATTTCCTGCGCGACGATCACTTCCTGCGTACGCCCCCCCCCCGGTTCCGGCGTTAGCGACACGCGAATCGTGTCACCGATGCCTTCCTGCAACAGCACACTCATGGCCGCAGTCGATGCGACGATGCCCTTGCTGCCCATGCCGGCCTCTGTCAGCCCCAAATGCAACGCATAATTGCAACGCCTTGCCAGTTCGCGATAAACCGCAATCAAATCCTGCACGCCGGATACTTTGCACGACAGCACAATCCGCTCGCCCGGCAAACCGATGTTTTCCGCCATCTGCGCGCTTTCGATCGCCGAAGTGATCAGCGCCTCGTACATCACCGCCTGCGCATTCCACGGTTCTGCGCGTGCGGCATTTTCATCCATGATGCGCGCCAGCAGTGCCTGTTCAAGACTCCCCCAGTTGACACCGATGCGCACCGGCTTGCTGTATTCGCAAGCGACTTCAATCATTTGCGCGAACTGAGCATCGCGCTTCGCCCCCTGACCAACATTGCCGGGATTGATCCGGTATTTCGACAACGCCCGAGCGCAATCCGGAAAATTTTTCAGCAGAGTATGGCCGTTATAGTGGAAATCGCCAACCAGCGGCACGTCAACACCGCTGCGGTCAAGCTGTTCGCGAATCGCCGGCACTGCCGCTGCCGCTTCCGGCGTATTCACCGTAATGCGTACCAACTCCGATCCTGCGTGTGCCAGTTCCGCCACCTGCACTGCGGTTGCTGTCACGTTGGCTGTATCGGTATTGGTCATCGATTGCACCACCACCGGCGCGCCACCGCCAACAAGCACACGACGCGTACCATATTCAACCGGCACGCCGCGCCGCATCATGCGTGGCAGGGGGCCGGATACAACCGGATGCTTGCTGGACGACATAAACCGTACTTGTTACTTCACACTCAACTTGACCACCCGGCTACCTTCCGCCGCCTGGATTTCCAGCGGCGCGCCGCGCAATGTCGCATCGACCCCTGGCGCATTGCCCAGCGTCAGCTGCAACGGCTCTGCCACCTCAAAGGTTTCCAATGCGCCTGCATGCAACATGCCCGACTTGACCACAGTACCATTTGTGCGCCGAATTTCATACCACGATTGTTCTCGCGCCTTCAGCACCAGCGCGCCGGCGGGGCTCGCTGGCTGCTCGGTGACTATGGCCGGTGCATCAGCAGCCTTGCCATCCTGCGGCTGCGCTGCACTTTCCTCGGTAGCCGGCAATACTTGATCCGGCTTAAGCGGCGGCAATTCCTTCTGCACCAGCTTGCCTGCTTCGCTGCCGGCGACGCCAGCTTGCTCTGCGATCTTCGCATCTGCAGCCACCTGCGTCGAGACCTGTGCGCTTTCCTTCGGCTCCGCCTTCATGTCGGACAGGTTGGGCAACCAGCCCATATACCTCACCCCTGCCAACACGGCTATCAGCACCAGTACCACCGCTATCGCTATCAGCCATTGCCTGGAAAGCGCTTGCGAACGACCCAATGTCGGTAGCCGCGTTTCCGTATAAGAAGTGGAAACGCCGCGCAGCGAGGGCGCAAGGCTCTGAAAATCAGGGGTCTTTTTTTCCTCCTGCAACATCGCCACCAGCGGAACCGGATCAAGATTGATGGCTTTCGCATAAGCACGAACAAAACCGCGCACAATCGCCATACCGGGCAAGGCAGCGTAATTATCAGACTCAAGTGCAACAATCTGCCGTTGAGTCAATTTCAGCCGAACCGCCATCTGTTCTACCGTCAGCCCCAGTTGCTGCCGACGTGCCGCCAGTTCTGCGCCCGGCAAGCGTGGGGATGGTGCATTTCCCGGAGGAATCACCAATTCCGTTTCCGCTTGTGCTTGCTGCACATTCAAATCTGAATCATTCATCAAACGCTCCACGCTGATACGCTGCACATTCGGGCGAGTCAGGATGGCGGTTTCGCAATTGCATCGCGTGTGATCGCTCTGCTTCGCTATCGCCGCGCTTGCGTTCTATCTTGATAGCCAGCCACAAAACGTCTGCCGCCCAGATCTCGGACTGAATCACCCGACCGATGTAAAAATGCGCCCTTTCGTAATCTTGCCGATCGTAAAATATTTTCGCCAGATTGGCATTCGTTACCGGATTTGACGGATCGAACTGGAATGCCTTGGCGAAATACTGTTCGGCCGCTTTCCGGTCTTTCTGTTTCAGGCTGCAAAGACCGGCGTTGTTCAATGCTTTCGATGGCGACTGGTAGCTTCGATTGGAAAATGCCGCCTCGAAGTATTGCATCGCCTTGCTCTCCTGACCATTCTGGCACAGGAACCAGCCGTAATTGTTCGACAAATCCGGATTTTTTGGTGCGAGTCCGAGCGCATGGGTGAAATTTTCTTCAGCCAGGCGGATTTCACCCAATTCCATGTAAATCAGCGCGCGCATGCCGTAGGCTTCGGCGTAATCGGAATAGAGCGCCAGCGCTTGCTTGATTTCATCGAGCGCCACTTTCGGCTGGCGCTGCTCGTAATAGCCAACCGCCAGTTGCAAACGAATGGTTGCCCGTTTCTGCGCATCGGTCTGCTCGGAAACCGTTAGCAACTCGCCCCCTTCGTTCCCGGGCATGGATGCGCAGCCCGCCGTGATAACAAGCAACACCGTTGCCATTACGCAGCCAATCCTGCGCAACATGTCATTCATGCCACCTCCTCCACAACGCGGATGAGTTTTCTGTCTGTCGGAGTGCAAATTTCGCGGGAATTTTGCAGCCTTTCGCGCAGACGCGTGCGATCCTGCACCTCACCAGCCAACTGACCGCAGGCGGCGTCGATATCGTCGCCACGCGTCTTGCGCACGGTTGTAATGAATCCAGCATCCAGCAGGATCTTGCCGAATGCCTGAACTCGCTCATGCTTTGATCGCTTCAAGCCGGACTCAGGATACGGATTGAATGGAATCAGGTTGAATTTGCATGATACCGGATTGGTCCTATCTGTCACCAGCGTAATCAGTTCACGCGCGTGCTTGTCGGTGTCGTTCACGCCATCAAGCATGCAATACTCGAACATGATTGCATCGCGCGGCGCATATTCCAGATAACGCCGGCAAGCCGCCATCAACTCCTTCAGGCCATGCTTGCGATTCAGCGGCACCAGTTCGTTGCGCAAGGCATCGTTGGGGGCATGCAGTGAAACCGCTAGCGAAACCGGACAATCTTGCGCCAAACGGTCGATCATCGGCACCACACCGCTGGTCGATACCGTCACGCGCCGACGCGACAGTCCATAAGCATTGTCGTCGAGCATCAGTTTCAGCGCCCGCACGACCGCATCGTAATTCAGGAATGGCTCGCCCATGCCCATCAACACCACGTTGCTGATCTGGCGCTCGCCTTTCGGCCCTGACTCAACGCCTTTCGTTTTGCGCAAGGCAAATTCGGCCATCCTGAGCTGGCCGATGATTTCAGCCGTAGTCAAATTGCGGCTGAAGCCCTGCTTGCCGGTCGAACAGAAACGGCAATTGACCGCACACCCGGCTTGGGTAGAAACGCACAGCGTGCCGCGATCGTCCTCGGGAATGAAAACAGTTTCGACCGCATTGCCCCGCCCGACATCAAGCAGCCATTTGCGGGTGCCATCATGCGACGTGCTGTCGCTGATGACGGCCGGCTCGACAATCACCGCGCGGCCAGTAAGTTTTTCACGCAGGGACTTCGCCAGATTGGTCATCGCGCCAAAATCACTGACGCCAAACACATGCATCCAGCGTTGCAACTGCGTGGCGCGAAACGGCTTTTCACCCAGCTCGCCGCAGTAGGCGACGAGCTGCTGGGGATCGAGATCCAACAGGTTGGTGAGTGCCGTCATCGCTGTCTTGCCATTAACGGGAATAGACGTTCAGCGTCGGGAAGAAATACGCGATTTCGACCGCAGCCGTTTCCGGCGCATCGGAACCATGTACTGCGTTGGCGTCGATCGAATCGGCGAAATCGGCGCGGATCGTGCCTTTGTCAGCCTTCTTCGGGTCGGTCGCGCCCATCAGATCGCGGTTTTTCGCAATCGCGCCTTCTCCTTCCAGCACCTGAACCATTACCGGGCCGGAGATCATGAAATCGACCAGATCCTTGAAGAACGGGCGTTCCTTGTGCACGGCGTAAAAGCCTTCTGCTTCAGCACGGGACAGTTGTGCCATGCGTGCAGCGACGATTTTCAGACCGGCATTTTCAAAGCGGGAATAGATTTGACCGATGACGTTTTTGGCGACTGCGTCCGGTTTGATGATCGACAGCGTGCGTTCGATTGCCATTTTGCGAAAACTCCAATAAAAATAAAGATTTATGTCAACTTAATGACGGTGTAAGCAACTTTATATTCTATCACGAATAGCGCGCTTCCTTAACCGAGTGTGGTATCAAGCACCATCATCAGCGCAAAACCTATCATCAGCCCAACTGTTGCCGGCGTCTGATGACCGTTGCGATGCGTTTCCGGAATGACCTCATGCGACACCACAAAAATCATCGCGCCGGCGGACAGGCCCAGCCCGATCGGGTAAGCTGCGGCAAAACCGCTCGACAAACCAACGCCAAGCAGCGCCCCTACAGGTTCGAGCAGGCCAGTTGCAGCCGCCAGCAACACCGCCTTCCACGACGAAACCCCGGCGCTGCGCAATGCGATTGCCACTGCCAGCCCTTCGGGCAAATCCTGCAAGGCTATCGCCAGCATCAGCGGCAGGGCGACCTTCATGTCGCCCTGCGAAAACCCGACACCAATCGCCATGCCTTCCGGCAAATTGTGCAACGCGATTGCAAATACAAACAGCCACACCTTGCTGTAACGCTCATATCCGACGCCAAATGCGCCCGCACTCTGATGCTGATGCGGCGTAAATTCTTCCAGACCAATCATCAGCAGCACGCCCAGCGCCATCCCCAGCACAACGAGGCCGGCGCCGCCCAGTTTGCTGCCCATAATGGGCTTCCCTGCCTCGATGCCTGGCAGAATCAGCGAAAAAGCGCTGGCTGACAGCATCATGCCAGCCGCCATGCCCAGCATCGCATCCTCAAGCCGTTGCGGAATGTGGCGCAACGCCAGTCCGGGCAATGCACCCAGTGCGGTGGCAGCAAACCCCACAGTTCCGCCCATCAGCGCAAGCAGCATGATAGCGCGCGCTTCGTCGGACAATACCTGCACCAGACTTTGCGCCAGCAATGCGACGATGGTCAATAGCGACACTGCCAGCGCAATGGCAGCCAGAGGCCGCGCGCGCACGTGCTGGCGCAACGTATGAAACCAGCTTTCACGGCGCTGTGACGTGGTGTGTTTCATGCTCGCCGACGGTTATTTTCCTCTGAGCGGGCGAGAATTGGCGCTGCCTATCGTGCGCAGCACACGTCCCGAGGCCACATCCCAGAACATGATGGTGCTGTCGCCGCTACCCGACACCAGTTTTTTGCCATCCGGCGAAAATGCAACCGAGGTCACGGTCCAGGAATGCCCCTTTAGCACCCGCAATTCAAGGCCATTGTCGGCACGCCACAGACGGATGGTCTTGTCACGACCGGCTGACGCAATGGTCTTGCCATCAGGCGAGAACGCGATCGCTTCAACCCAGCTGTTGTGCCCCAGCATCGTGCGCAATTCGCGTGCATCAGCTATATCCCAAGTGCGCACCGAATTGTCCGAACCGCTAGACACGGCGGTCTTGCCATCAGGCGAAAACGCCACCGACATTACGACCCCGTTATGGCCAGCCAGCGTTTGCAACAGGCTGCCGCTGGCAACTTCCCACACCTTGACGCTGCCGTCGGAACCGCCAGACAGCAAGCTTCTGCCATCAGAAGAAAACGCGACCGAGTTCACAGTGCGCGTGTGGCCTACAAGCTGGCGCAGCATACGCCCACTGGCCGCATCCCACAGCTTGATCGTGTTATCCGACCATCCGCCGACAGAAGCCAGCACCTTACCATCCGGCGAAATGGCGACCGATTTGATTTCGCCCGCATGTCCACTTAGCACACGCTGCTCACGTCCATTGCCTGTGCGCCAAAGCCTGAGCGAGCGATCATCGCCACCGGAAACTAGTCTTTGCGAATTAGCAGAAAACGCTAGCGATTTCACTGCGCCGGCATGTCCGCGCAATGTTCGCCGCAATTCGCCACTGGCAGGATTCCACAGGCGAATTAGCCGATCCTCGCCAGCCGACGCCATCATCTTGCCATTGGCGGAATAGGCAACAGCAAACACCATACCAGAATGCGCCGGCATTACAGCCGTAGCGGCGGCAGATGACAGAAGACATGACAGCATAACCGCCATGCCTGCGCGCATGAACCTCTTCATCACCATTTCCCTGCTCCGATACTGTTCGACCCCGACCGCAACGGCAAAAAAATACTGCGTGGAGTATTTCTGAATTTCATCGGGATAATTGGCCGAACTGATATAGTTTCGCCCATACCCCCCCCCTTTTCAACTGGTTTCCCATGCAGGTTCAGCCATTGCGCAAGCGTTCGCGCAACCTCGCGGCAAAATCGTCCTGCATCACCGGCTCGGACGAACCGGCTCGCAACACATGACGAATCCTGTGATAGGCATCCAGTGCCGCGAATTCTCCCGGCGACTGCAGCAAACTCAGCGCAGCACTAAGGTCGCTGCCAGACAGTTCGCCGTCAACCAGAGCAGAAATCTTTTCCCGCATGTGCCGCCCGTTTTCGTTCTATCCATTGTTGACTCAAGGCATTGCCACCATCATCACTTTGACGATGTCAGCAACTCGTAGACATTGCATCGCAATCGCCGGCGACCACCCGCCGCAACTTTGCATGCATGAAACAGATATGGGATTATTGGCTTTTCACCGATGTTTATCAATACCGGAACCAAGCAAAGGTCGAAGTTTTTCCGCCACCGACTCGCGTGCTCTGAAAATCCGACTGCGCACGGTGCCGACCGGACATGCCATTGCGGCGGCGATCTCTTCATAGCTCAAGCCGTCGAATTCGCGTAGCGACAGTGCCAGACGCAAATCCTGTGGCAATTCCTCCATCGCCAGATGGATCGTCTCGGCGATCTGCCTCGCCAGCAGCGCCGCTTCAGGCGTATCCCCGTCACCCAACCCGACATGCTCTCTGTCGGCTTCAGGCTGCTCGTCGCCGCCAACCTCTTTCAGCACCGGAATCCGCCGCCCCTGGTTTTCAAGGAAATTACGTGCGGTATTAATGCCGATCCGGTACAGCCAAGTGTAAAAAGCCGAATCACCACGAAACTGCGGCAACGCCTTGTACGCCTTGATGAAAGTTTCCTGGACAACGTCTTCCGCTTCGCTCGGGTCGCCAACCAGACGCAGCGCCAGCCTGAACAACCGGCGCTGATATTTGGACACCAGCAAGTCGAAAGCAATCTTCTCGCCGCGCTGCACGCGCTGCACCAGTTGCTGGTCGATTTCGCGTTCATTGGTCACGATAGCTGCCCTCATCATCCACTGCCAGACATCCGCCACTGCCTGCTATTGCTGCGCGGCATCCTGCTGCTTGCCTCGTGCCACGATCCAGCGGCAGGCTACCGACAGCGCGCGGAACTCGTCCGCTGAAACGCTGTCCGGAAAAACACGCAACACAAACTTTTTTCGCTGCCGGGATTCCAAGCGCAGGAACATCAGGCTGGGCCAGATGGTTGATGCTTCCGCCAACCTGACACTTTCCCACTCGCCGGTCACTTCCTGCTGCCTGAGAGAATATTGCCTGATCCGTATTTGCCCGATGCCGGAAATATCAATTGAATACGCAATTCTTTGCCGCGGAATCTGAAGTATCGCAATAAATGCAGAAACAAAACATGCTGTTGCCAGCGCAACCCTGGCAGAAAGCGTGTAATGCCCCCAGATCTCGCCGCCGATGACAATGCCCGCCAGCGCAACACACAGGCACATTGCCAGCAGCAACCGAAACAGCATGCGTGAAGGTTTGACGATGACAGAAATGGCTATCGACATGAGGCACCTGCAAAAAAAAAGCCCCTCATTCGCATGAATGAGGGGCTTAGTTCAAACTGCCGGACTGGCCAGATTATATCTTCGCGAAAACGAGCGTTCCGTTGGTGCCGCCGAAACCGAAGGAGTTCTTCAACGCCACATTCAGTTTCGCATCACGCGCGGTATTGGCACAGTAGTCCAGATCGCACTGCGGATCCTGATTGAAGATGTTGATCGTCGGCGGGATGACCTGATGATGCAACGCCAGCGCGGTGATGACTGATTCCAAGCCGCCTGCACCACCGAGCAGGTGGCCGACCATCGATTTCGACGAACTCATTACGATGTTCTTGGCATGATCTCCCAGCGTACGCTTGACCGCCACCGTTTCTGCCATATCGCCCAGCGGAGTCGAGGTGCCGTGCGCATTGACGTAATTGACCTCGGTCGGGTTGATGCCCGCATCCTTCAGCGCATTCGCCATGCAGCGACCCGCGCCGCTGCCATCTTCGAGCGGCGCAGTCATGTGATGCGCATCCGCGCTCATGCCGAAGCCAATCACTTCCGCGTAAATCTTCGCGCCACGAGCCTTCGCATGCTCGTATTCCTCCAGCACCATCACGCCAGCGCCTTCGCCCAGCACGAAACCATCGCGATCCTTGTCCCACGGACGCGAAGCCGTAGTCGGATCGTCGTTACGCGACGACAGCGCGCGCGCCGAAGCGAAACCGCCCAGACCAAGTTGCGACACGCAAGCTTCGGAACCACCTGCGACCATCACATCGGCGTCACCATATTCGATTATCCGTGCTGACAAACCAATGCTGTGCAGGCCGGTAGAGCAGGCGGTAACAACCGACAGGTTCGGGCCTTTCAGCCCGTACTTGATCGACAGGTTACCGGAAATCATGTTGATAATCGACGACGGCACAAAGAATGGGCTGATGCGACGCGGGCCGCGGTTCAGGAATTCAGAGTGCTGCTGTTCGATCGTCGGCAGACCACCGATGCCGGAGCTGATGTTCACGCCAATGCGCTCAGCATTCTGCTCGGTCACTTCAAGACCACTGTCCTGGAGCGCTTGAATGCCTGCCGCCATGCCGTAATGGATAAAGGTATCCATCGTGCGCGCTTCTTTGGTGGTGATGTAATCTTCGATTTTGAAATCCTTCACTTCAGCAGCAAAAGTAGTGCTGAACGGGGATGCATCGAATTTGGTGATAACACCGACTCCGGATTTCCCGGCGGTAACGGCGCTCCACATATCGGCGACAGTGTTGCCGACGGGCGAAATACACCCCAGACCGGTAATGACGACACGGCGTTGACGTTGACGGCTCAAGCTGTTCTCCTGTTTATTGATTCCTAGCAATAACACGTAACATGCCCGGCCACTGACCTCACCATCAGGCAAGAGCAGACAGACATGTGGATGCGGCCTTTAAGCCGCACCGGCAAACCAGAAACGGGAATTACGACTTGACGTTTGCAGTCGCGTAGTCGATGGCCTGCTTCACGGTCGTAATCTTCTCGGCTTGCTCGTCGGGGATTTCGATTTCGAATTCGTCTTCGAGCGCCATCACGAGTTCCACGGTGTCGAGCGAATCTGCGCCAAGATCATCAACGAAAGACGATTCAGTCTTGATGTCGGCTTCTGCGACACCCAGTTGTTCAGCGACGATTTTTTTAACGCGTTGTTCGATATCGGACATGTTTTGGCTCCAGTTGTTTTCAAAAAGTGCGCGCATTCTATCAGGTTTGCGCGCGAAAATAATCTTTCAGACGGGCGGTTTCCACCGACGAAGTGGAATTATATTCAAAAAAAACGCTTAATTCATAAACATCCCGCCATTGACATGCAATGTCGTGCCGGTGATGTAATTTGCTTGCGGTGATGCCAGAAACGCCGTTGCCACAGCCACGTCATCCGGCGTACCAAAGCGCGCCAGCGGGATTTGCTGAAGCATCGCTGCCACCTGCTGCTCATTCAGTAACTTGGTCATGTCGGTATCGATGAAGCCCGGCGCGATGCAGTTGACCGTGATGCCGCGACTGCCAACCTCGCGCGCCAGCGCACGGCTCATGCCTTCAACGCCAGCTTTTGACGCGGCGTAATTCATTTGCCCTGGATTGCCGAGCGAACCAACGACCGAAGTGATATTGATGATGCGGCCCATACGCGCCTTCATCATGCCGCGCAGCACCGCACGCGACAGGCGGCCAACTGCGTTCAGGTTGACGTTGATGACGCTGTCCCACTCCTCATCCTTCATCCGCATCGCCAGATTGTCCTGCGTGATGCCGGCATTGTTGACCAGAATCGACACGCCACCAAAATCCTTGGCAATCTGTTCGACCACCGCATTGCAGGCGGCGGCATCTGCCACATCCAGCACCACGCCCTTGCCAGCGCCTGGACGGATTTTTTCCAGCACCTCCGTTAACGCTGCCGCACCCGATTCAGACGTACTAGTGCCGATCACAGTTGCACCGCGACGCGCCAGTTCCAGCGCAATCGCATGGCCAATGCCACGCGACGCCCCGGTAACCAGTGCTATCTGGTTCTGTAAATCCTGCATATTGTTGTTCGTACTCATTTCAACGCCTCCAGCACTTTGTCCAATGACGCCTGATCGAAGATCGCTTCGCCGGCAACGGTGTCGTTGATGCGCTTGGACAAACCGGCCAACACGCGGCCCGGGCCGCATTCGACCGTCTGCGTAATGCCCATGCTAGCCATCTTGTTGATGGTTTCGACCCAACGCACCGGGCCAGCGGCCTGGCGCACCAGCGCATCCTTGATCGCAGCCGGATCATCGGTGATAGCAACATCGACGTTGTTGATCAGCGGAATTTTCGGCGCGGAGAAGTTCAGGTTCGCCATGTAATCGCGCAAGCGATCGGATGCCGGCTTCAACAACGACGAATGGAATGGCGCCGACACCGACAGCGGCAGCGCGCGCTTCGCGCCCTTCGCTTTCGCGATGTCGCATGCGCGCGCAATCGCCGCCTTGTGACCAGCAATCACCAGTTGCGATGGGGCATTGAAATTCGCCGGCTCAACCACTTCGCCCTGCGCTGCTTCGGCACAGGCTGCAATCACGTCCGCATCAGACAAACCCAAAATTGCGGCCATGCCACCCTCACCTACCGGCACGGCTTCCTGCATTGCCTGCGCACGGAAACGTACCAGCTTGACCGCATCCTTGAACTCGATCACGCCGGCAGCCACCAGCGCGGAAAATTCGCCCAGGCTATGGCCAGCCACGACACCTGGCATCTTACCGCCTGCTGCCAGCCATGCGCGATAAAACGCAACCGACGACGACAGCATTACCGGCTGGGTGTTGGTCGTCAAGTCCAGGCTTTCCTTCGGCCCTTCAGCAATCATCTGCCACAAATCCAGGCCCAATGCGTCAGACGCTTCAGCTATCGTGTCGCGCACGACCTTATTGTCGGCAAAACCGTTCAGCATCCCGACTGCTTGCGAACCCTGACCGGGAAAAACAAAGGCGAATTGTGTCATGCAGATAGTCTCTGTTATGGTTAAAAATTCTTACATGCGCGCCAGCACAGCACCCCAAGTCAGGCCGCCGCCGATGGCTGCCATCAGGATGTTCTGTCCGGACTTGATGCGACCGTCGCGCATCGCGGTATCGAGGGCAATCGGAATGGTCGATGCCGACGTGTTGCCCGTCTGATCGACCGTCACCACCACGCGCTCCTCAGGAATTTTCAGTCTCTTGGCTGCACTTTGCATGATGCGTACATTGGCCTGGTGCGGAACCAGCCAGTCGACTTCGGAGGCATTCATGCTTGCCATTTCCAGCACTTCGTGCCCAACCTGTCCAAGCACGGTAACGGCCACCTTGAATACGGCCTGACCATCCATGTACATGAACCCCGAGCCTTCGAGCACGCCGCAATTCAATGTTGCGTCCATATGCAGGATCTCGTTCTGATGACCATCGGCATGCATTTTGGTAGCGAGGATTCCGGGCTCGTTTGAAGCAGATAACACCACCGCGCCGGCGCCATCCCCAAACAGCACACAGGTCGAACGATCATTGAAGTCAACCACGCGCGAATAAATTTCCGACGCAACGACCAGCACGTTCTTGTGAACGCCAGCGCGGATGAACGCATCCGCCATTGACATCGCATACACGAAACCGCTGCACACCGCCTGCACGTCAAATGCGGCGCAAGTCTTGGTCATACCTAGCTTGGCTTGTACACGGCATGCAGTGCTCGGAAAGCCACCACAATGATCGGGGGTCGTGGTCGCCAGCAGAATCAAATCAATATCATTAGCGTCCAGCTTGGCCATCTCCAGCGCCCGTTTCGCAGCCTCGGCGCCCAAATCGCTGGCAACAACGTCAGCATCTGCGAAATGGCGAGCTTTGATACCGCTGCGCGTCACAATCCACTCATCCGATGTTTCCACGCCCTTTGCCGCCAGCTGAACAACCAATTCGTCATTCGTCACGCGCCGCGGTGGCAGATAACTGCCGGTACCGATGATTTTGCTGTAAATAGTCATGCTGTCTTCTGTTCGTGTGAGTCTGCAGCCGCACCTGAACCATCTGCCTCCAGTTGCGGCAGCAGCTCGGCCATCGTATTGGAAATACGTTGCAATACGTCACGCTGAACCGCGTCGTACGCACGCTGGATTGCACATTCATACGCAAACGCATCAGCACTGCCGTGGCTTTTAAACACCAGACCACGCAGACCGAGCAAACTCGCGCCATTGAAACGCGACGGATTCATGCGTTTGGAAATTGCCTTCAGGGCGCGACGCGCGATCAGCGCTCCAAGCATGTTGAAGAAACTGCTCTTGAATTCTGAAGTCAGGACAACACGGAAGAAACGCCCCAGTCCCTCAACCGCCTTCAGCGTGACGTTACCGACAAAGCCGTCGCAGACGATGATGTCTGTAGTACCCTCGAAAATATCGTTACCTTCGACATTGCCGTAATAGTTCAATACGCCTTTGGTGTGATCTTCGCGCAACAGTTCGGAGGCGCGCTTGACCACATCATTACCCTTGATTTCCTCAGTGCCGACATTCAGCAGGCCAACCGTCGGCTTGCTTTTGCCCTCGACCGACGACACCAGCGCCGAAGCCATACGTGCAAACTGGCGCAGATGATCCGGCCCGCAATCGACGTTTGCCCCTAGATCGAGCATGTAGGTCGGGCCGTTTTTCTGGTTCGGGAGGATAGTGCAAATAGCCGGGCGATCAACGCCCGGCAGGGTTTTCAGCAGATAGCGGGAGATGGCCATCAGCGCACCGGTGTTACCGGCGGAAACACAGGCATGAGCCTGTCCGTCGCGCACCAGACTGATTGCCACACGCATCGACGAATCGCGCTTGCGCCGCAGCGCAACCTCAACCGGGTCATCCATGGCGACGATTTCGGTCGCATTCCTGATCGACAGACGAGGGTGCTCCGCAGCATTCAGCTTTTGCAGCTCTGCGCGAATAAACTCTTCCTTGCCGACCAGCACCAGCTCGACATTCGGCTGGCTCTTCACGAATGCAACGGCAGCCGGGATGGTCACTGGTGTGCCATGATCCCCGCCCATGCAATCGATAGAAATTCTGATTGTCATCGTTTTGATTCAGTGCCTGCCCCGGCCGAAAAATCACATGCCGGAATGTGCGCGAGTCAAAATAACGCCTGGCTCGAAGCGAATAAAAAATGGCGCCCGGTCATGCAACACAACGCGCCACTCAAAAAAGAATGCAGACTACCGAAGCCCGATCAATCGTCGTTCTTGGTCTTGAGCACTTTCTTGCCGCGATAGAAACCATTCGGGCTGATGTGATGACGCAT
>JAGSYW010000090.1 GCA_018262475.1 Burkholderiaceae bacterium | reverse complement strand
CCCAGCGTGACCTTGACCGCATCGGCCAGAACATTGACGCCTTCAACCATCTTGCTGCGAGCGCTATCGTGAAAAACTACACCTTTTGCTGCCATGTTTAACTCCTAAAATTCGTTGGATTTGCTCATCTGAAAGTCGCCCCCGCCTATGCGGGGATAACGCGGCTTGCCTCCACGCGCAATGCGACTGGTGTGCCGCATCACTTCTGGACAATCGCCATCACGTCGTCTTCGCGCATGACCAGATATTCCTGGCCATCCAATTTCACGGCCTGGCCGGAATATTTACCGAACAGCACCTGATCGCCCACCTTCACCGTCAGTTCGCGCACCTTGCCATCCTCAGAAACACGACCGGTGCCAACTGCCAGCACTTCGCCTTGATCCGGCTTTTCTGCGGCTGCGTCGGGAATCACGATACCGGATGCCGTCTTGGTTTCCTGATCCAGGCGTTTGACGATAATACGATCGTACAAAGGACGAAGTTTCATAAAAATTCCTTTTAATTCAATGGGTTGTTGATTTCATGCGGCCCACAAAAAAACAAAGCCGCAACCGAATCGAATAAAAACGGGAGCACGTTAGCACTCTCCGTTGGCGAGTGCTAGTATAGGTGCGCCCCCCTTGTTTTTCAAGGGCGGTCGGTAAGATTTTTTTGTCGTTCGCCATGTAACTTCTTAAGGTGAAGAATGCGAACTGCCGATCCAATGCAGATGCTTAACGTCTGAATTAACCGATTGGCGCGGCTTTATCGCGCCAGTCCGTGGAATGATGGGTTAGGTACCAACGTCGCTTAACAACGCTGCCTCGACGTCTCTTGGCGCAGCCTGAAACAATGTCTCGAAATCGGCGGGACCGAAGACTGGCGACGAACGCAATTTCTCTTTCGCGCCTCGATCAGAAAGGTCAATCTCATTGAAACGACCGTCAAGCTTCCGAAGATGCGCGTAGCAGCCGATGTCAATGGCAAAGGCCTGATAGGTTCCCGTTTGCGACTTGTGGGTTATCGCACTACCGGCATTATGAATGATTCGGTAGTCAAGAAGGCGGTTCACCAAGTCGCGGAATTCATCTCGTTGTTGGAGAGCTTGCTCCGAAATGACGAATACGTTGGACTTCTTAGAAAGGCAGAATGTACGAAGCGTATAAATTCCGCGCATTAGAACGTCTTGTTCTCCGCCTTCTGAGTCTTGCTTCAACTCTTCTATACGTCGCTCGAAATTCGATCGACTCATGACTCGCACTTCATCTTTTCCGATTCGGTCCCCACCGTTTGATCGAACTGAACTGAGAACCTCAAGGAATAATGACAGTGTATCTCGCGGCACGCCTCCTCCTGCCATTACCAGACGATCAAAGCCCTCTCCCTTGAAGAGTCCGTCAATTTGGCCTTGCTTTAGTCCTACTAGCTTTCCGAACTCGTAAAATATTCGGCGATTCTGGTCACATGTTCGCGCAAAGTCTGCAAATGTATAGTCAATATTGATAGGCTGATAGTCGTGGCGTTCTTGGGCGCCGATGGGCTGTCCTTCGCGGTCTATGTATAGCGAAGAAGCGTGCCGAAGAGTTGCAACCTTGAAGTAAAGTGGAACGTCTTTGCAAAGACGGTGAATGTAGTCGATGACATAGGGCTGATCTGTCTTCTTCAGGTGATAGAGGTCGTCTATCTGAAGAAATACTGCTTTCACAGAATTGGACACTTCAAAGAACTCGCGCACTTGCTCCTTAAGGCGCGGCAACCACATGTCCAACTCCCGCAGTTTGTCACTGCGAACCTTGAAACTGCGCTCGGTTTCAGTCTTTGACTTGGTTCCGATTGTTTCCCCGATCTTCGCCGACACTTCTTTGGCAGATGCACCAAGTGATGCCTCGGTAGACTTGCTTTGTTCTGCGGTTGTTGTATTGCGGACAGACTCTTCATGCGAATCAGCAGAAACTCGCAGCCTAGAGAGATCCTCGCGAATCTGTCTTACGAGATCGCGCGACCGTTTCTTCCGCCCAAACCAGCCAGTGAGATGCCGTTCAAGCTCGCGGAAAAGCGCATCAAGAATTTCAATGAGCACGTTCGGGAATGAGTGCCGCTTGAAGTCTTCGCAATTCAGGTAAACGGTACGAACCGATTCGTCAAGTGACCGACTTGAATGATGCAGAAGGAGAGTTTTGCCGCATCCTCGTCTCGCAAAAATCGCGTGGTTTTGTCTCGATCGGACATCGCCAAGGATGTTGGCTGCGTCAATATATGGAACTGCCTCTGAGCTGTCGCGTTGTATGCGCAAGCTTTCGGTGATCTTTTGGCGAAGGGCCGTCAGCTTCTTGTCATCAGAACTCATTGGGAGACTCTCCATGTGTGTATGGGAATTTGGTAACTGTCAGATCAAGTCTGAACTACTACAGATTAACTTACAGCTTGCTGCGTTTCCGATTTGGTTGTGCCATATTTCGCCCAAGCGTCAGGCATTCTCCACTGGCTCAGCCAATCTAGAAACTTGTCTGGCGGCATCGGCCGGGCAATACCATATCCTTGAGCAAAATCGCAGCCGCACTTGAGCAAGGAAATGCCATGTTCAAGCGTCTCGACACCTTCGGCAACGACCTGTCGCTTGAGCGTTCGTGCCATCCCGACGATACTGTCGACCAGCGCTTGGTCATTTTCATCGTCCAGCATGTCGATTACGAAAGAACGATCGATCTTCACCAGATCCACCGGCAGCTGTCTGAAATAGGTCAAAGATGAATACCCAGTCCCGAAATCATCCAGCGAGAATCTGACCCCCAAACGCTTGCACGCATTGATGCGCACGGAAATTTCATCCAGGTCTTCCATTGATGTCGTTTCAAGAATCTCCAGTTCCAGGCCCTCCGGGTTGATGTCCGGATAAAGGCGCAGGATGCTTTCAAGGCGTTCGACAAAGTCACTGCGCTGCAAATGCAGCGCAAAAATGTTGACACTGACAGGCATGTCAACGCCGCTGCCACGCCACCGCTGCTTCTGCTGCATTACTTCATGCAGCACCCACTCACCAACCGGCAAGGTCAGCTCCGTGGATTCAATAACAGGCAGAAACTGACCTGGCTGAAGAAGCCCTTGCTCCGGGTGCTCCCAGCGAATAAGCGCCTCCGCTCCGACAACAGTGCCAGTGCGCATATCAATTTTGGGCTGATAGTGAAGGCGGAACTGTTTGCTTGAGAGGGCGTCAACTATGTCTGCATACTGGCGCTGAAACTCTCTTATCCGCAGATCGTTTTCGAGGTCGTAATAATGAAGACGGTTTTTCCCGTTACGCTTGGCTTCGTACATGGCCTGATCGGCATGGCGAATCAAGGTATCGGCATCATTGACAGAATCGTTCGGGTAAATGGTCACACCGACGCTCATGGTCAACGTCCAGCGGAATTGTTTAATCAGATAAGGCTCGGCATGACATGCAAGTATCCGGTCTGTGACAGCATCGATGTCTTGCTGGCTTGTGCGCGCTGTCAGGAGAACCACGAATTCGTCCCCACCCATGCGAGCCACCATATCTCCGGGACGCACCACATTTTGCAGCCTGTGGGCAACCTCTATCAGCACACGATCTCCAATGTCAGTTCCCCATTCATCATTGACTGGCTTGAAATCATCGACATCGATATAACACACTGCCAGTAAACCCTTATCGTGGGATATGGCTTGCTGTATGCGGTCGGCGAGCAGGGCGCGGTTGGCAAGGCCGGTCAGCTTGTCGTAATACGCCAGGTGCTCAATTTGCTGCTGGCTTTCTTTAAGCTCCGTGACATCTGAAATGAGTGCTGCATATCCATTCAGAACACCGCCACGACGTATGGCGGATATGCGGCTTTTCTGGATATATACCCGGCCGTCCTTGCGGCGGTTGGTGAATTCTCCTTCCCAAACCCCTTTCTGGGTAATGCTTTGCCACAATTGGCGATAAAACGTCTCGTCGTGCAGACCAGCCCCAAGAATGCGCGGATTCTGGCCGACTGCTTCATCGTAAGAGTAGCCGGTAATCTGCGTGAATGCAGGATTAACCTCAACGATGGTTCCGGCTGTATCCGTTACCAAAATGCCTTCGAGCGCACTTTGAAACACTTGCTGCGATAAATACAGGCGAGATTCGCTCGCTTTGCGCTTGCTGATATCCTGAACGGTGCCATTCATCCGCAACGGTCTGCCTTCTGGGTCAAATTCCAGTTTGCCCAAACCATGTACCCAGATGACCTCCCCATCGCATGGACGAACTACTCTGCACTCCCAGTCAAAAGACTCCCCCTTCCCTATTACATCTTCCCAAAAATAAAGCGCCACAGCATCCCGATCGTCTGGATGCACCAGTTGCCGGCATCCTTCCGTAGTATTGGGATAAGAATCATCTATGCCCAAAATGATTTTCATATGGGCTGAGATTATGAAGGTACGCGTTGGGATATCCAGCTTGTACGTTCCAAGCCCTCCCGCGTCCTGTGCCGCAATGAGCGCGACATCCTGCTCCAGCACCTGTTTGAGTGATGCCGCCAACTGGCTATGGCTATTTTTCAGCGCCTCCCCGTACAAGCGCTGCCGATGCCATTGGCGATAAAGCAAAATCACTGATGCATTTGCAACGGTCAATAGCCCCAAGAGAAAAAACAAGTCTACCCAAAACGCTCTGTGCCATTCTGACAAATAGTCTTGTGTTGAAATGCCAGCAAATACATAGACGGGCACAATGCTGAGCAGGCGATAGCTAAAGATACGCTCGACATGATCAAACGGCACCAATGCGTGGTAGGTAGCGCGCTGCTTTCCTTCCTGAACAAGCTTGGCGAATGACAAGCTGACATTCTTCTCGCCTATTTCCGCAGAGTTTTTTTCGTTCCCCGGCGAAATGCGTGCTATCAATTCAAAATCATTGCTACGTATGGCCAGGGCCCCTCTGTTGCCGACATCGAATCCCCCAAGCACCTTCTCGAAGTAGGAAACAGGCAAATGAACGGCAATCACGCCCGCGAATTTCCCCGCATGGTCAAAATAACTGCGTGCAAATACCAAAGCTGTTTCGCCGGTTATTCGGCTAACAAGAGGCGGACTCACAATAAGCCCCTGTTTCCGCCCCGATTTCAATTCGATGAAATAATCGCGGTCGCCAATGTTCACGCCGGATTCGCCGCCTGCGCCAAGCGCCAAAACGCTTTTCCCTGAAGCATCGGTGATGATTGTGTGATTGGAATCGGCGAGAGTGTTCTTGTGTATCCGGAACTGTTCTTCAACCGTGCGGCGAGCTTCAGCGCCAACGCCCCCTGATGAGTTGAGTATGCCAATTATGGTCTTTAAGGAAAGATCGATCTTGTCGAACTCATTGGTGAACGCCAGATCCATCGCCAGCGACAGGTTCTGGCTTTGTATCTCGGCCTCTTTGACATCTTGCCCGTAAGACTCATGCATGCTCGATATGAAAGCAGCAATAGCAAACACATTGAACGCAATCAGCGCTATCCGCATCCACACCCGCAAACGTCTGCCTGAATTCGGATGGGGCTCAGCCTGTAAACCATCCAGATTGCTTTGCGCCTCAGTAGCCATATTTTCGCGACCAGCCCCAATACTGTTGTTATCTGCACTTCGCAAGCAGCATATCACCTAAACCCCCCTCCGCAGCATTCAGGTGAACATCTGTTAAAACTCCTCCCTATCGCCAGCCCCATTTTCTGGAACAGAGAATTTCAATTCCCGCGCAAGGATGCAAAATGTGTTGCGCGCATTGCTTTGCGACCACCCGGATAAATTGTACAATACTGTTTCCACACAGCAACACTTTTCCGATTGCGCGCACATGGCTTGAATCATGCTTATGCTGTGCATGGAAGCTGCTGTAACAAACTCCCGAATGTGTATGATTTCTTACAACATCAAGGCGACGATGTTTATCATCAAGCGTCTTCAAAAACCCCAACCTGCAAGCAGGGCGGCCGCATGATACCTCGCCACGCCCGCGTGCTTTTCTACGGCAGCTGCGTGTTGGTCGCTGTGCTGCTGCTTGGTTCGATCGTGCTCGCTCAACAGGGCGGACTGCTGCTGCTCGACAACCTGCACTGGACGATATCGTTCACGGCGGCTGCCATTCTGGGCTGGATAGGCGCAGGCGCGACAAAGCAGCGTGACCAGCGCACCAGATACTGGTTTGCGCTCGGTCTGTCTGCGGCTTGCCTTGGGCAATGGATGTGGAATTTCGAGGCACTCCTTGGCTGGCTGTCGCTGCCTGATCCATACCATTACCTAAGCCAACTGCCAGGCCTCGGCCAGTTCATCGAATCAGAGCAAGCATTCCCGTTAAGCGCTTTTGCCAGCGTATTGCTGGGCGCGGGCTTCATCGCCGGCCTTTACACAGCCTTGCGCGGCCAACTGGAGACCCGACAGATGCGTCCGGCAATGCTGGATCTGGCAAGCATGGTGCTGTTGCTGCTGTCATTAATCTTCGCGATTTACCTGCCGCGCAGCAGCGAAGTCACCGGCCTGACGCTATTATTGTTGACTGCCTTTCCGCTGTTTCTGCTATCTGCAACCTGCCTCGGCGCGCTGACGGTACTGCACCTGAGAATGCGCCCCGACTGGCCGTGGATCTGCACACTGGCCGGACTGGCTACGCTCGGCGCCCTGTGGATGCAGTGGAATACGCTGACCCTCGACGACGCGCTGACCAACGGCGGACTGGTCAATGCACTGTTTTCACCCGCGATGCTGCTGCTCGCTTTTGGTGCAATGTCGTGGCGCACGCGCCCAGACAGATCACCGCGTTTCGACCGCCTGTGCGAAGGCACGCTGCGAATGCTGCCGCTTTTCATCGTCATGCTGGCAGCGCTGTCGATTCTGGTCGTGCTGCTGACGCCGAATACGCAGCCAGCCGTGCGCTATGCGGTGTTGGCGGCCGGTATGCTGAACTTGTCACTGTCGGTGCTGCGCCAGCGCCTGCTACTGACCGAATACCGTCAACTGCAGGATAGCGAGCGTCTGGTGGCGGACAGTCAGGCACGTTATGAATACCTGGCCAAGCACGATGCACTCACCAAGCTGCCAAACCGCTTCTCCCTGATGGAAAAGCTGGGTGCCATGATGGCAAAGGCGCGGCTCGAACGCCGGCCGCTGGCGCTGTTTCTGTTAGACATCGACTACTTCAAGAACGTGAACGACTGCTACGGTCATACGGTGGGCGATGCGCTATTGCTGTCCATCGTCGAACGGCTGTTAAAGCACAAGCGCGAAAGCGATGTCCTCGCACGACTAGGCAGCGACGAATTCGCGCTGCTGACGTTCGATGCCTATGACCGCGAATCGTTGATAACGTATGCGCATTATCTGCTCGATACGCTGTGCACGCCGTTCCAGTTGAGCAATGGCGCCGAAGTCTATTCCAGCGCAACCATCGGCATCAGCCTGTTTCCCGACGATGCCATTGACCCGGTGCAGATGATGCGCAATGCCGACACCGCGATGTACGAAGCAAAAAAGCGCGGGCGTACGCTGTTCCATTTCTACACCGCCGACCTGACCGCCGCTGCGCAACAACGTCTGGAAATCGGCGGCCAGTTGCGGCGCGCGCTTGATGCGGACGAATTCCTGCTGCATTACCAGCCGCAGGTCAACCAGAACGGGCTCGTTTTCGGCGTCGAAGCACTGCTGCGGTGGCAGCGCGCCGACGGCAAGATGATACCGCCCGACCGCTTCATCCCGTTTGCCGAAGAAAACGGCTTGATCATCCCGATTGGCGACTGGGTTATCGATACCGCCTGTCAGCAGGCGCGCGCGTGGAAGGATGCCGGCCTGCCAGACATGCAAATCGCGGTCAATGTTTCGGCGCGCCAACTGCGACCGGAACTGGTCGATACGATCGCCGCTTCGCTGGCACGCAGCGGATTGGCGCCGACAAATCTCACCATCGAAGTCACCGAAAGCGCAATCATGGAGCGAGAATCGCTGGCGATCTCAATCCTGAACTCGCTCAAGGACATGGGCGTGAAAATTTCAATCGACGATTTCGGCACTGGCCACTCGTCGCTGGGCAAGCTCAAGCTGTTGCCGCTGGACGAACTGAAAATCGACAAGGTGTTCCTGCACAATCTGCCGCAGGACAGCGAAAATGCCAAAATCGTTTCAACCATCATCGCGATGGCGCATTCGCTCAAACTTGATGTGCTGGCCGAAGGGGTTGAAGACCTGGCGCAAGCGGTATTCCTCGAGGCGCACGGCTGCACACAATATCAGGGCTACTACTTCCACCGGCCGATGGTGCCTGAAAATGTGACGGCGCTGTTCAACAGCAAATCCGGTTCGCTGGAAAACTCTCCTGGCGCCAGCCAACCCAGGCTGTTCAAGTCTGCCCGCACTGCCGTGGCGGGCTGAAGAATAATCCAGCAGCGCCAGCCAGAACCGACCCAAGAACAGAATGGCGGGGTATGCAGTCAAAACACCCTTCTGAGCCACATATTTACTGGCTGTTTTCAGATACTGGGCGGAGTATAATTTTCGGGCTTACTGACTAAAAATGACCTTCGAGTCAGTTATTTTTAACTTGGTTCGCCCAGCCCGGAACGAAATCCCCGCAGGCAACACAAAACCCGCCAACAACTTGGGGGAAAATCGCTCGCATGGCGAAGCAGACGTGCGTGCCGCCAGTTGACGTAACCTGGATTCAATCCACCGGTGCGGCGGCAAGCTAGCGGAACGCGACCTCGGAGAAGCTGCGCAGCTTGCGGCTGTGCAGATGCTCGCCGCCTCGCTGCCGCAGCAGTTCGACCGCGCGGATGCCGACCTGCATGTGCTGGCTGACGCGCTGG